>CALJAA010000132.1 GCA_938028465.1 uncultured Granulosicoccaceae bacterium | reverse complement strand
GCGATAGTGTCTAATGCGACAACATAACCAGTCAATCAACTTCGCCAGCAAGCTGGCTCGGACCTACACTGCGGTACTCTTTTTGTGCAGGTAGCACAAACGAGTCCCTCCATTCCGGCCGGTTATTGAAGCGTTATGTTGGTCGGTCGAACTTTATGATAAAACCAATGGCATGGAAGAGAAAAATCTAGAAACTACGTGCCTAGCGGCGACTAGATCATCTTGTTCCAATTAGAAATTAATATGCACAGAATGATATGAATCATCGCTTTGCTTTTATTCTTTTAATTGCCCTTCCTGCCAATGCACATGCTTGCATTATTGTGCCTTCGGCTTGGGTAAGATTAGGCTATCCTGCGGCCTATATGGCCCTATCGCTACTCCTACTCTTGTTTTCATTCAGAATGCTGCTTACCCTTAGGAGTCCGTTGGGAAAAATAGCTGTTGCCATTGTCTGTGCGCTGCTCGCATATCCAATTTATGAAATCTACTCTAATTTTAATTATAGTGGTGCTGCTGATTGCGGCTCACAGTTTTCATACGCTACATTACAGTTTATGGTTTATGCCATACTGATTTCATTAGTCGCGCCCGGAATTCGAAAATTCGCTGCTCGAAGCAACATTGAAAAGTAGTTCCACCATTATGAGACTCATACTATTCATTCTATTTTCTGTACATGTGGGAATTGCAATGGCTGATGAAACAGTTAATGCGATCGTTTTTCAATCCATTGAAGAGGATCATATTGGCTTTACTCTGTTTCATCCAGATTTTGCAGCTAATGAAGGCGATTGTGTTTTTGTAATTTCTCCCAGTAACCCCGACCTCCTCGATTCTAATCAGGTAATCACCTTGCTTAAAATAAAGGAGCTCGGGGAACATCAATGGGTACGTAAGGGGAATGAAGTTATTATTACGTTTGGCGGTATGCAAATTTTGAAAATGCGGGAAAACGGAACTTTAGTGCATTTGCCTTCAGGTGCAGAGCTGGGCATTTGGTTTCCTGCGCCTGCAATACAGTGATTCTTAATTCATCAAGGTAACAGTATAGCTTTGGTCACTTCGCCGACTCTTCAGCTATCATCAGCGTAAGCCTCTAAGCGACAACATAACAAGTCCATTCACCTCGCCAGCAAGCTGGCTCGGACCTACACTGCGGTACTCTTTTTGTGCAGGTAGCACAAACGAGTTCCCCCGTTCCGACCGATGATCGAGGCGTTATGTTGGTCGATCAACTTTTTTAATTTATTGCCGATCAAATCCGCGAGCAAATGTTGAATTAAAAGGCGAATTCAAATAGTAAGTGCAACTCAACCAGCCAGGTATGAAGAGGTAAGCTGCGATAGTATTGCTACCAATCGTTCCTGCAAGAATGAGTGGCATCAATGCAAAACTACACACAGCTCACCAGTGAGCAACGATATCAGATTTACGCGCTTTTGAAGGCTGGCAAGACCAAATCAGAGATAGCCGACATCATAGAAGTGCACAAATCTACAGTGGGTCGCGAGATTTCACGCAACTCTGGACGCCGAGGGTACCGCCCCAGACAAGCACACCGACTTGCCTTGCAACGTCGAGAAGAGAAGGTACGTCTGGGGATAAACGAACACACCTGGAAACGAGTCAAGCAATTGCTGGAAGAATATTGGAGCCCAGAGCAGATTAGCCTATGGCTGAGCTTCGTTGGCGAGCAACCAGTTAGTCATGAGTCGATTTATCAGCACATTTACTGGGATAAGTATTGTGGTGGAGAACTGCATAAGTATCTACGTTGCCAAAAGAAGCGGACAAAGCGCTACGGTGTGTACAACCGTCGCGGAAAAATACAAAATCAAATCTCTATAGATTTGAGGCCAGCTATCGTAGAAAAACGCAGTCGTATAGGAGATTGGGAATTGGATACGATTGTGGGCAAAAACCACCAGCAGGCCATTGTTTCGATGACCGAGCGGAAGACCCGGTTAACTTACCTGTTCAAAGTCAAAAACAAGGATGCCGCCTCGGTAGAGTTTGCAATCGTAACCACGTTAAGAAAATCAAGGCTACCAATAATAACGATGACTGCGGACAATGGCCGAGAGTTCACAAACCACGAACGCATTGCTCGTATTTTGAAAGCCAAATTTTATTTTGCTCACCCATATTGTTCTTGGGAAAGAGGCGCTAACGAAAATGCAAATGGCCTAGTGAGGCAATACTTTCCCAAAGGTTCGGACTTTACTACCATCACACAGACGGATTTAGAGCGTGTGATGAGACGACTAAACAATCGTCCGAGAAAATGTCTTGATATGCAAACACCAAATCAGGTAGCTTACGGACTAGACCCAACAGTTGCACTTGGGATTTGAAACCGCGAAAGATTAAACCGATGTCCCATTGCAAAAATAGTAGAAATAGATCGTATCTAGTTTGGCGGTATTAAAATCGATATCCTGCTGATATGAAGGACGCAGTTTCGGTATAGTCTTCTCCAAACACTGGTGAGAGATGAACTCTTCCAACATCAACTCCAATCATCCAACCAGCAGATGGCATCGGTGAGAAATAATAATTTAAATTTACCCCGGAACCATAAATAAACACACTACCAAACGCTTGGATGCCAACCGCTACACGGGGGGTTATAAAGTAATCGAAGCCGGTTGACACACCTATGTATCCCAGCCCGAACCTAAAATTCTTTCTGCCAGACTGAACAGAAGCTTGGTACCCGAAAAAACCAGCGTACTGCACACCTGCCCCAAAACCGTGTCTGACATCAGCGGTTGCTGTGTTTGCAGTGAAAAGTAACATGGTTACTAAGAGCCATATCCTGCGTTTCATTCTCTTGACATCCTAATCATGCGAATAAACAGCTGGCGGCATGAATAGTAGTTTATTAAGGGTGTTTTGAATGGCAGCAGGTTAATTGCGAATTTATTTTGGTTAAATGCGAGAGAACTACGCTGTTTTGTTAGATTTGCTAGACTTTTCATGTGGAGGTTGTTTTGCAATAGATCTGTACCGCCAAAGTAGTTCGGGAGCTATGCTGCCACTTAAGCTATTATCATCTCGTGCATCTGAAGCGACAACGTAACTAGGCAATTCACCTCGCCATCAAGCTGACTTGGACCTACACTGAGGTGCTCTTTTTGTGCAGATAGCACAAACGAGCCCCTTCGTTCTGGGCTGGAGTTAAGAGTGGTTTTTTGCTAGATTAAGAATCAGGTTTAAAAGGAGTGGGTCGCTTTTTAAGTAATTATTCGCGGTACTCAAACTGGGGAGCAATTTCCTATGAGCCATAAAAAAGGTATAACGCGGCGGTCCTTGATTAAGTCAGCAGGTGTCGCTTCGATTATTACAGTTGCTGGACCTGCAGTAATTGGAGTTTCGGCAAAAGCACAGCGGAAAAAATTACGTATACTGCGTTGGAAAAATTTTGTCCCTGCAAGTGAAACCTGGTTTAACGACGTATTCATTAAACAGTGGGGTGAATCAAACGATGTGGATGTGCGCGTCACCAATGTCGGCCTTGGCGACATCAACAAACTGGCGATGGCGGAGGCGCAAGCGGGCCAGGGGCATGACCTTGTACTCTTTGTTAGCCCTCGTGCCGCACTTGAAGACCATGTAATAGATCACAAGGAAATTATCGAAGAATGCGAAGCACGATTCGGTAGTGCGCGAAGCTTTGTTGATAAATCATGCTTCAATCCCAAAACGGGAAAATATCACGGTTTTGCTGAAAGCTTTTATCCCTCGATGGTTACCTATCGAAAGGATCATTGGAGCGCTGTTGGCAAAGTGCCAAACACATGGGATGACATTCGTAAAGGCGGGCGTGCGATAAAACTATTGCATAATGCTCCGGTCGGTTTCAGCATAGGGCCGGAACATAACAGCGAACACACATTGCGAGCCCTACTTTACTCTTTTGGCTCTTATGTTCAAGACAGCGACAGTCGCGTTGCGCTTGATAGTAACAACACCCGAGAAGCGTTGATATTCGCTAAAGCGTTGTTTGAAGAAGCAATGGACAAGGAAGTGCTTTCCTGGGGACCATCTTCTAATAATCAATTTATGCTCGCTGGCAATGGCAACCTGACCGTCGATACGATGTCGATCATTCGCGCTGCCGAGAATAAGCAACTTCCCGTAAACGAAAGCCTGAGCCTTACCACTATCCCCCAAGGGCCCCATGGCCGCATCGGCCCGATTTTCGGCCTAAACACTTTTGTTATTTGGAAGTTTGCGCAAAACAAGGAAACTGCGAAAAAATTTCTTATAGATTACATTGGGCGGTTTCAGGAAAGCTTCCTATCGGGCGGTTTCCAGAACATGCCTGTTTATCCGCAATCGGTTACGAATTTTGAAAAACTGGTGAAAGAAGACCCGGCAAGACCTGGTCGTTACCAGCCCTTGCTTGAAGTTTTCGACACCGCGACCAACGTTGGCTATCCAGGTTTCTCCAACGCTGCCATTGACGAAACCATGGGAGCTGGAATTATTCCTAGAATGTTCGCAAGTGTTGTGACTGGCAGTAGCACCGCTGAGCAAGCAACTCGAGATGCCGTAAAGCAAATTGAACCCATATTCAAAAAATGGCGGTCTGCTGGCAAGATTTGATGCGACTGATATGAGCTAATGCAGATTTTAAAGCGCCTGATAACGGAACGACCTTAATGAGGATCCGCAACAAGCTAAATCTTGCAATGGCCGTTCCTATCGGTCTGTTGATTTTGCAAATTGTGTTAGTAAACTATTTTATTCGAGAGCTTCAATCTGCGGTAAATTACATCTCGTCAGCAAACTCGGTGATTGAGCGTAATTTTATTGCTCTGGAAAAACTGGCTCTGCTTCGTAGCGAGATAAAACGGATTCCGGCCAAGTTCGTGGGGATGGATCAAAACAATGAGGATACCCTCTCGCAACCTCAAATAATCTGGGGTGATATCTCTGCGCAATTTGAACAAATTTCAGAATCTGATGCATTCAAAACTGTTGAATCAACGATTTCTCAAACAGTAGTCAATACACATTTACAAGTGACCAATCAGATTGAGGAGACAATGTCGGTTTACAGTGCCGACGACAGCGATCTGGACACACTGCTCGAAGCCGCCATTTTAGCGGACCGTGACCTAGTTGAATTGAGAGACGCTTTGAATGGTCTTGTGGTTGAACTTCGAGGGCAAATACAAAATGCCGTCGCTCATGAGAAACAGATTCACGACCGACCAGTAATTGCCGGCATAGCCGTTGGCGGCCTAGCGATCTTGGTCATTGTTGCTTTTACATGGTTATACATCGACGGGCATCTTGTGACTCGCATAACCGAACTTAGAAAAAGTATGCTCGCGATATCCGGCAACGATCTGAGGGCGGAAATTCCAGTATCAAAGAGTGCTGATGAAATTGGCGAAATGGCTGATGCCCTAGCAATTTTCAGAGATACGGCTGTTGAGATTGAAGAAAAAAACCTCCGTCAGGTCGCAGATGCTCAGCAACGTCTTGTCGATGCAATAGCGACCATTTCGGAGGGTTTTTCTCTCTATGATAGCGACGACCGCCTTGTGCTGTGCAATCCGCAATACGGTAAATTGTTTTACCCGGGCCTTGATAATTTCGTCAAGCCTGGGGTTTCATTTGAAGACCTACTTCGGGCAGCATGTAACGCCAATCTTGTTGTAGATGCGAAAGTGCGTCAGGAGGAATGGGTTGGTGAACGGATGAGCCAACACCTACAACCTGGCGAATTGATTAATTATCAGATGATCGATGGACGCTGGATAGAAGTAAAGGAGCATAGAACCACCCAGGGGGAAACCGTAGCGATTTATGCGGACGTAACAAGACAAAGAACATCTGAAATTGCCTTGATTGAAGCAAAAAACCGAGCTGAACAAGCCAATACTTTGGTGGTTCAAAAGAACGCCATGCTTGAGGGCCTGTCAGCGAAACTTTCCAAATATTTGTCTCCACAAATTTATTCATCCATATTCCGAGGAGATCAAAACGTTGAACTTGCGAGCGAACGAAAAAAACTAACAATCATGTTTACCGATTTGTCTGGATTTACAGAAACAGCCGATAGGCTTGAATCCGAAGAACTAACTGGCTTATTAAATAACTACCTGACTGAAATGTCCAAGCTGGCGCTCGAATATGGAGCCACTATCGACAAATATATTGGAGATGCCATTATGTTGTTTTTTGGCGACCCCGAATCGCAGGGTGTTCAGCAAGATGCAGTCGCTTGTGTCAAAACGGCCATTGCAATGCAAGCGAAAATGAAGGCGCTTAATGAACAATGGCTGAATCGCGGAATAGAAAACCCATTCGGGCTCAGAATTGGCATAAATACAGGGTACTGCACTGTCGGTAATTTTGGCAGTGATGATCGTATGGATTACACCATCATCGGTAGTGAAGTTAACCTGGCCCAGAGGCTTGAGTCGGCCGCCGATCTGGGCGGTATTCTGATTGGCCACGAAACCTATTCGCTGGTAAAAGGCTGTATACATGCAGATGAGCAGGAACCAAAGACAGTTAAGGGTTTTACCAAACCCGTGCGCAATTATACTGTTTATAGTTTGCGGCAAAATGCAGTGAGCCCAAATGGTCCTTTAGCGTTCAATCTGGGAGGCGTTGAAATTAATCTTGATCCTGAAGAGATGTCTACATCGGAACGGCAAAAAATTATTAAGACATTGAAAAATATTATGCAGCACGTTACAACTGGGAATCGATCTAAGTCTTCAGATTGAGACGCTGATACATTTTTGGTGCTCTCTCGCTATCGTTAAAAAAACTCTTTAACCAATGGATTTATTCCACGGCTATATTCGCCAGGTAGATGCTGATTAATAAAAATAAGGTATTAATTACTCAAATGCGTTGAAACCATTTCGTCGAGATTGGGTCTGAATTACGTTTATCGTGATGGGACGTTATGTTGATCAACGTAAGTATTTTTAGTTGCCGGCGTAAAATGTTAGCAGTAACGATTTAAATCTTTGTGAGCACGCATTCTGTGCCATCGGGTAGCTTCCGGTGCGCGTTACGAAATAGTGAATCGTTAATTAAGTAAAAATCGAATCGTTTCAGCTTTTCATCAATGAATAAAAAATTCTTCTAAAATTTATATAAATAGTGTGACGCAAATTTGCATTGTCGTTGGCAGACCCTGCTGCTATTTTCGTGTGTTAACCATATTTCATCTCAATTCAAACATTAATCATCCTTCTCACCACGTTACGGTAGTGCTCATTCAAATGAAATTGAGCTACCTGTCGTGTTTTTCAGCCTGTTGTTTTACATCGTTGTTTTAGCAATATTGGCCCTTTTCGCGTGGTTCTTTTTTGTGTTAATTCGGATTTTTCTGACGACTATCATGAACAAACAAAACCGACCAGCTACGTTTTACTTTAACGGCATGAGCGAATCACTAACTTTGCGATCAATTATCATTGGCGTACTAGCCTTATTGATGTTGGTGCCGTTGGGTTTAGTAAATGAAACTGTTGATGAACGCGGATTCCGATACAACTCTGTGCTGAACGATATCGCCAGCACTTGGGGACAGCCGCAAACCTTATCTGCAGCCATAGTTGTAGTACCTTATGTTGAGTCGGTGCAAACCGAGGAAACCATAACCGATGCCAATGGAGAGCAACGCATTGTTGACAAGGTAAGGCTGGTTACACATAACGCCTACTTCTTGCCGGACACACTCAAGATAGATGTCAACATAGCTGATGAGATGCGACAGCGAGGAATATTCAAGTCACTGGTATACAACGCTGATGTAATGGTCCAGGCCGACTTTGAATCTTTTGATGTGAATTCCCTTTCAGATAACATCAGCACGATTCACTGGAACAAAGCATGGCTCACCATTGGCTTGTCCGATACTCGAGCCATTAACAGTGTTAAGTCGTTTAAATGGCAGAACATTGATAAAGCGCTATCGCCTGGTACTCGAATAAATGAGATTGCTTCCGGATTCCATGCAGAATTGAACTTAAACGAGATCGACTTTTCTCATAAGGGCGCTAAGAAGCTTGAACTAAGCATGAATGTAAAAGGTTCTGGTACATTTCAATTCACACCGTTCGGTGAAACCACCAATGTCAGTATAAGTTCTACCTGGCCACATCCCAGTTTCAGCGGTAGTGCGCTACCGAACGATCATCGTATCGATAATGACGGATTTGATGCGACCTGGACCATCCCTCATCTCGCACGTAACTATCAACAGCGTTGGAGTAACTCACAAGAGCATGTCAATCTGTTGGAGTTTACTGCTGGCGTATCCATGTTTGAACCAGTGTCGTTATATTCACAAGTAACCCGTGCAGTCAAATATGGCCTTCTCTTTATCGGCCTTACGTTCTTGACTTTGTTCATTTTTGAAATGGCTATCGATCGCAAACTACACATTGTTCAATATGCATTGATTGGCGTGGCTCTAAGCTTGTTCTTTTTGGTGCTGTTGTCACTATCAGAGCATACGGCATTCATCGCAGCGTATGCCAGCGCTGCCATGCTAACGATTTCAATGATCAGCTGTTATGTATGGATGGCTTTGCGAAGTTTCATCAGGGCGAGTATGGTGTTCTTAATGCTGACTGGTCTTTATGCAATATTGTATTCGTTATTGCAATTTGAAGACTTCGCACTGTTAGTGGGTACTGGTTTGTTAGTGTTTGTTGTCATGGTGTTGATGTTCTTAACCAGAAATATTCAGCAACAGGCAAAACAAGATAATGCAGTTTCTGTAACAGCTGACGAAACAGGGTAGATGTATATCTACATTGCTTGATCACAACGGCGTTCATGACATTTGCTAGTGGCCATTATCCCAATCATCCGACCACTCACGGACGATCTAAATCCAAATGGCCTTATCCTTATCAACCAGTACTGCCCGAATCCCTTCAATAAAATCCGGATGTCGGACGGCTTCTACACTGGCTTTTAATTCCAGCTGCAAGCAGGTTTCCAGATCGTGGTTTTTTGCCTCATGCAATAAACGTCGGGTTAAGTCCATTGCGAATGGTGACATGGCGTCTAACCGAGCTAACAGCATTGCAGCATCGTCGTTTTTATTGCTGGCAGCTGACAGAGTTTGCCTCAATGCTGATTGATCATTTGCAGTGAACCATACCTTGCGATTTTCCATGGTATTAGTAAATGCATTGGTTTGAGTCTCCATTGCCAATGCATCTAAAGTATCGCTGAGCGCATGGCGCCCGCCTTCTTCCAACGCTTTGCTTAAATTCGGCCAACGATCAACTGGGACACAGTGTGTAGCCAAACCGACTTCAACCGCCTCACATCCTTTTACGCTAATACCGGTTAAGGCCAACCATAAGCCAGCGTGGTTGGGTAGTCGGGTTAAAAAATGGGTACCGCCAACATCAGGAAAAAAACCGATGGCTGTTTCCGGCATAGCAAGGCGCGCTGTTTCGCTGACGATGGAATAATCGCCATGCGCACTTAAGCCCAAACCACCGCCCATGGCGATACCGTCGATCAGTGACACATAGGGTTTCGTGCATTGCGCTATATGTAAATTGAGTGCGTACTCTTCTGCAAAGAAAGCTTGCAGCTCACCCCATTGCTGGTCGATGGCTAGTAGGCGTGTGGCTTTCATATCACCGCCAGCGCAAAATGCTCTATCGCTGGAGGATCGAATGACCAATACATCAACTTGATCATCAGCCTCGTGTGTACGGATACCGGCGTGGATATCCCGAATCATATCGTGAGTCAGGGAATTGAGTGCAGTTGGTCGGTCAAGCGTAATATAGCCAACCTGGCCTTGTCGCTCGATTAGAATGTGGCTCATCGCTGATTAGTTAGGGTAGTCGCATGAACAACTATTTTACCGTTTTAATCCGCTTTTGGACGCTGGCCACGCGTAAAAAAGACTTAACAGGACAATTACAAAACATATCCGCATAGGCAGTATTAAGCGGGTTTTGCGTTTTATACTACTGTTATGTTGGTTGGTTGTTGATTCTCTAAGTTGAAGAATATGGATGTCTCAAAGAAAAACGCGATTAAAAGATTTCTGGCTAGAAGTGTTGATTATTTATGGTTCACAACACTCCTCTTATTTCTACTCTCCTCATTTGACTGGAATGAAGCTACCGTAATTTATATTGGATGGATTGTATTTATTCCTATTGAAGCGATGTTTATAGCTCAATGGAATGCCACTCCCGGTAAGGCGTTGCTCGGCATGAAGGTGAGCTCTCAGGACGGGTCAACTGTCGATATAGGGCGGTCTCTCGCTCGGTCAACCTATGTATGGGTCTACGGGTTTTGGTTGGGCATACCCGTGCTGTCATTTTTTGCAAACTTGTCGGCTTATAATGACTGTACAGAGAATGGCAATACTATCTGGGATCGAAAAACAGAACTGGTTGTCGGATAGTTTAAAGCGAACTACTTGACTTGGATAAGCAACCACATAACCAGACGGTTCACCTCGCCAGCAAGCTGGCTCGGTCCTACACTGTGGGCCTTTTTTTGTGCAGGTAGCACAATCGATTCCCTCAGTTCCGGCCGGTGAAGTAGGCATTATGTTGACTGGTGGTTCTTTCTATTTAAATCGTATTTATTAGCTTAGTGAGAGCTATACGCATGATGAAAATACTTATTGGTTTAGTCGTTCTATTGTTGGCCTCTTCGTGTTCAGAAAACAGATCCGACAGGCTTACTTTAGAGGACGTTTCTGACCGGAATTGGCTGCTTGAGTCGTGGAGTTACGCTGATGGCGGGCGCCAGTCTGTTTCTGAGTTGGCGTTCACTTTCAAGTTGAGCCACACCGACTCTCAGGTCTCTGGCAGGAGAAATTGCAACGATTATGTTGGCACGTATCAAATAAATGAAAATAAATTAATGTTCTCTATGAGCGCAAATGACAATCTATGTGGGTATGCAACTGAATTGATTCGCATTCAGAATATACAAATCGATAAAATGAATGAGGCTGAGTTAACTATAGAGCTGGTTGATAATGTTCTTACCTTGTCTAACTCAGAAAATGAGTCTCTTGTTTTTTCTGACAAAAAATTTCCAGCTGGTTCTATAGTTTCCCCAAATGGCTCAATACTTAGTCCTGAGGTCGCTCACATCACTACTCTTTACGGTGTTCCTGTGGTGCCCTTAGACAATTCTATGAGTTGCGTGTTGGCCGGTGTTTGTACAGATCCGTTCGTCGAGCTTACTGATGTTGGGGCCTTCGGCAGACAGTTTCCTGAACTATATGCGTGGAAGCCTAGTTCTAAAACATTTACAATTCATGAAGTTCGCTACATCGGTGATGATCGAAATAGTATGCAGTCAATAATCGAATCACGCAGTGCCTCTCGAAAAAAAATGGTCGATGATTTCTCTGAGGATCATTCTATAGATGTGTTCGGAGGAGTTTACGGTGCACAAATGAATACGGTACAGTATTTGGGTATCTATGGCGAGGTACCGAGTGAGTACCCATCTTGCGATCCATCGCGTATTGCTGGAGAAGAGTGGAACACTTACTATGTGATCGAAATTGAAGATTCAAATGGAAGCGTAGCAACCTACATACAGGACTCTGACGCGTTCGAAAGTTGGCACGAAGGTGTCTGTGGCTTCGCTAGTGAGGTTAGTCCTTGGAATGGGGTAGTGCCAGCTGGAACAATTTACCCTAGCTTAAGATCTATATTCGAATCTTTCCGATAAGTATTGCTATTGGCATATTGGAGGCTAATCAGCTAGCATAAAAACATGCTCATAAGACGCCAACATAACCAGACGATCAACTTCGCCAGCAAGCTGGCTCGGATCTACACGGCGTTGCTCTTTTGTACAGGTAGCACAAAGAGCTCTTCTATTCCGTCCGGTTATCGAGTCGTCATATTGCACGGCTAAGCTCTTCTATTTTGGTTGCCAATGGTTTTGTGCAAATTGGATTTGGTTATTTGCGCCAGTGTGATTAGGGGTATTTGTACTTTTTTACTGCAATTAGGCGTCAGCCGCTTGCGGGCATGGTGAAAATTATTCGGTAACTCAAGTGCATTTTCCCACTTAAACACTCAATCATAATTGCTTTCAAATTGGTAACAGTGCAATCTCTTCGGCGGCTCAAAATGAACTTGAGGCTCGTGCATATGCAAATAAATTATGGAGAGAGTACGCCTGTGCAATGCAGCACTTGAGACTTTCAGATGACCCAATGAGATCCACATGCTTTCACTCAAGTCTCTTCGTGTACAGCCACGTGCGTTAGCTCTAATCCTGTTATTGGTTTTTGCTGCACATAACGCGGCGGTTGCAGACGATAACCGCAATCACTTGTCCCAACAGTTAACTGAAGCCTTGGAGAGACACGGTGGAAAGTCGGCATTCCAATTGCCCTCAAGTAGAGATTATTCAGCAATACCTCAGGACAGGGTCAATAATCCAATCACTGCAGCCAAAGTAGAGCTTGGAAAATTACTGTTCCATGAAACTGGTGTTGCTACTGCGACTGCTTCTCTTGAGCGGTCAGAAACTTATAGCTGTGCCACTTGCCATCATGCTGCAGCAGGATTTAAGGCGGGAATTACACAAGGGATTGGAGACGGTGGTTCAGGGTTTGCGAGACGAGGTGCAAAACGACGCTTGGCAAAGGGAATGAATCCGGATGCCGAAGACGGACATCCAACGAAACCAGATTTTCAACCCGTTACGTCACCGGCGGCCCTTAACGCGGCGTATCAGGACGTCATGTTGTGGGATGGTGCATTGGGTAACGCCAACGGAAGTGTCAATTCTAGTGCTGCAAACCTTCTAACAGTTGGTCCGCCTAATGCAAATGTCAACAAATTTGGATTGCCTGGCTTGGAAACTCAAGTTCTCGCTGGAACTCGAGTGCATCGATTAAATTTCGACGAAGGTTCAATACTACAATCCAACCTTAAATATCGTAGGCTATATGAAAATGCTTTTCCTGATGGTACTGGCTACATACCATCTGATAGCAACGTTACCGATGAAGCTCTGGGAGCAGCTAAGGCTATTGCCGCATTCGAAAGAACGATTCTGGCAAACCGGGCACCATTTCAGCGTTGGCTAAAAGGAAATCGCACTGCGTTGAGTTCCAAACAACTTAGAGGTGCGTTGTTATTTTTTGATCGAGACAAAGCAAATTGTGTTGCTTGCCATACCGGCCCGGCATTAAGCTCGGCCGTTAATGACGAAGATAAAATGTTTTTCAATGTAGGATTCGAAGATCTAAATACTCGTAAAAAGCATATTCTTGGCTCCGTATCTAAAGAAGTATCTCGTGGACGAGGAAACTTCACTGGTAATCCAGATGACGATTATAAGTTTAAAGTGCCACAGCTTTACAACCTCGCGGACACCAAAGTCTTCGGGCACGGCGGATCCTTTAATACAATAAAACAAGTACTGCGCTATAAAAATCGCGGAATTCCGCAACGAAACACACCAAATATGGCAAGTGAATTTCAACCATTGGGACTCAATAGGCGGGAGCTTGACGATCTGGAAGATTTTATAAAAACGGCACTTCGTGACCCAAATTTGGCTCGCTATCAACCCAAGAAGCTTCCATCGGGAAATTGTTTTCCCGCAGCCGATTTTAAAAGCGCACTAGATCTCCGTTGCTGGTAAGGCGAGCTTGATGTATTTGTTAACCTGCATTTCGTTCTCCCTTTTTGATCCATAGTTGTCAATTGATCGAAATATGAAAACTAGAAAACAAGGGTTATTGCAAATGCGTCTCGAGAAACTGTTGCACCTTCATGACCGCATCACTAGTTGCATCAGCGTCATAACGGAGCGTATGTCCTAACAGTTGCTGATCAATCCCTTCTAAGTCAAACCAATGATAAGCGTCTGGATAGATCTTTAGGTCGACTTCGTGGTCGCTGTTGGCTTTCGGGAGTGTCTCTCCACAACGTGACGCCGGAGTCCAATCGTCTTTTGCACCAATTAGCGTTAGTAGCGGGGCGTTGATATCCTTAAGCTCGTCGCACCAAGGGTAAAAAGCGACCGCAGCCTGAAATGCGTCGAACATCGAAACATTATCGGTGGAGACCGCTGATAAAACGCTTGTGCCTCCATGCGACATACCGACTACGGCGATATGGGCCGGATCGACAACATCTAGAGCAATCAAATAATTCTTGGCCCCGTGTGCATCCAAAGAGCGACTACTCACGGTTACATCAGAAGGGCTATCACAAATCGAACCCTCACTACGCGGTGTTAAGCTATCGACCTCGAGCACCACATATCCCCACTTGGTTAAGCGCTGCATCCAAGCATCATTCCAAGCCCCGATTCCATCGCAACCGTGTAACAGAACGACAGCCGGGAACGGGCCAACACCTTTCGGTATAGTTAGCCGCCCAGAAACGATGAGTCCTTTTTTAGCCTCAAGCTCGACACCTTTTTGTTTTGCCTGTCGAAGTTTGAAGGCACTATGTGGATAAACCGCGCTTTCAAAATTTACAACCTCAACGTCAACGGCATAAGTCGTCGAGAAGGGAGTCCAAAGTAGTATTGCAGCCACCACTCGTTTGAAATTTGTATGGAGTGTATCCATGGGGAGCTGTCCTTTGTAACTGAGGAATTAATAATTATTAGACTATACCTCAGCTTGATGGCAAGCCCGAAGTAGAAGAGTGCTAGAATCATGAGTAAGGGCGCAAGACACTCGAATTTTCTCAGCGCGCAATAGGCAATAGGCAGTAAGCTAGCTGTTCTACTATTAATACAGCAAGCTCCTGTAGTGACAATATAACCCGTGCGTTCACCTCGCTAGCTAGCTCGGTCCTACACTGCGGTGCTCTTTTTGGGCAGGTAGCACAAACGAGTCCCTTCGTTTCGGCCGAAGATGTAGGCGTTATATTGGTCAGGTTAATATTTAATAGTCAGCTATCGGCTGCGTCCGATCACAAAAAAAGCATTACAGCTTCCATGTCACTGCTTTACTACGAATGCATTAACTTAGAGTACTGAACGGACGATTAATTTAGTTGAGATGATTCGAGTAACTTAATAATACTAATATTTGATTTTAATCAATGCACAGTAAAAATTGGCTCGGTACGATCTGTGAAAACTCAATAGACAGAGATCCGGCCATGCATAAGAAAATCACCATACGCACCGCAGTGTTAATAGTCTCGACACTATTGTTCTCTTTTGGGTCCACGGCACAAGCGAAAAATGATGAAGGCATCATTTCTTATGTTACGGTAAATGCCCTTTTTGATGATGTCCGTAGTGATGTTGAATCTGCTATTTTAAATCAGAGTTTTGTTATTGACTTTAACGCGAAAGTGGGTGAGATGCTCAACCGAACAGCACCTGACGTAGGAATCAGTAATACCGTATATACACATGCTGAAACTTGGCAATTTTGCTCTGCAAAACACTCCCATGAGATGGTTCTTATCGACCCTCTTAACATTGCTTTTTGCCCGTATGTAATATTTGCCTATGAAACGGTAAGCGCACCAGGAGAAATCA
>CALJAA010000131.1 GCA_938028465.1 uncultured Granulosicoccaceae bacterium | reverse complement strand
TTGAGTGATCCCTGTGTTTATTCGCGGTATTCAAACGGATGCTACCGTCAGTTCTAACTCTGCCGGTAGCATCCTTTACTAGCCTACTTTCGGTAATCAGCCCAAGCGTAGTAGCCTTCGCGTTCCATGATGGCACGTGCTTTTTCTGCTGCTGCATCCATGATCGGCTGAATTGGATCATCAGTGGTGATCACTTGCGTCAATGCTTGCCCAAGCACATCGATGTTTAACTCATTCCACTCAGGGATAAGCGGACGCCAATCGGCATCAGCACATGGCAGCTGCTCAAGGATTACCGGGTACTCGGCAAAGTCGTCTTTAAAGTGCTCGTATGTTGACATCCGAATTGGATCGCCACCGAGCTCAACCATCCGCTTGTCACCTGATTTAGATGTCATATACTGGATGAATAAAAACGCCGCTTCTTTGTTTAGCGAGTTGGCTGGAATGCCCATCGCGAAACCACCTGTTTCTGAACCGCATCGAGTACCCTCAGGGTGCAAGGCATAACCCACCTTCCCGTCTACTTTTGATAGCTTTGGATCGCGAGCCATTGCTGCAATTTTTAACGTGTCGATATACATCGCTGCATCGCCACCCAAAAAGGCCGCAGCAGCTTCACCAAAACCAAATGCTGCAATACCTCTAGGGCCGGTTTGCGCGATTTCACGCATAACCTGTGCGGCTTCTAAACCCGCAGCGTTATTAAATACCGGATTCCATTCGTCATCGAATATCTTTCCGCCCAGTGGTGCCAGGTGCAACAACCAACCCGCTGTAACTTGATGTCCAGTTTTACCACGCGACGTTAGTGCGGGAATACCGGCATCGTTAAGCTTGGCCATTGCTGCGCGCAGCTCGTCATAAGTTGCAGGTGGTGTAATGCCTTGCTCTTCAAAAATATCTTTGCGATAGGCCATGATGGAGGTTTCAGCGCCAAAAGGTACGCCGTACATTGCACCGGATTTACCTGGCATGTAGCCTTTTTTACCGCCGACAATGCCACCGTTTTGCAAGTAGGCGTCTGCGATATCGTCCACATCATATTGTGGATCAACTAGTGCACCATTAGTAAAGAATTGCGATAAAGGTGTTAGCAAACCCTTCGATACATACTCGCCTTTCCACATAACAACCCAGGATACGACGTCGTACTCCCCTTCACCTTTTGACATCTCTAATATCTGACGATCGCGAAGTTTAAGGTACTGCAGTGCATCGATCTCAACCTCGATGCCTGTTTCTTCCATGAATTCATCGATCAAGGTTTCTGCTTTCGCGAAGTGACTTAATGCGGGCCAACTGACAACGATGGTGGTGTCTTTAAACTTTTCGTACGGATTGGCTAGTACCGTGGACGATGCAAGCACGAGGGCTGCACTGGCCAAGGTTGTTGATATCCACTTTTTTGACATAGCTGTATTCTCCAAGTGAGCGAAAATCGCACTGCTTATCGCCGTGCTCTATATAGCCATACCTGTTTTACGATCAAACAGATACAGCCGGTTGGTATCAAAATAATATTGTCCAGAACGCATTGGCTCTGCATCAGGCCCCACATCAACAGTGGCGGTCACGGCCTGCTCCCCAAGGCGCGCTGCGAGAAACTGACTCGAGCCAATGTACTCAGCCACATCGACATCAAGATTAAGCGCAGCTAGATTTCCGCTGCTGTCATCAGAGGCTGAAAAATGTTCAGGCCGCATCCCAACGGTAAGTTCGGCGCTAGTACAGGCTTCAGCACGTTGACGTAATCGGTCAGGGATAGGTATCTTGAAGCCGAGCCCCTGCACATACAACTGCTCTTGTTCTCGAGTGATGACAGAGTCGAGAAAGTTCATGGATGGTGACCCTATAAAGCCTGCCACAAAGCGATTGTTAGGCGAGGTATAGACGTCACGCGGTGTACCAACTTGTTGTATCTCGCCGTTGTCCATAATCACGATTCGATCGGCCATGGTCATCGCTTCAATTTGATCGTGTGTTACGTAAACCATGGTTCGTGCTAATTGTTTGTGCAGCAGCGCAAGCTCAGTACGCATAGATGATCGAAGCTTTGCATCGAGGTTGGATAAGGGTTCGTCAAATAAGAAACAATAGGCATCACGTACAATTGAGCGCCCCATGGCCACCCGTTGCCGTTGGCCGCCAGATAAATCCCGCGGCTTACGATGCAGGTAGTCCGTAAGTTCAAGTAAGTTTGCAGCGTGATCGACGCGTTCTTTTATCTCCGCTTTTGGTACACCCGCCAAGCGCAAAGCAAATGACATATTGCCCGCCACGTCCATATGCGGATATAAGGCATAGGATTGAAACACCATGGCAATATCGCGCGCCTTGGGCGCTGCCTTGGTGACGTCTTTGTCTTTAATAATAATTTTGCCGCTAGTGACGGGTTCCAAGCCGCAGATCATGCGCAAGGTGGTGGATTTACCACAACCAGAGGGGCCGACAATTACGGCGAATTCGCCTTCATCTATTGATAAATTCAGATTGGGGATGACTTCAGTAGCGCCATACGATTTAGCGACATCGATGAGTTCTACGCCCGGCACACCCTCTCCCCAATCATATGACTTAGTCAGAATATACGGCGCTGCGTTTAAAATGTCTAGCGCTAACATTATTTTCTTAATATTCAGATTATTGGTTTAAACCACAATGAATACTCTAGAATGTTGATATGGCAGCGAATTCGAAACATGGCAAGCCGCTAACCATTGAGCAGGTGGCAGCAGCGGCAGGCGTCAGCACAATGACCGTTTCTCGCGTGCTTCGCGGCACCGATAACGTCGCGCCTGAAACACGCGAGAAAGTCAAAGCGTGCATGGATGAGCTTGGCTATGTGCACAATAAAATTGCTGGCGCACTGGCGGCATCGCGAGGTACGCAAATCGCTGTTATTGTTCCAACCTTGGATAGCATCGTTTTCACCGAACTACTAGCCGGTATAGCCGCCGGATTGGAAAACACGGTTTATCAGCAAGTAATTGGTATAAGCGAGTACGATAAAAATCGCGAGCTGGATATGGTGCGCACCATGATGGGTTGGCGCCCCGCTGCGTTTATCCTTGCTAGTGCACGCCATTTACCCAAAACCGTTCAGGTGCTGCAGTCATCCTTATGCCCCATTGTCGAAGTTATGGAGTTAGTACGTAATCCCATTGATATTTGTGTTGGGTTGGATCAACGCAAAGCCGGTAGAGTCATGGCAAAACACTTGCTCGACAAGGGCTACAAACGCTTTGCGTATCTTGGTTCAGATCATTCAATCGATCATGCCGCGTCTTTGCGGTTTAAAGGTTTTCAAAACGAAATAAAAAAGCACGCCGTCGATTTTATTCACAAGCTGACCGTTACCGACCAATCGGGCATTAGCCTTGGCCGTAACTACATGCCCCAACTACTTGAACAGTGTCGCGATGTCGATGTGGTTTATTTTTCTAATGATGCCGTGGCAGCCGGTGCCATGATGCACTGCCTGGCCGCTGGCATTGAGATACCAAACGATATCGCGCTAGCAAGCTTTAGCGGCTTGGAGATCGCCAGCGCCATGCCTATCCCGATTACTACCGTGCGTTCGCCACGTTTTGAAATGGGCAAATTATCTGCAGAACGGGTACTAGCACGCTTGCTAGGCGAGAATGTGACACGCGTTACCGACACTGGTTTTGAGCTTATCGAAGGCGCAAGCGCATAGCGCTCGGTTACTTTAACTCATTAATTTGTGGCTTCAATTAACAGGCGTTACCAACGGCTTTCCAGCGAAGAAGGCCGCCAGATTTTGTCGTTGTAGCTCGCCCATTCGTTGACGTGTCTCAACTGTGCCAGAAGATTGATGCGGTTGTAGCAATACGTTATCAAGCTGCATAAATCGTGAGTCGATTGCAGGCTCATTGTTAAAAACATCAAGCGCAGCCGCACGTATCTGCCTTTTTTGAAGCGCCTGAATCAATGCCTCTTCATCAATGGTGCTGCCTCTAGCGCTATTAACCAACACGGCGTCTGGGCCGAGCGCATTAATCACGTCAGCTGAGATAATACCCTGTGTATCAGGCCCGGCAGATACTGCAACCATCATGATGTCAGCCGCTTTTGCTAGATCAATTAGATCAGAGTGGAAAGTCCAGCCAGGTGTATCCTTTTCGCTGCGTGCAAAATAATGGATGTCCGTTTTAAAGGACTCAAGCCGGGTGGCTATCGCATGGCCGATTCGGCCCAAACCCACAATACCAATCGTTTTGCCTGAAATCGTTCTTTGCAGAGGGTAAGCGCCGGATGTAGCCCATTTTCCGGTGCGTACCCAATCAGATGCGCCCACTATATCTCGTGAGATGGCGAGTAACATCCCAATAGCTAAATCGGCCACATCATCGGTTAATACATCAGGCGTATTAGTGACTGATATACCGTTTGCAGTTGCATGAGAAACATCGATGGTGTCGTACCCTACGCCGTAATTGGCAATCAAACCCAAGTTAGGAAACGCATCCATA
>CALJAA010000130.1 GCA_938028465.1 uncultured Granulosicoccaceae bacterium | reverse complement strand
GCCACCGCCACCGACCGGCGTAACGAGTATGTCCAGCTCTGGGGTTTGCTCATGAAATTCTGCTGCACACGTTGCTTGCCCTGCTATCACTAACGGATCGTTATACGGGTGGACAAAAGTTGCGTTGCTTTTTGCCTGCTCTGCCAGCATCGTAGCTTCACGTGCTTCTAGTGTTGGCGTGCATTCAATTAAATTGCCGCCATAGCCTCTGACTGCATTCTTTTTAGACTCAAGTGAATCACTAGGCATGATAACCGTTGCTGTTGTGCCACGCTGTGCCGCGGCATAACTTAGCGCCATCGCGTGGTTGCCAGAAGAATGCGTGATGACCCCATTACTCAGTTGTTCATCAGGTAATGAGAACACAGCATTGCATGCACCGCGCGCCTTGAATGCGCCGGTTTTTTGTAAGTTTTCGCATTTAAAGAAAAGCTTGCAACCAGACAATGAAGACAGATACGCCGACATGTGCACAGGTGTGACGTGCACATAAGGGGCTATTCGGGTTCGTACTTGGGTGACGTCGTCGAAATTGGGTAGTGCTGGATCCATAACCTTTATTCTGCTACATCTCGAACAAAGGTACAATCACCTTGCCCCTTTTGAGCCCCACTGATGGACCAACATCCCACCGCAAAGCAATCCCCCTCCCTCACTGACTATGCCTGGCTAATTGGCTTAGCGCTGCTGTTCGGCTCTAGCTTTACCTTTACTAGCATTGCTGTGCGAGAGATTCCGCCAATAACGCTGGCGGCGATGCGGGTAGCGATTGCATTGGTTATCCTATATTTCGTCATGAAATTCTATGACCAAAGCCTTCCTCTAGGTAAACGAATCTGGGGTTTTGTGTTTGCTTCTGCCTTATTTGGCAATGTGCTGCCGTTTTCATTAATCGGTTGGGGGCAGATTAAAGTTGAAGCAGGATTGGCTGCGATCTTTATGGCCATTATGCCCTTAGCCACTATTTTGCTAGCGCAGATTTTTACGCAAGACGAAAGGCTTAACCGTTATAAGCTTTTGGGTGTTGCGCTAGGCATGATTGGGGTCATGGTGTTAATTGGTATTGATGCACTAAGCGCTATTGGTGACGAAACAGTACGGCAACTCGCGATTGTCATGGCTGCTATTTGCTATGCCATTAATGCCATCATTACTAAACACCTGCTCGGCCACCCACGCAAGTCGATAATGACGGCGCTTATGTTAGCTGCAGTGGTTTTGTTTTTACCCTTAATACTAATTGAACAACCTTGGTCGATGCGACCATCAACAGCTGCAAACTTATCGCTACTCGTACTCGCTATTGGCCCTACTGCATTGGGCACGTTAATGATACTGGTGATTATTGATCGCCAAGGTGCGTCATTCTTTGGGCAGATAAACTTTTTAATACCCGTAATCGGGGTCTGTTTTGGTGTGGTGTTTCTTGGTGAGCGCTTATCCGCCAATGCCTGGGTGGCACTGGCGCTCATCCTGTTTGGAGTGGCCTTATCGAGGCGCGGGAATCAGCGCCCCTAAACGATAATGCTAAACGTTAAAGCGAAAATGCACGACATCGCCTTCTTGCATTAAGTACTCTTTTCCTTCCAACCGCCATTTGCCTGCGTCTTTGGCACCACTTTCGCCTTTGTTGGCAACGTAGTCGTCGTAGCCAACCACTTCAGCACGGATAAACCCTTTTTCAAAGTCAGTGTGGATACGCCCAGCACCTTGTGGTGCTGTTGAGCCTTCGCGGACTGTCCAAGCGCGTACTTCTTTTTCACCGGCGGTGAAGAACGTTTGCAAACCTAGGAGCGTGTAGCCAGCGCGGATAACGCGATTAAGGCCCGGCTCAGTTAGGTTCATCTCGGACAAGAAGTCTTGCTTCTCGTCGTCTTCTAGCTGCACTATTTCAGCTTCGATCGCTGCGCATACAGGTACAACTTGCGCACCTTCGGCTTTGGCTTTTTCAATTAGGTCATCGAGCATTGGGTTATTTTCAAAACCTTCTTCATCCACGTTCGCGATGTACACCATTGGCTTGATGGTTAGCAAGTGATAGTGCTTTGACCACGCTTGCTCTTGTTCGTTTTGATCGATAGTGCGTGCAGGCTTGCCCTCTCCTAGTGCCGCAGCCAATGTTTCCATAAAGGCTTTTTCTGCAATGGCTTCTTTGTTTGAAGATTTGGCCATCTTGGCAATACGCTGGATTGCCTTGTCCATGGTTTCCATATCAGCAAGCAATAGTTCAGTGTTGATCGTCTCTGCATCATCGATGGGGTCAACCTTGCCACTAACGTGAATAACATCATCGTTTGCAAAGCAACGTACGACGTGAGCAATCGCATCGGTTTCGCGAATGTTCGCTAAGAATTGATTACCTAAGCCTTCACCTTTTGATGCACCGGCCACTAAGCCGGCGATATCAACAAACTCCATGGTGGTTGGCAAAATGCGTTCTGGGCTGACGATTTCAGCTAAGGCTTCGAGGCGTGGATCAGGCACTGGCACGATGCCCACGTTTGGCTCGATAGTGCAGAACGGATAATTCTCCGCCGCAATTTCTGCTTTGGTCAAGGCGTTGAACAGAGTTGATTTGCCTACATTAGGCATACCAACGATGGCACATTTAAAACCCATTAGTTTTACTCACTGATATTCTTCGGTTTGTGGCTATGTAACGCTTTCGTTGCAACGTTGATATCGCCATCAATAATTGTTTTTGCTTCGCGCAGTGATACATCCAATGCTTCATCTATTAAGCGTTGGTCGTCACTGGAGGCTCGTTTAAGTACGTAACCTGATACTGCATTTTTGTTACCGGGGTGGCCAATGCCTATGCGCAAACGCCAAAAATCACGTTGCCCTGTTTTGGCAAAAATATCGCGCAGACCGTTGTGCCCGCCGTGACCACCGCCTTTTTTAATCTTGATTAAACCCGGGGGTAAATCCAGCTCATCATGCGCCACGAGAATTTTTTCATGTTCGATTTTGTAAAACCGACTAATAGCGGCATAACCTTGGCCGCTGTTATTCATGTAGTTGTAGGGCTTGAGCAAATAAACCGCTCGGCCATCAACCATGGCCTTGGCTACCATCGAGTGTGACTTTTTATCTGGGCTAAACGTAGCACCCAACTGCGAGGCGAGTTGATCAACAAACCAAAAACCAGCGTTGTGGCGTGTTTGCTCGTATTCACTATCAGGATTGCCCAAACCAACGATGAGTTCGAACTTGATGGAGTCACCCGGCACAGTGTGTATTCCGCGTTAGGTTTATGAGGGGGAACAATAGCCCAGCAAACGCCGGGCTATTGTGAAAGCATCGCTTACTCAGCGTCGCCTTCGCCTTCTGCAGGCGTATCATCTTCTTCATTACTTGGCGCTTCAGGCGCTGTGTCTTCGATCACTTCAACACGTTGTGCGATAACGGTCGCGATAGCGCGATCTGAATCGTCACCCTTCTCAACCAAATCAACTATGCGCACATCAGCTGGCATAACGATATCTGACAGGTGAACCGAATCACCAATGCTGAGTTGACCCATGTCAATTTCAAGGAACTCAGGAATGTTACGCGGCAAACACGCCACCGTAACTTCAGATTCGTTGTGGCTGATCATGCCGTTTTCTTGCTTAACACCCGGGCAAGTGTCTTCGTTAAGGAAGTGAACCGAAACTGTAACTTGTAGTTCGGCACCTGCCACAACGCGTTGGAAATCCATATGTAGGATTTGCTGGCGAAATGGGTGGCGTTGAACATCACGTAGTAATACTCGACCTGGCTCACCGCCATCGACACTCAGCATCAACAGCTGCGAGTAAAACGCATCCGTGCTGAGGTGCTTGAGCACTTCGTTGTGTTTCAGCGAAATAGATGCTGGGGCTTCGTCCGCACCATAAAGTATGGCTGGAACTAGATTTTCACGACGCAGTCGGCGGCTCGCACCTTTACCAAATTCGCTGCGTGACGTGGCTAGAACGTTAATATCGTCTGACATGTCAGTCTCCGTAGAACAATTACCCCTGAATTGGTGTAATCACACTCAACCCGCGACCAGGCTGAGCCGCGGAATTATAGCATCAATCCATGTAAACGGAGCTAACAGACTCATCTTCATGAATACGGCGAATAGTCTCGCCTAGGAGGTCCGCCACTGACAATTGGCGTATCTTGCCGCATTGCTCGCCACCGTTAGATAGCGGGATGGTATCGGTCACCACGAGCTCATCCAGCTCTGAACCATTGATATTGTCAATTGCCGGCCCCGATAGCACCGGGTGAGTAGCCAAGGCGACGACTTTTTTAGCCCCGTGCTGTTTTAGGGCTTCTGCGGCTTTGCACAAGGTACCCGCCGTATCGACCATATCGTCGATGATGACGCAGGTTCGGTTGTTTACATCGCCAATAATGTGCATCACTTGAGCCTCATTAGCTTGGGGGCGACGTTTATCGATAATGGCTAGGTCGCTATCGTCCAGTTGCTTGGCTACCGCACGTGCACGCACTACGCCGCCAACATCCGGGGACACAACGATTAAATCAGAATACTTGGCTCGCCAAATATCGAGCAGTAATAACGGTGAGGCATAGACGTTATCCACCGGGATATCGAAGAAGCCTTGAATTTGTTCAGCATGCACATCAACTGTTAGCACCCTATCGACCCCAGCTACACTGAGCATATTGGCGACAAGCTTGGCGGTAATAGGCACACGAGCAGAACGCACTCGCCTGTCTTGGCGGGCGTAGCCGTAATACGGAATAACAGCAGTGATGCGATCGGCAGAAGCGCGGCGCATGGCGTCGACCATAACCAACAGATCCATCAAATTATCATTGGTGGGCGCGCATACTGGTTGAATGAGGAAGACATCACCACCGCGTACGTTTTCCTGAATCTCAACCGCTGTTTCGCCGTCGCTGAATCGGAATAAAGAGGCTTTTCCTATGGGGGTGTGCAGGTATGAAGCGATGTTTTGCGTAAGCTTCGGATTGGCGTTGCCGCCAAAGATCATTAATTTACGATCAGGCATTTTTGCTGCATCTGTAGTTGATGGCTGGGCCGGGAGGATTCGAACCTCCGAATGCCGGGATCAAAACCCGGTGCCTTAACCGCTTGGCGACGGCCCAATTGAAATGCAGCATACAGTGTACGCTACCTTACGACTACCGGGTAATTATCCGGCAGCGACAACCGGATTATTTATCCAGCGAAATCATACAGAGGTGAAGCGTTTCTGCCTTGGACAACATAACCCGTCATATCACTAGGTAGTTTTTCAAACAACGCTTGAGCTTTTTCTTCCGTTTCAAAAGCCGTATACACGCAACTTCCTGTTCCACTCATTTTAGCTCGTCTTTCTCGATTATTCACAGCTAAAAATTCAAACGCTTTACGCACTTGCGGATATCGTGCCATTGCGATGGGTTCGAACACGTTGGTGCTTCGCCCGTCCATGAAGTCGCGTATTGTGATCGGACTCGTGTTGCGTGTCAATTCAGGAACATTAAATAATGCTTCTGTAGAAATTTGAACACCCGGGTTTACGATCAGGTACCAGGGCTCCATCGGTGCAACAGGCGTAAGCTTATCGCCAATTCCCTCTGCCCAACTGGCTTGGCCGTATACAAATACGGGTACATCGGCACTCACCGTTACGCCTATTTCAGCAAGCTCTTTAATACTCAAGCCCATACGCCAGAATTCGTTTAACGCTACCAGTGTTGTCGCGGCATCAGAGCTACCCCCACCCAAACCGCCACCCGTAGGTATGCGCTTTGTCAGCGTGATATTGATTCCAGAGCGACCACCAGCATGTGATTGAAGCGCTCTTGCCGCCCGCACTACAAGGTTATCTTCAGGCGGGACTTCGTCGAAGTCGCTATTGAGGTGGATTTCATTATCCTCACGCAGCTCGAACTGCAGCACGTCGCATAAGTTGACGAACTGATAGACCGTTTGCAAGGTGTGATAACCATCGCTTCGGCGCCCCGTTACATGCAGGAATAAATTTATTTTGGCTGGTGCCAACCAATTTGTAGTCAAGGTGTTTTGTAACCCGATTCTAGTTCAATAATAGTGCTAGTTTACCGGCCGATAGCGCCAGAAGCCATCTTTTAATAGTGGCCAATCGTCAACATCACAAGATTTGCCTGTCATAATTGTTAGGTTTATGTGGCAACAATGTCGCGATTTGCAACTATTGCGTCGGAATGACTAATCGCTCGGGTATTTTTGCTGGCGTGACCTCAGCAGGGGTCGGTTCCAACGCCTTCCAGCGATTGAGCACAATTCGAACGTTATAGGGCCCGCCGGTCGCCGTTATCAGCGCCGGTACCTGAGCATCTTGAAATAGCGTACGTTTACGAATGACGGCATTCCATCGAATACCCGATTGATCGGTATAGCGCATTGACTTCAGCAGCCCCGCCTCATCGAACTTGCTTGAATCAGCTTTCCCCGGCTGACCTTTCAGCCATTGGGCAATTTGCGATACGGGCACCGGGATACTCAAGCCAAGGGCCTGCTGCAAAGCAATACCGGGATTTGATGAGCTGCCCACGACGGCATTGCCACGGGTAACTGTAGTGTGATTATCTAGTTGATCCACTTTTAGCGAGGCTACACCCAACGGTGCGGTGAGATCGAATGAGAAGTCGTCTGCACGTTGCTGCCAAAGCATTCGCGTGCTGATGTTTTCTTCTTCAGTCCAAATACCTAGGCCACCACTGACCTCAAAATGCGTAAGAGCAGCAGAGCTAACCGGGTTTTGCGAAATCTTGGGCGTGTTGACGCATGAAACTAACAGCGACACCATCGCTACAATTAAAAAGCTTCTCACTGAATGAAACGTTCCATGGCCTGCTTAAGTTTGGCATGCTCTGGCGATTCTACAAGCGCTTTGTTCCAAAGCTCACGGGCTTCGTCTTGAGCACCTGTTACCCACATCACTTCCCCTAGGTGCGCAGCGATTTCAGGATCAGGTAGCAATTCGTATGCTTGCTTTAAATATTTTAATGCCGCGTCGTTATCACCTATTTTGTATTGCACCCATCCCATACTATCGATAATGGCGGCATCGTTAGGGATAAGCTGATGCGCACGTTCAATCAATTGAACAGCGCGTTCCAGTTCAATATCATTATCGGCTAGGTGATATCCCAATGCATTCATCGCGTGTGCATTGTCTGGCTCAATCTCGATCAGCCGAGTCAGATCACTACGCAGCATGGCCGAATCGTTATTTGCATCAGCAGTTAATGCACGTGAGTACAACAACTCCCCTGAATCAGGAAAGTCTTTTAGCCCTGCACTCAGTATATTGATGGCCTCCTGGCCATCACCAGCGTCTTGCAGCATACGAGCTTCAGTTGTTATGACTTGCGGCAGCACCGCTTGATTACTGATGACGTTTTTTAAAGATTGAATGCGCTTCCGGCCTTCGTCCAGTTCGCCGATGATTCCAAAAAGCTCTGCAGAGCGCAATTGCGCTGGTATGTAGAGGTTTTCATCTCGTACTTCTGAGTAATGCTGAATAGCGTTTGCGTATTCTTGTTGTTGATCGCTTATACGGCCAAGATAAAAATGTGCCTGGTCAGTGTGCTCACCCGTTGTAAGCAATGCTTCCAGATAACGAATCGCTGCATCACTACGCTTGGATTCAAGCGCTAACAAACCGATGTTCAGCAGTAAATCAGGGTTAGTGGTGCCTGCTTGCTGGTAGATAACTTCAAGTTGCTCACTAGCATCGTCATGCCTTCCTGCATCAACTAGTAATTGGGCAAAACCCAAACGCAATTCGAGATTAGGCTCATCGGCATCGAGCGCTTTGCGAATAGCAGCAATACCCTCTTCGGGTTTGCCCATCGCACCCAAGGCTTGCGCCTTAACCAGCAAGGCGCTGCCGTTGTTTGGGTCGAGCACTAACGCAGCATTGGCCTGTTTTAGCGCCTCCTCGCGTTCGCCTAATGACAGCGCCATACGCGCTTGCGCCACTTTGATTTCGATTTCGTCTGAGTGTTTATTGGCAAGATTTTCCATGATCGCCAATGAACGAGCCCGATCTGCTTCGCGCATCAACGTTAGCACCACCTCATCGATAGCGGTTTTACTGTCTGGGCTATGCGTAATAAACCTAGAGAGCGCCTCAGTGGCTCGATTTGTTTGGTTGGTTTCTAAGTAAATTTGAGCTAACAGTTGGTTAGCGTCG
Source organism: uncultured Granulosicoccaceae bacterium (assembly GCA_938028465.1). Classification (GTDB taxonomy): domain Bacteria; phylum Pseudomonadota; class Gammaproteobacteria; order Granulosicoccales; family Granulosicoccaceae; genus Granulosicoccus. Next base: position 40,222 of record CALJAA010000130.1, on the reverse strand, counting down.
GCATTTTCAGGCGCAAGGGACAACCAGCGATTGCCTACCATCTCGGCGTCACCCCAACGTCGACCCCAAACAGCCAACTGGGTCGCACGCTCAGCGACACGTGAATCGTCAGTGAGTTCGGCTGCAGTCATATAGGCATCAGTGGCCACATTAAGCTGCCCACGACGACCAGCCAGCTCGCCAATTAGGATGTTAAACATAACCTGGCCGCGGGTATCCACATGATTATCTGCCACAGCGAGCGATGGGGCTATCAAGGAGCTGCACACAACCAGTACAATACTGACAGCTCCAGTGAGCAATCCGCCGCGTAATGGTTTGGCTATTTGTTCGCTTGATCTAACAATCCGCATTGTTTCTCCAGTATTATGACGAGCTTATGTCGCTGCTTGCGTTAGGTCTTAATCATCACACGGCGCCCGTCGACATCCGGGAGCGCGTGGCTATTGGCGATGAACAATTGCCCAATGCCTTGTTGGCTCTGCAAAACCTGCCTGCCGTCAATGAGGCGACCATTGTATCAACTTGCAATCGCACTGAAATTTACTGTGGCATGCAAGGAAATGACTCAACTCCGGTTTTGCACTGGCTACACCACTATCTCGACCTAAATCAGCCTCAATTTAACGACTACCTCTTCCGACACACCGATCGTGACGTGGTTCATCATTTAATGCGAGTGTGCAGTGGCTTGGATTCGCTAGTCGTTGGCGAGCCCCAGATACTAGGCCAGATGAAACAAGCCTACAGCAATGCCAGCGCTGCTGGAACCGTGGGTTCTGAGCTGACTCCCTTGTTTCAATCTGCTTTCTCAGCCGCCAAATTGGTCCGTACCGACACCGAAATAGGCAGCAATCCGGTATCCGTCGCTTTCGCAGCTGTCTCTTTGGCGAAACAAATTTTTACTGATTTAGCCAAACATGGCGCTTTGCTCATTGGCGCTGGCGATACTATGCGCCTCGCTGCTCAACATTTGGTCGCTCAGGGCGTTACTGATACCTACATTGCAAACCGCACGGTTGAACGTGCAAGAGTGCTGGCTGAAGAAGTCGGTGGGCAATCACTTGCACTGAGTGATATCGGCGATGCTTTGGCCAAGGTCGATATTGTCATTACAGCAACCGGGTCAAGCTTACCCATCCTTGGTAAAGGCGCCATTGAAAAAGCGCTTAAAGCCAGGCGCTACCGCCCGATGCTTATTGTTGACATCGCAGTGCCTCGCGACGTTGAACCAGAAGTCGGTGATTTAGATAGTGTGTTTTTATATTCGGTTGATGACTTACAAGGCGTTATAGAAACCAATCTGCAATCAAGGCAAGCCGCCGCAGAACAAGCAGAAGAAATCATTCGTAATGAAGTGGAGCACTTTCAGCGTAAGGCTCGTGCTCGAACAGCGACTGATTCGATCCGCCTTTATCGCGAAACTGTGTCGGCTCTACAAGCGGATCTGCTGGCCAAAGCTCAAAGCCAGCTGGCTGCCGGCCAAGACCCAAAAGACGTATTGCAACATTTTGCTCATAGCTTAACAAACAAAATGATGCACGAGCCCACCGCCCAAATGCGCATTGCTGCCGAAAACAGCGATCAGGAACTCCTGCGCGCAGCAGAGCGATTACTCAACATCAGACACCGATCATCATGAAAGGCTCGATAAAAGCACGTTTGGAAACCGTTAGTGAACGGCACGAAGAAATCGCTGCTCTACTTGGCGAAGCAGACATCATTAGCGATCAAAATCAGTTTCGCGAATTGTCGCAGGAGTATTCACAACTCGAACCGTTAGTTACTGCGTTTAACCGTTACCAAACTGCGCAAGCCTCACTGGAAAGCGCAAAAGAAATGGCAAAGGATTCGGATGCCGACATGCGCGCCATGGCCGAAGAAGAAATCCCTGGGCTCGAAAGCGAAATAGAGGGACTCAACCTAGAACTTCAAACCTTACTATTGCCGCGTGACCCAAGAGATGAGTACAACGCGTTTCTTGAAATACGCGCAGGCGCAGGTGGAGATGAAGCGGCAATTTTTGCCGGCGACCTACTGCGCATGTACCTTCGTTATGCAGAAAACAATAAGTGGCAATCAGAAATCATTAGTGAGCGCCCCGGTGATCACGGTGGTTATAAAGAAGTCATTTGCCGCCTAAGTGGCAAATCTGTTTTTTCGCGGCTTAAATTTGAATCAGGTGCACATCGGGTACAGCGTGTACCAGAAACTGAATCGCAAGGCCGCGTACATACCTCAGCAGCCACAGTAGCCATATTGCCCGAAGCTGAAGAAATAGAAGAGATTGATATCAACCCAGCTGATATTCGTATCGATACGTTTCGTGCATCTGGTGCTGGTGGCCAGCACGTAAACAAAACTGATTCTGCTGTTCGCCTCACCCACGCACCCAGCGGTATGGTGGTGGAATGCCAAGACGAACGATCGCAACATAAAAACAGAGCAAAAGCGATGAAGCTGCTGCAAGCGCGCTTGCTTGATGTGGCCTCGAGTGCGCAGCATGAAGAAGAATCTGAATCGCGGCGCTTACAAGTAGGCAGCGGCGATCGTTCAGAGCGCATCCGCACCTATAATTTCCCACAAGGTCGCCTAACCGATCATCGCATCAATCTCACGCTCTATAAACTAGATGAAATCATGACTGGCGCTTTAAGCGAAGTTATCGAACCACTGATAGCAGAGCATCAAGCGCAGTTATTAACTGAGATTGGCGCTGACTAGCCCAGTGCCTCACACCTTTGCAAGCTGGGTCTCTGATGCCACTGCTCGCCTTTCAACGATCAGCTCCGCTCGGCTCGATGCAGAGCTACTGCTTTGCCACACGCTGGGCATTGAGCGTACCGCCTTATATGCTTGGCCCGACAGGGTCATCGATGCTGCACATTTGGATGCACTTGAAGAAAACTTAACAACGCGTATTGATGGTAAGCCGTTGGCTTATATTATTGGCGTTAAAGAGTTTTGGTCTCTACCGATTAATGTTACCCCTGATGTGTTGATACCGCGCGCTGATACTGAAGTGTTAGTGGAGCATGCTCTGGCGGTTTATCAAGATGCTGGTGGGCCAGTATTAGAGATGGGCACGGGGTCAGGTGCAATCGCAATTGCGCTTGCCTCAGAATTACAAACTCTTGTCACTGCTAGTGATATTAGTGAGCCTGCTTTGCTTGTAGCCTCTAGCAATGCTGAACGTTTGGTGCCAGGGTTGGTTAAGTTTGTACAGGGCAGTTGGGGCGCACCGTTTGGCGACAACAGCTTTAAGCTGATCGTCAGTAACCCACCTTACATCGACCCTACTGACCCTCACCTACTTGCACCTGAATTAAAGCACGAACCGCAGAGCGCGTTGATTAGCGCTAATTATGGGTTAGCCGATATTGAGCGGATCTTACTTGATGCACAACGTATTGGTATGGTTGATTGTACGGTAATACTTGAACACGGTTACGATCAAGGCAGGCAAGTTAGAGAGCTTATGCAAAAATGCGACTATAACTATATAGAGAGCAAACACGATCTGGCTGGTCACGAGCGGATTACCGTAGGCAAATTGGGGTCACGCAACGCAACTCATGAAAACGGACGAAACCAATAAGACGTTTGCTGCAATTGATCTAGGATCAAACAGCTTTCATATGGTCGTAGCGCAGGAAGATGGCAATACCATCCGCATCATTGATAGCCTGCGCCATCCGGTGCGTTTAGGTGAAGGATTAGACAAACAAAAAAATATCACCGATGAAACCCAAGAGCGTGGCCTGCAAACCTTGAGTCAGTTTGCTCAGCGGTTACGTGATGTACCCAAAAAACGCATTCGCGCTGTCGGTACCAATACCCTACGCCGAGCCAAAAATCGAAAGCAGTTTTTGGCAAAAGCAGAACAGCTGATCGGCAGGCCTATCGAAGTTATCTCAGGCCGTGAAGAAGCTCGCCTGATCTATTCCGCGGTCTCGCATGCCCTGCCCGAAACGAGTGGCAAGCGCTTAGTTATCGACATTGGCGGTGGCAGTACTGAATTGGTTATTGGTAAAAAACTGAAGCCATGCTTAATGGAAAGCATCAACATTGGTTGCGTAAGCTTTTCTAAGCGTTACTTTAACGATGGCAAGATCACAAAGGATCAATTTAAAAAAGCGGTGCTGGCTGCCCAATCAGAGCTTGAGCCAGTGCAGCGAGAGTATCGCAAAAAAGGCTGGGTTGAGGCGATCGGGTGCAGCGGAACGATAAAAGCTGTTTCTCGATTGTTGTTAGAGTTGGGCATTAGTGATGGCGTGATAACGCTTGATGGAATCAATAAGCTGTTGGATAAATTATATAAGGCCGGCGATATCACCAAGCTGGAATTAAAACAGGTCAGTAAAGATCGTACACAAGTCCTAGTGGGTGGTATCGCTGTTTTAAAGGCGATAATGAAGTCGTTGGATATTGATGCCCTGCAAACCAGCCAAGTAGCACTTCGTGAAGGCTTGATCTTTGACATGATTGGTCAGGTAGAGCATCACAATACCCAACTGCAAACCATAGAGAGCTTAATTAATCGATATTCAATCGACCTTGAGCAGGCAAAGCGCGTTGAGCTCACCGCCAAACGTTTGTTTGATTTAGTATCCGAAAGCTGGGCGCTGGATACCGATACTGATTTACAGCAGCTTAAATGGGGAGCTCAACTTCACGAGGTAGGCTTAGGCATATCGCATACGCAGTTTCATAAGCATGGCGCTTACATTCTGGAAAAATCAGACTTGCTTGGGTTTTCAATTGCTGAGCAAACGGTATTGGCATTTTTAGTTCGATACCATCGGCGCAAACTCGATGTTGATGCGTTTAGTAATTTAAGTAAAACTGAACAGGATCGTATTGGACGATTGTTATCCCTACTCCGTTTATCAGCATTACTGCACCGTGGCAGGCATGATAGCGACGCGGACAAATTAAAATTTAAAGTAAAAGACAATCAGCTGAGCGTTATCGCTGATCAAAAATGGATGGATGAGCATCCACTTACCGAAGCGAATTTGATTAGCGAGGCTGCTCGCCTAGATGAAATCGGTGTTACCTTGAAGGTTAAAACCTAAGCGAAGAGATTAAGGCTAATTATTCTGTGCTGTACACAGAGGAATATTGATCAATCAGCGATAGCTGTGCACTAAATTGATCATCTTTTTTGGCTTGGCGACGTTTATACCTACCATCGGCCTGTAACTCCCAGCTGTAGCAATTATCAGCGATGTATCGATCAAGGCATTCATCCTTAACACGATTAAGTGCTTCGCCTTCAACCGGTATAGCAATTTCTACACGATTAAAAAAATTGCGTGGCATCCAATCTGCGCTGCTTAAGTACAGCGATTCAACTCCACCACCGTAAAAATAAAACACTCTGGAGTGCTCTAAAAATCGCCCAAGCACTGAAACAACACGAATGTTTTCAGACAAACCTGGCACCTGAGGCTTCAATACACAAATGCCACGAACGATTAAATCGATCTTTACACCGTGACTAGATGCCTTATAAAGTGCTTCGATAACGGTTGGATCTACCAGGGAATTCATGCGTGCAATGATACGCCCGTCTCCACCATCTTTACAGATAGCGATCTCCCGCTCTATCTTTTCGATGATAAACCGATGCAGCGTGAACGGAGCCTGCACTAGCTGCTTTAGATGACGCGTTTTACCCAAGCCTGTTAGCTGGGTAAAAACCTTTTGTACATCATTGCCTAATTTTTTATGCGTACTAATCACGCTAAGGTCGGTATACAACCTTGCCGTAGTCGAGTGATAGTTGCCTGTGCCTATATGCACATACTTCACAAGCTTTTTCTTTTCGCGCCGCACTACTATCAACATTTTGGCGTGAGTTTTAAAACCAACTACACCGTATACCACCTGTATGCCAGCATCTTGCAACAACGTTGCTAGGTGGATATTGTTTTGTTCATCAAAGCGCGCACGCAGCTCGATAACAACGGTGACATCTTTACCCGCTCGCGATGCTTCCATTAAGTATTTAACAAACATCGATTGTGTGCCAGTGCGATACAGCGTTTGCTTAATCGCCAAAACATTTGGATCAGAGGCAGCCTGCCGCACCAACTCGATAACCGGGTCATAAGATTGGTATGGGTGATGAAGCAAAATAGGTGAACGCTGACTGACATAATCAAAGATGTTCATGCCGCCCTCAAAACTAGCACTAAACGCCGGCGCTATGCTGGGAGTAAATGCGCTGTACTTAAGATCAGGGCGATCAATTTCATCGGGTATATCCACCAATCGATTGAGATTAACTGGCCCGTCAACACGGTACACATCAATATCGGTTAGCTTAAATTGGTTTTGTAAATACTTAATAATGCTCGGCGGACAATTAGCAGCCACCTCTAGACGCACTGCTTGCCCAAAATTGCGTTGCAACAGTTCGCTTTCTAGCGCTCGACGCAAGTTTGCGACTTCCTCATCCGAAACGTAGAGATCACTATTACGCGTTACCTTAAACTGGTACACGCCTACTGGGTCCATGCCGTTAAACATAGAGCCCATTTGAGAATGAACAATTGACGATAAAAACACGTAGCCATGCTCTGATGCGCAAATATCTTTCGGCACTGGGATAACACGAGGCAGGGATCTTGGTGCGCGAACCAGAGCGAAACCAGAATCACGGCCAAAGGCATCAACGCCCTGCAGATCAACAATAAAGTTTAGGCTTTTATTAGTTAGCCTTGGAAACGGATGCGCAGGATCAAGCCCAAGCGGGCTCAGCACAGGCGCAATATTGTTATCAAAGTAATCCTTTACCCAGGCGGACATCGCCTCATCCCAGGTTTGACGGCTAAAAAACTGTATGTCCTGCTCAGCTAATGCTGGCAGCAGTGTGTCATTTAATAATTCGTATTGCGATTCGACAAAGGCATGAGCTGAAAGTGTGATTGCGCTGAGCTCTTGTTGAGGGGATAAACCATCTTGGCCAGCTGCGTCTATCCCACCTGCAATTTTTTGCTTTATGCCAGCAACACGAATTTCGAAAAATTCATCTAAGTTGCTACTGGATATACACAGAAAACGAAGCCGCTCTAACAACGGTACCGATTCATCATTGGCTAATGCCAAAACGCGTTTATTGAATGCAATAAAACTGAGTTCGCGATTGGCTAGATGGATATCTTGCGCAGCCGCAAGCTTGGGTGCAGTCGCGCTTTTTGGCGCGTCCCCAGACTCCGCTGACTTCTTGGACTGTTTGCGATCCATAGTACGATCAGATTGCATTTAGTGTGCCTTATTTAATTCATTGACATAGGCTCGTAGCTCCGGGAAAAACGCGTCGAAGCTGGACTGCAGGGCCTCCATATTAGCCTGAGCAACCGTTGCGCCACGGGCCAAGGGCTCGAACACCTTACTGCGAGCGGACAAACGCTGCAATGTTACTTCAACGCCAGCGAAATCGCTATTCGCTTTTAAAACCTGGTGCTTAATCATAAAATCAATAAACCCCTGCATTCGCACTGGCATGTCGTGCTTATGCGCCAAGAGTGCATCGTTTACCTGCTCAATATAGAGATTAAAATCACGATTGGAATAGTCCTCCCACGCGATAGCCAAGCAATGATCGTAAACTACATCAGTTACCACGCCAGCTAGCCGCCTTAAAGGTGGCACAAACAGTGGCCGCACACCCAACACCGCCGCGTGCTTATCAGTGAATGCATCAATCTGTCGATGCATCCGAATACCGCGTTGAATACCAGCGCTATAAGCGGATAGATCAGAGCCGCGAACGAAATCACCACAAAACTGGCCAACAATGCGTTCAGCATCGCCATCGGCAAAATAGGCGTGGGCCAAAAAATTCATGAATTTGTATTGCTCGCGACTTTTACCATCCCACTATACCCGGTATGCTGTACTCATGAACCCAGAAGAAACAGATCGTTACAGCCGCCACCTTACGTTACCGATGATAGGTGAGGCTGGGCAGGAAAAATTACTTGGCAGTCATGCATTAGTCGTTGGCATGGGTGGCTTAGGCTCACCTGTAGCAATGTACCTAGCCGGCGCGGGCGTTGGCCAACTGACCTTTGCCGATTTCGATACGGTCGAAGTTTCAAACTTACAACGCCAGATCGCACACACCACCGAGCGTGTAGGCGAATTAAAAGTAGCGTCGGCCAAAGCGCAATGCCTAGCCATCAATCCGAATATCGTGATTAACGAGATCAATTTTGCACTTGAAGCTGATGAGCTCAACGACATTCTACCCAGCTGCGATGTTGTGCTGGATTGTAGTGATAACTTCCCTACTCGCTTTGCAGTAAATGAGGCCTGCGTTCGGCACAAGGTGCCCTTAGTGTCAGGGGCCTCCATTCGTTTTGATGGGCAGCTAACCGTTATCCGCCCCGACCTACCAGACACACCTTGTTACCGCTGCTTATACGATAGCAACACGGAAGCTGCAGAAACCTGTGCGCAAGCAGGTGTGCTTGGCCCAGTTGTGGGCATGATCGGATGTGCACAAGCGATCGAAGCACTTAAGGTGCTGTGTGATATTGGTGAGACACTCACCGGCCGCTTGGTATTGTTTGATGGCCTTAATATGGAGTGGAACGAAATCCGCTTAAGTAAAAGCCCTAGCTGCCCGGTTTGTGGGCCAAGCGCCAACGCGACTTAAGCTGCTTCGTTGGCAGGCAAATCAACTAGCCATTCGCAGTAGTCTTCAAAACGAGCATGCTCACTGATGTAATTTATGCGCTCGCATGACTTACCCTCTTTATCTTCAGCCAATGCAGTAAATAGACAATCATCAATTAGATTAGTATCTGATTGATTAGCGATGTATCCATAATCTAGCATTAGATCATCAAAACCGGTGTTGCCTCTTAGCACCACCACGGGTAAGCCCGCATTCATGGCTTCCAGCACCACAGTTGGATAGGGATCCTCGCGTGAGGTTAAAAAGAATACATCTGCAGCAGAATAGTACGGAGCGATATTCTCAGTAAAGCCAACCAAGTGCAGCGACTGATGCACAGGGTGGCTTGTCGCATAGCTTTTGTTTAACCAACGAAGCATGCCTGGTTCAATAGAACCCACCCACATAAACAAAACTTCAGGGTGCGTGATGCTAATGCGCGCAGCTGTTTGTATAAATAAATCAAAGCCCTTCCGCTTATCTGCGTAGCCAGCATTGATGACTATTTTTTTATCCGCACCTATATTGAGCTCTTTGCGCAAACGCTCGCGTGACAGCTGGTCATATACAACCGGCTGATAGCTGCCTTGTGGCTTGATGATTTGGCGAGACTCCGCCATTTCAATGAAGCTGTTAAAACCCGCTTGCACTGGCTTGGCAGCAAAGACAGTAAAATCAGAATTATTCGCCACCGCTTTGATGTGTTCTTCAAGTTGATAATCAGCGATTAAGTCTGGCATTTCGTGAACCAAGCTGCTGACCTTAAGCCCACACGCTTTAAGTTGAGGCACGAGATCACCCGTTACTGCTGTGTTGGTTACTGCGTAATCGAAATTACCGTTTTCAATCAATTGAGCTAACCAGCCTTTGGGCTGCTCGCTAAGCACATAGGTTGGCGCAACCTTGCGATAATTTTCTACTAAGGCACCACCTTCTTTTAATAATACGACAACGTCCTGTCCGAGCTTTTTCTTCATGACGGTTGCGATGTTAAGTAATAACATTTGTGCACCGTGCTTATGAGCGTCGTGCCCGACTAATAATACCGGCTTGGCTTTTTCTATTCCAAAAACCGCTCTTCGGCTGGCGTTTAGATAGGCGTGACCAAAATGAACATCAGGCTCAAGGTAAGCACCTTCCGCCCATTCATTCCATGCATTAATAAAAACCAGTGATTCTTGTTCAACTGGGTTTTGCTCAGCAAAATCAATCGCGCCCTTAAGCCACTGCTCGTACAACGCTGGAGTAGAACCATGAAGCACGCTACCCGCACCTTGGCGTCTGGCATCGTTATCCCAACTCGGTGTAACACCCTTAATTAACGGATAATCTGGCTTCGCTGCACTCAGAGATTGGCTTACCGCATCTTTGTAATGGCGGATCTTGCCAGAGAAGTTGGGATCAAAAATTTTAAATTCGCTATTAGCCAGCGGCATGGCATCACAGATCTTATGTGGCGGAAACTCTACTGCCGCATCAAAACCATATTCACGTGGGTCTTCGTCACCAAAGGCTTGTACCATCATAACCACCGGCTCGACTCCGAGCACGGCTGTCCATTTACTGCGCCAGCGCACAAGAGTTGCTTTCATGTTCGGCAGTAAACCAGGACGATATAAAATGAAAACGGGCTTGCCGTTTAAGCGGATGTAACGCTCGTCTTTCATGTAAGAGGCCGTATCCTCGATAAAGGCAGCTTCGTCTTCTTCTAAATAATCCTGTTGGATCAGCACATCGTTAGTGCCATCCCAAGTACGAGTCCAGTTTTCGTTTGCCCACATGATGCAAAATTCTTGATCAATGTCAGAATTTACAAATAGATCAAGCGGCTTTTCCATTAAGCGCTTGTTATTAAATCGGTAGTAGTAAAAGCAGAACGCATCAATACCATTAGATTTTGCCAAGGTAGCCTGCTCTCTAATGGTTTGTTCATGACTTAAATCATAGAAACCCAAATCACGAGGAATACGAGGCTGGTAATGGCCGTGAAAACGAGGGGCCGCTCTGGATACATTACGCCATTCCGAAAAACCTGCACCCCACCACTCATCGTTTTCTGCAAAGCGATGAAACTGTGGCAAGTAAAAGGCGATGGCTTTAGCACGCTTGGTACCATTGGCCGGGCCTATCAATGCATCGGCATCTTCAAACTGCTCACCGGGGTTTCCAAAACGTTTGATGTGCTCAGAATAGGCACCCGCATTGCGAGCACCATTAGCACCTGCACTGACAGCCGCGCGCGCGCGCCGAAGCACCTTCCTAGTTCCGCGATAAGCACGGAGAGGAGCACGGACACATTTACGGGCGATTTTTAGAGTTTTAGACACCTCGTTAAAACTGCAAGAAAACAGCCAAAACAGGCCGTATTGATGAGCAAACGCCGGGTAATCTACAATCAGCAATAATCGCGTAAAGCGTTGATTATATTAGTTTATATGAGAAATACTGATTAGTGAATCTGATTGGAGGCAGCAGCATCTTCTGCAGCCCCCGCAAATAGAGCCGCAATATCCACGGCATCGTAGCTATAGTGGGCATCGCAAAATTCGCAAGTAATAGCCACTTCATCTCGCTCAGCAAGGATTTCATCCATCTCAGCCTCACCCAATCCAATGAGCATATTGCCCGTTCGTTCACGCGAGCACGAGCACTTAAACACCACATCGGTAGCATCATATAGCCTCACTTCTTCTTCAAAGAATAATCGGCGAAGAAGCTCCTCGGCATTAAGTTCAGCAAGCTCTTGATCCGTAACCGTCGACGCAAGCTGTTTTGCTCGCGACCATCCATCTTCATCTTCGGTGCGAGCTTGGCTGCTCGGCAACTTTTGTAAAAGCAAACCACTGGCCGTATTAGCATTGACTGACATGATGAGCTTCGTATGCAGTTGCTGGCTGTTGCTGAGGTAGTACCCCATTGCATCGGCTAGCGTATCGCCTTCTAAGGGCACAATACCTTGATAGGGTTCAGCGTAGTCTGATGACTCAACGGCAATCGTCATGGTAGCGTCATCTCCAAAGACCGATTTAACATCAGAGGCTACTGGTTCTTCTTTCCAACGTGCCAAGCCACGGCATTCCCCGGCACTGTTTACTTGCACCACTAGTAGATGCACTGGCCCTGGCCCGCGCACCTGTAATGTGCACTTACCGTCCATTTTTAACATCGACGCCAAGAGCACCGTTGCAACAAAGGCTTCGCCTAATACTGTTTGGATTGATGTCGGGTATTCGGTTCGAGCACGCGCGTCTCTCCAGCATTGATCAAGCTGAACAATTTGGCCATTAACGTCACACGATTCAATTAAAAATCGATTTTGCTTATCTAGTTCGCGCATTTAAAATTGCTCAACATTTTTTGGGTAAAACACACTGCCTAACAGTGGCGTTAAGTACATCGGTATTTGATAACAGGCAATAAACAACAACAATGGCGCGCTTGCTTCACTTGGCAATGCCGCAAGAAACAAAGCTATATTTCGGTTGCCAGCTGATACGCCAGTCGCAATCGGGTTAAGTTTATGTAACTTGCCGCCTAGAAAACCCAATAGCTGAAAGGCAAAGTTGATAACAACAGCCCAAACCAAGGTTAACAACACGTCGCTAGCGCGCAAACCGCCAACATGAAACCCAGCCATCAAACCCATCACCACCAACGCCATCAGCACAGCGCTTACGCCATCCAATGTTTGATCGTCGCGATAGCGGCTTAAGGTTGCCCAGTAACGCCGAATAACAGCGGCTAGCAACAACACCACACCAATCAATAGCAATAATTTTAGCGCGGTTAGCGCCACAAAATAAATACTGCCGCTGGAATTGATGAGCAGCAAACCCGGTATGCAAGTTACCGGTAACAACATGGTGCCGATCAGTAAAAAATCCAGTGCCTGACGAGCATCGCCTTTCAGCATAATTACTAAGCTGGGGCCACCGGTAATGGGCGCTGCAGATGCAACCAAAACGGCGGGGGCAATCCAGTGGGATGGAATGGAGAGCAAGGAGAGGAATAACCATACAACGACGGGCAATAGCAGCTGGCAAGCCAGCATCCATTTTATTGTTGCCTGTGCAAAGAGGTGGCGTAGATCAACGGCTTGTCTAATTTGTAGGCATGCGATTAACAGTATTAGCGCAATTAAATGGGGGATCCACTTGGCCAGATAGATTGCAGCGCTTGGAAGTGCAAACCCAAGGATCAAACCAAATGGTAAGACCCACCTGCCATACTTGCCTAGCTGACGGAAAGGCAAGTTGGTAATGAACTAGTAAGAATAAAGATGATTGCTAACAACTCTAACGCCGGCCACACTGCCCGCAACCTGCTCTGCAATATTAATCTGATCAGGCGTATTGACCGTGCCACGTAATATGATGACATCTTCGTCAGCAGATACCTTCAGTCTTAAGCCCGACGTTTGTGGATTATTTTCCAGTGCTTTTAGGACTTCGGCCACTAGCGGTGTATCCGAATCTGCTGAGCCACCGAAAAGAGGCTGATCAACAGGAACAGCCTCGCACGCTGCCAAAGATAGCGCTAGCGCAACAACTAAAACGCTACGCACTACAAATTTTTGAATGGTTAAAGCCATCGATTCTCTCCACAGATTTTGATACAAGTGTAGCACTCAGTCGCCTGTTAACGTTTTTCAACCGTCCAGCTTTGGTTTAAGTAGCTTGTTCAGCTCTCCGGGGTTGGCTTTACCTTTGGATGCCTTCATTACAGCTCCAATAAAATACGAAATAAGCTTATCCTTACCTGCTCGATATTCGGCCAATTGTTCTGGGTTATTGGCGATCACTTCATCAATCATCGCTTCAATCGCACCCGTATCCGTGATTTGCTGCAAGCCCTTAGCAGCAATAATCTTATCCGCTGGTTCACCTGATTCCCACATGGTATCCAACACTGACTTAGCGATTTTCCCGGAGATAGTGTTGTCTTGAATACGGATTAGCAAACCTGCCAGTGCTTCGGCATTAACAGGTGATTGCTCAAGCGACAGGCCATCATTATTAAGCCTGGAGAATACCTCTCCCATCACCCACGTTGCCGCCAATCGTGGAGTAATATGCTGAGCTGCCAAGGTCGCTTCAAAGTAATCCGCAGTTGGGCGCTCGGAGGTCAATGTGACCGCATCAGCTTCTGACAATTCGTAATCCGTGACAAAACGTTGCGTGCGTACCGTTGGTAACTCTGGCATGTTTGCCCGCACTTGCTCAATAAAACTTTGCTCAACCAATAGTGGTGGAAGATCCGGGTCAGGAAAATAGCGGTAATCGAATGCTTCTTCCTTACTGCGCATTGATCGAGTTTCATCTCGATCTGCATCGTACAAACGTGTCTCTTGCACGACCTCGCCACCACCTTCAAGCACATCGATTTGTCGTTCCACTTCAAAATCAATCGCGCGTTCTAAAAAGCGGAATGAATTTAGGTTTTTGATTTCTGATCGAGTACCCAGTACATCACTGCCCTTTTCACGTATCGATACATTGGCATCGCAACGAAAAGAACCTTCCTGCATGTTGCCATCACAAATATCAATGTAACGCACGAGGGCGTGCATCTTTTTGGCATACGCGACTGCTTCAACAGCTGAGTTTAAATCGGGCTCGGAGACTATCTCTAGTAGAGGTGTGCCTGCACGATTTAAGTCAATACCCGTTTGATCTGAAAAAAGATCGTGGACTGATTTGCCTGCATCTTCTTCTAGATGCGCACGTGTTATGCGAATCGTTTTTTGCCTGTCTTCACCATCGAATATGGTCATCTCACCTGGCCCGACTATTGGCAACGCCATTTGCGAAATTTGGTAGCCCTTCGGTAAGTCAGGATAAAAATAGTTTTTACGCGCGAATTGCGAGCGTTCGGTAATGCTTGAATTGGTAGCCAACGCAAAGCGTACTGCTAAACGCACCACTTCTGCATTGACCACTGGCAATACACCCGGTAAACCTAAATCAACTGCACAGGCCTGCGTATTGGGTTCAGCACCAAACGCCGTTGAGGCACCAGAGAAAATCTTGGTTTTCGTGGACAATTGAGCATGTATCTCAAGCCCGATTACTGTTTCCCAAGCCATAACCTTAGTCCAATCCTTCTGGCGCACGCGTGTGCCAGTCAGTAATTTGCTGATATTGATGCGCGACTTGCAACAAGCGAGCTTCCTCGAAATGATTGGTAACGAGCTGCAAACCAACCGGCAAGCCATCAGCAAAACCGCAGGGGATCGACATCGCAGGCAAGCCTGAGAGGTTGGCAGAAACGGTGTAGAGATCGTTTAGATACATCGCAACAGGGTCATCCGTTTTATCACCCATCGCAAAAGCCGGTGTTGGCGTGGTGGGCCCTAAAATCACATCAACATCATTAAATGCTTTTTGAAAATCATCACTAATCAAGCGCCTTACCTGCAACGCTTTAAGGTAGTAGGCATCGTAAAACCCTGCTGACAAGGTATAGGCACCAATGAGTATGCGGCGCTTAACTTCATCGCCAAAGCCTTCAGCGCGAGAGCGCTTATATAGATCTTCAAGATCCACTGGGTTATCACAGCGATGACCAAAACGCACGCCATCAAAGCGGGACAAATTACTAGAGGCCTCAGCCGGTGCAACAACATAGTAGGCTGGTATACACAAGCCTTGGTTAGGCAGTGATATTGGCTTGATCGACGCCCCAGCTTTTTTAAATTCTTCTATGGCTTGCTCTACTGCTTGTGCAACAGAGGCATCTAAACCATCTGCAAAATACTCAGCAGGGACACCGATTTTTAAACCTTCGAGTGATTGATCGAGGCCATCGGTATAGCTCGGTACTGCTTGATCACTACTCGTGCTATCACGCTCATCAAAACCTGCCATACCTTGTAGCATCATCGCGCAATCTTTAGCGGTAGTTGCAAACGGGCCGGCTTGATCAAGGCTGGAGGCAAACGCAATCATGCCATAACGCGAGACACGGCCATAAGTGGGCTTGATACCACTCAGGCCACAAAAAGCGGCAGGCTGCCTAATTGATCCGCCGGTATCAGTACCTGTAGCCACTGGCGCTAATCTAGCGGCCACGGCGGCAGCACTACCACCTGATGAACCACCTGGTACGGTGCCAGCCTTCCAAGGGTTTACCACATTGCCAAAGTAGCTGTTCTCATTGGATGAGCCCATTGCAAACTCATCCATATTCGCTTTGGCTAACATCACCATGCCTTGATTTTGCAATCGTTGCACAACAGTTGCATCATAAGGTGCAATGAAATTATCTAGCATACGCGACCCGCAAGTCGTCAGCACGCCATCGGTACAAAAAATATCTTTGTGTATCAAGGGCAAACCTTCTAGTGCTTCGCCCTCACCTTTGGCAAGCTTCTCATCAGAGAGCTTGGCGGCCGCTAAGGCACGCTCCGCATCTACTGTAATCAAACTATTAAACTTACTATCGAGACGTTCAATACGATCAAGATAGTGTTGGCATAGCTCAACGCTAGACACCTTCTTTTGTTTTAGTAATTCGGCCTGCTCGGCTAGCGTTTTAGTATGGATATCCATGGATCATTCAATTACGCGTGGGACAAGGA
Source organism: uncultured Granulosicoccaceae bacterium (assembly GCA_938028465.1). Taxonomy (GTDB): domain Bacteria; phylum Pseudomonadota; class Gammaproteobacteria; order Granulosicoccales; family Granulosicoccaceae; genus Granulosicoccus. Next base: position 23,951 of record CALJAA010000130.1, on the reverse strand, counting down.
AGTAGCCATCTTCAGTAGCGGGTGCGGCTTGTTGTAACTTTTCTCGTTGGTTTGGCTCGCTAACGGTATCTTCACGCAGCCTCAGTACTGCGTTGCCGGGATGGGCCATCGGTTCAACGCCTTCGGTATTAACCGAGTTCATTTGCTCAACCAAGCTGAGCACAGTCGACAAATCAGCTGCCAGAGGCGCTAAGGCAGAATCATCCACCCCTAGGCGCGCTAAATGCGCGATGTCTTTAATATCTTGTTCTTTTAGAGCCACTATCGTCTCAAGCCTCTTTGTTGCGTTAATACACCACACGGCGAAAATTTAGCATAATGCACCTTGCCCCGCTGTGTAGCTCTCTATTATGACTGATTCCGATCCAAACCGACTGCAACAAGTCGAACTCAAGGTTATGGAGATGGAAATGACCCTGCATCAGCTAAATGAAGTCGTGCTCACTCAATACCGCGAAATCAAGCAATTGGAAGCCGCCTATGCTCAGCTTGAAAAGCGCCTAGCTCAAACCGGTGGCGACTCATCTGGCGAGACTCAGGCTACGCCGAGCATCGATGATGAGGTGCCGCCTCATTATTAAGCTGGCACCCTAACCACCTGCGCCGAGCAATATGTTGCCATTGGGCTTAATTTTATAGGGTGGCACCGCTAGATTCTTTTTAGCCGGTTGGTCAGCATAGACCCGTCCCGCCAGATCATAGGATGACCCTCTGCAGCTATCAGTAAACCGGTTTGGTAGTAATTTGATCGGACACCCCTGATCAGTACCACTACTAAACGCAACAAACCACTCTGGTGACAAGGATCTCAGCGGCGTTTTGGCAAATTCGGGTTGCGCGGAATGTTCCGAATCAGCATCGTTTAGGCCTTGGCTGCTCTGCTTTAGCGCTTTTAGATCAGCAGCGGTTCGCTTATATATCAATATCGGGCGGCCATGCCAGAGCTTATACTCAACCTGCCCCTCTTTTATGCCACTGGTATCAACTAACATTGAAGGGATATCAACAGAAACTGAGTCAGAACTAGACATGCTCGATAGTAGCAAAACCACAAAGGCGAGTACGCCAACTGCGACCATCAACTTGGTGGCCACACGAAGCATTTGCCGCTTGTGGGTATCTTGGCCGCTTTCTGGCGATGTTCCGGAATCAAATGACATAAGCGACTAGAGTTTAACGATGAGTTTCGATGGTAACGCAGATCTGAGCATCATAAGGGTAGTTGCTGATACAGAGGCGGATACGCCCATAGCTAATGATCTAGCTATACAGTTAGGCCTGCACCTTGATGAGGCTAAATCGACGGGTGATGACATATGGCGCTTGCTTGTGTCCTCTGAGCAGCGCACTCTGATCCGCCCCGACGGCGCTAAGATGAATATTGACTTCACTCAAGGCAAAGCGGCTCTACGGCAAGCCCAGCCAAGTAAGGATCAAAGTTTAGTACGGGCTCTAGGCCTGCATAAACTGACCGAAGCTCAAAGGCATGCAACCCATGTAATCGATGCAACGGCTGGGCTGGGGCAAGATGGTTGGATTATCGCCTGCCAGGGCTGCAAAACCACCTTGCTCGAGCAGTCAGCTCTGGTAGCTTCGATGCTACAACACGCAATTCAATACGCTGCACGTCAGCCGGCTCTTGCCAGCATTGCCAATAAGGTTGAGGTGATTAATGTACGCAGCCAAGATTACTTTACACAATCTGACAGCCGGATAAGGCCGAATATTATTTATCTGGACCCAATGTTTCCATCCAAAAAAAAGCAAGCCAAGGTAAAGAAAGGCATGCAGTTTTTGCAGGCGCTATTACCTGAAACAGACAACGATCGATTGCTAGAACATGCACTCGATACTGCGACAAGTCGCGTTGTGGTAAAGCGCCCCTCCGGTGCCGATGTGATTGCCGGTACTGAACATTGGCGTGGGCAACTAACAACCGTGGAGACAGACGCTACGCGGTTTGATATCTATCATACTGCTAGGCAATCGCCGGGATAACCCGTTAATCACGGAAATTTTGAAATTGTAAAGGCACACCAAGCTCGGCTTCTTTTAATAGGGCCATCGCTTGCTGCAGATCATCACGCTTTTTACCGGTTACGCGTAGTTGCTCGCCTTGAATTTGAGCCTGCACTTTTAGTTTTGACCCTTTAAGCACACCCACAGCCTTTTTGGCTGTTTCTTTATCGATGCCTTCTTTCACGTTGATGATCTGTTTAACACCCTTGCCTGACGGTGTAATTTTGCCGGCATCTAAACAGGCTATGTCAATGCTGCGTGCAGTGAGCTTTTGATAAATGACTGGGTGCATTTGCTGCACCTGAAAATCACTGTCAGCTTGTAGAGAAATAGCACCATCAGCGGCCTTAATTTCAGCGTTCGTGCCTTTAAAGTCAAACCGATTGCTGATCTCTTTATGAGCTTGATCGACAGCGTTTGTGAGTTCGTGCTGATCAACTTCTGAAACAACATCAAATGTAGGCATGGATGCTCCTATTGTTACCGTGAAGGGTGCTGATATAGCTATGTTAATATTCTGCATCAATGATATATGAAACATCAACAGCATATGAGTGATAAAGACCTCATCGAGCAACGTCGAGACTACTCAAGTAACAGTCTTAGTGCCTCACAGCTTAATAATTCGCCAGTGCAACAGTTTGAAAATTGGTTGGCTGACGCCCGTGAAGCCAAGCTAATTGATGCTACCGCGATGGTGTTGAGCACCACTGGCGCAGATTCACAACCGCGATCGCGAGTGGTATTACTCAAAGCATTTGATGAAGCAGGTTTTTGTTGGTACACCGATCAACAGAGCCAAAAAGGCCAAGACTTACAAGAAAACCCACTCGCCTGTTTGCTCTTTTATTGGCGTGAGCTAGAACGTCAGGTGCGTATTGAGGGTTCTGTGCAAAAATTAAGCGGTGGGGAAGCGGATCATTACTTTAACTCTCGCCCCGAAGGCAGCCGGTTTAGCGCTGCTTCTTCCCATCAATCACAAGCCGTGGATAACCGCGCGCAGTTAGAGGCTCAAGTAAAGGCATTACACGAGCAACACCCGGATGGAAACGTGCCACGCCCCGATCGCTGGGGTGGATACCAGCTTAAGCCGACTCGCTTCGAATTCTGGCAGGGCCGCGATGACCGGCTTCATGATCGTTTTATCTACACAGCATCGAATAACGATTGGCACACTCAACGGCTTTCGCCATAACTGATAACGTAACACTATGGCTAAGTTAATTACCGCGCTCGCTGTTTTTTTGGGGCTATTCGTTTTACTCCGCGTAGGCGTCACGTTTGCATCGCGCACACCTGCAACCGGTGGCATTCAAACTAGCAGCGGAAGCGAGCAGCTGGGCGACTGCCTCAAAAAGCCAAACTGTCAGGGGTCGCAATCGAGTCGCGCTAATCAAAGAGTGGATGCCTTAGCAATAACATCTGACGCTAATAAAGCTCTGCCAACGGCCACCGCTGCGATCATCGAGCTAGGTGGAAAGGTTGTGCTACAACAACAAAACTACCTACACGCCACCTTTAAAACACCTGTAATGGGCTATACCGATGATGTAGAACTATTGCTTGATACTGATAAAAATGAACTGCATATACGAAGCGCATCACGCCTTGGTAAAAGTGACTTAGGCGCCAACAAAAAGCGAATAGATAGGATACGCCAACAACTCACTGGCAAACTTTAAGCAGCTACTACAGGCCTATCGCTGCCAAATGCCCAGTGCCTCAACATAAAGTGAAGCCTGTCGGCCTCTAGCGGTTTGCTAACGTAATCGTTCATGCCTGCGGCCAAACAGATCTCTCTATCGCCTTTCATGGCATTAGCTGTAACAGCAACAATCGGTGTCTTTTCGCCTCGTTCGCGAGCAATCTGAGTTGCACTTAAACCATCCATCACTGGCATTTGACAATCCATAAACACAATATCGTATTCGGTTGTTGCTAAGGCTTCTAGCGCCTCTTCGCCGTTTTCGACCATCGTCACCTCACAATCGAATCCTTCCAGCATCGCTGTGATGACAGCTTGATTGATCGGGTTATCTTCGGCTACAAGCACATTAGCCGGTAAGCTTGCCAAGGCCTGTTCGTCTTCCGACTCATCATCCTGCGACACACAAGACTGCTGTACCACTGCGGCCGTGAGTGGTATATCAACAATGAACGTCGAACCTTCACCAACAGCACTTTCAACGCTGATCTCGCCACCCATCAGTTCGGTAAAACTTTTAGCAATCGATAAACCTAAGCCACTGCCACCAAATTGCCGAGTGATCGAACCATCACCTTGCTGAAATACTTCAAATATCGATTGTTGGTTTTCATGATCTATACCAATGCCATTATCGGTAACACAAAACTGTAAGGCAGTATCGTCTGTCGTTGTTGTCACTGAAAGCTCGACCATGCCTTGCTCTGAAAACTTAATCGCATTACCAACGAGATTAGACAATATTTGCTCTAAGCGATGCTCGTCGCCGTGAATCATCACCGGTACGTTTGTGTCTACTTGAAGAGCTAATTCAAGCCTGTCGCTTTGAATAGTGCCATGTTGTTTCTTTTTGATGTTCGTTAGCAAGCGATGCAAATTGAAGTCGCTATTATTAAGCTCATAACTGCCCGACTCTAGTGTTGATACATCTAACAGCTCATTGATTAGGTGAAGCAACTCTTTGCCCGAGCCACGTAAACTGTTTACCGCACTGGATTGATCAACATTGAGATCAGTATTACGTAGCATCTCCGCCATGCCCAACACACCGTTTATAGGTGTTCGTATCTCATGGCTCATGCGAGCGAGAAATTCACTCTTCGCATTATTGGCAGCCTTGGCTTGATCGTTAGCTTTGTGTAACTCGGCGTTGTGCTTTACCAAGTTCTCAGCCATTCTGTCGTTTAATAGTCTTAAACCGAGGGTTTCGCGCAACTGAGAGTTGTACGCTTTTGCCAAAAGAATTTGCACCACTAAAAATACAACCGCTGGGAGCGCGATTTTGATGATACTGCTGTTACCAGATGTTAGAAACATCATTATTGTCGGTAACTGGGCGGGAATCACAAAGCAGTAGAAGGTGGGCAACCAAGCACCATTGGCCGAAACGGAGCCTACTGCCAATGCTAACGGGAATAGGATAATGATAAGTTGACTGGCCAACCCTAAATCAGCCGACCAAAACAAGGAGAGCGACCCCCAAGTTATCCCCGACAGGCACACAAGGAAGTATTGAGTGTTTAAATAATCCTGCGCGCGCTTACCACGACCAATGAAAACTGAGAACACAGCACGGGCCGCCACTATCGCAGCACCCACAAAAAACCAGATTTTTAGGCGTTGAGCATCGAGAGACCCCTGCAGCAAAAAATAGGCAATGATCAACGCAAGCCCATTTATCGCAAGCGTACCTTTGCTCTGACGCATATGCGTCTCGAGTAGCACGCCGTCTAGTTCATCAGACTTTATTTGTGTCGTTGCGTCATGCATGATTTTATTATTTTTTTGTGCCGGTCGAGCACTTGTTGCCTGTTTAACGTTATCGGTTAACAACGTGTTCGATACAGTAAAAAGTGTGAACCAGTTCTCCATTGCGAATTCGTTAAATATTGACAGAACCCAGAGTGTTAACCACCCGAGACTCTTAACGTTAGAACGATTGATACACAACAGATCTAGGCGTTGCAGCATTCGTTCAGTGGGAAATCTGCATTTTCAGGAGTGGTTCTAGGAATAAGAGAAAGTGGATGGTCGGAGCGTGGAAGAGCCCGCAAAGCGATCATTGCGGGGTTGCTCTATGGATGCAGTTATCGCAAAGTGGTTGCGTTCGGCCCAGGTAGCAGACCAACCGCCTCCGTTCGTGCAGGGCCGAACATTTCTAACTTTTTTTGACTAACTTTTTTTGACTAACTTTTAGCGACTGTCACACCTGCAGCCTGCCTGTCTGCGTGATACGAAGAACGTACCATTGGCCCACTCGCCACGTGTGAAAAACCAATCTCATCACCATACACGGCTAGCTCATCAAATTCATCTGGATGCACGTAGCGTTCAACAGCCAAATGCGCCTTGCTGGGTTGTAAATACTGCCCTAGCGTAAGCATATCGATATTGTGTTCACGCATATCACGCATCACTTGCTTCACCTCATCGATCGACTCACCTAAGCCTAGCATTAAGCCAGACTTGGTTGGAACGTTAGGGAAACGCTCTTTGTGACTAGCCAATAAAGATAAAGAATATTGGTAATCAGAACCTGGTCGGCATTGTTTATATAAACGAGGCACTGTTTCGAGGTTGTGATTAAAGACATCCGGTGGATTACCTGCCATTGCCTCTAATGCTTTTTCCACACGGCCACGATAGTCAGGCACTAACACTTCAACCTGGATACCTGGGCTCGCTTCACGTACCGCTTTAATACAGGCATCAAAATGCCCTGCGCCACCATCTCGTAAATCGTCCCGATCAACGGAGGTAATGACAACGTAACTCAGATCCAGCTTGCTAATCGCTTTAGCAAGGTTTGTGGGCTCATCTGGATCTAATGGGTTAGGCTTACCATGGGATACATCGCAAAAAGGACACCGGCGGGTACAGATGTCGCCCATGATCATGAACGTTGCCGTGCCGTGACTAAAGCACTCGCCTAAGTTAGGGCAGCTGGCTTCTTCGCATACAGAAGACAACTTTAGCTCACGCATCATGCGTTTGATTTCTATAACTCGAGGGTTGTTTGGCACCCGTGCTCGAATCCATTCTGGCTTACGCAAAGTAACCTCTTGCGTAGCAACCTTGATAGGGATGCGAGACAACTTGGTTGAACCGCGTTGATGCCCATTGGGGTCATTGCGAGAAGGTGCTGTGTAATCAGTAGCCATGATTGTTCAACTGTTTGGTGTAAAGTGGCCGTACTTTGTCATTGTGACACAAGCGCTTAAGCTGTGGCGTTGGGTATGTGATGTAACAAAGCCTGCAAAAGTCTGTCCATGATTTGCGGCATCGTGGCCGTGGCTTCTAGCTTTTGCATACTGGTCACCTCCAATCCCTCATAGCCACAAGGGTTAATACCTAAAAAAGGCTGCAAGTCAGGTGTGACGTTTAGCGCTAAGCCATGATAACAACGGCCCCGCCTAATCCGTAAACCAAGCGCTGCGATTTTTGCGTTATTCACGTACACACCAGGCGCATCTCGTCTGCCCACCGCACTAATTCCAAAATGTTGCAGGCAATCGATTACCGCGTTTTCGAGATGAATTACGGTTTCTCTAACGCCTAAGCCTGCCCGCCTTAAATCGAGCAACGTGTAAACCACAAGTTGGCCTGGGCCATGGTAGGTCACCTGCCCTCCACGGTCTGATTCAACAATCGGGATATTCTTAGCATTTAAAATGTGTTCGCGCTTGCCTGCCTGCCCCAATGTATAAACCGGTGGATGTTCGACAAACCAGAGTTCATCTGGTGTATCTGCGTTCCGCGACAAGGTAAACTCACGCATGGCAGCAAACACGGCTTGGTATTCAGCAAGCCCTAGGTGTTGAATGTTCAGAGTGTGAAAAGCACTCGCGCATCATCTCGCAAGGCGTCATAAACGAGATCGTATTGCGCAGCGTTGCTTGCTTTGAAATGCACGGTAACCGATAGGTATTTACCACCACTACTTTCGCGGGTATCGATTTTAGTGGGTTTTTGTGGCGCGATAATCGGTGATATCAACCCAATCACAGAGAATTCAAAATCAGTGGTGTTCAGGCCCATCGCTTTGATCGACCTGACCGCAGGATACTTAATCAGCTCCGATAATTCTTGGCGTTGCTTATCACTCATCTAAAAAATCGCATGATCGAATGTTTCATGCGAACCAAGATATTGCCCTCTTCTACTTTTTTCAATGCCAATAATGGCACTTCACCAACCACTCGACTATCAGCAGTTAATACTGAACGACCAAGCTCTTGCCCCAAACGTGCCGGTGCCTTGATGTAATCACTGACTTCGATCTGACTATGTAAAGTTTCGAATGCATCACGCGGCAACGTGACGTATAGGTCTTCAGCTACGCCAAGTGGTATGGAATTTTGTTTGCCCATCCATATTTGTGCTTCGCTTACAAGTTCGCCAGCTGCGTAAATTTGTTCCGTTCGGAAAAAACGAAAACCATAGTTGAGTAACCGTTGGCTTTCAGCAATACGGGTTTTATCACTGTTGGTGCCTAGAATGATACTAATTAAACGCATGTTGTCGCGCTTTGCCGATGCTACTAAGCAGTAACCTGCTGCATTCGTATGCCCGGTTTTCATACCATCTACCGAAGCATCCCGGCCAAGCAACGAATTACGATTTTTTTGTGTAATGTTGTTATAGGTATATTCGAGCTCAGAATAAATGGCATAAAGCTCTGGAAAATCACGAATGATCGCTCGAGCTATGATCGCTAAATCTGATGCGGTGGTGTAATGATTATCATCAGGTAGGCCCGACGCGTTCATGTAATTGGTGTGGTTCATACCCAACTTTTCAGCGACGCGATTCATGATGTCAACAAAACCTTGCTCGCTTGCGCCAATATGTTCAGCCAAAGCGACGCTGGCATCATTACCCGACTGAATAATCAACCCACTTAAAAGCTCATTAATGGTTGCAGTCGTACCCGCTTCCACAAACATGCGCGAGCCTGGCATGGCTTGAGCTGCATCGCTAATAATGACCGGATCAGATCCTCTAATATTTCCGCGCCCCAATTCTTGAGCAACGATGTAAGCCGTCATCATCTTAGTTAGGCTGGCTGGCTCCATGCGTTGATCAGGGTTTTTTTCTGCCAGCACAGCCCCACTAACAAAATCTATCAGCAAATAGCTTTCTGCTGACAGCTGGGGTGGTGCGGGCAATGGCGCTGCTCGCAGGCCAAACGCGACAAGCTGGAGCGAACACAATAGAGACAGAAAGCCTATTGATCGAATGACTGATCGAACTTGAAACTGGATAGTGCTAGAAAACATCAACAATTGTTCCGGTTGGAGACAACAACATCGCTTGCGCGCAGTTAGTGTAAATGATTTGACGCTTGATGGCGCCTTACTTAAATCGAGCTTTCAGGGTATAGCCGTCAATTCCGTTCGTGGCTAATGTATTCACGAGCTGGTCGGCTTCATCATTTGAAGCCATCGGACCCACTAACACGCGATAAAGTTGCGAATTAACATCGTGATTGATCGAACTTCGAGCAGCTAGGTTTGAGTTCAGCTGTTGAAGCATGGCGCTTGCGTTGGCCGCTTCCTTAAAAGCACCCAGCTGTACTACCCACGCATAGCGTTTTTCTTCGCTTGGCAGATCAGGTTCGGCTTGAGTAATCGATGCTGGGGCAGCTGCAGGTTCAGGTGTTGCCAGCACCACCTCCTCTCCCCCATCACGCACCGCCTCGCTCAGGGCTTTTATCTCTACATTCGCCGTGCCTGAATCGTATATGCCCAATTCTCGAGCAGCGGCAAACGACAGATCGATTATCCGACCTTCGATAAACGGTCCACGATCGTTCACCTTTACGACCAATTCCCGGCCGTTATCCAGATTGGTAACTTGCACATAAACGGGCAAAGGTAGGTTTTTGTGCGCAGCGGTCATGGCGTACATGTTGTATTTTTCACCACTAGCCGTATCGCGGCCATGAAACTTGCTGCCGTACCACGAGGCTACGCCACGCTGTGTAAAGCCCTCTGCGCTATCTAACACTGAATATTGTTTACCAAAAACAGTGTAAACCGAAGCGTTGCCAGAACGCGAGCGCGGCAAATTTTGAACCTCTGGGCTGGGAGTCTTGCCCAGTGCATAGAACGCACCCGGGCCATCTTTGGAGCCTCCATGAGGCGCAGCACAAGAGGACATGGCTAGGCAAGCCAGGCTCAAAAAGGCCAATTTATGCAGAGGCAGAAATACGACGCTTTGTAAGGTGTTTTTCAGGGTCACAGGCGCTAGAGATTAAGCTGATCGGGATCGAATCAGAGTAAATTATAGGCGAGCGATCAGGGGCTGCACGGCGATTTTTGTACAAATTGCAGCGAGCGTCTCTATTGAACGGCTTGGCTCAGCTGATGGACCGCCAATGCGTACATTCGGCTGTGGTTGTAACGCGTAATAACGTAAAAATTAGGGTACCCCACCCACGTTTCCTGCCCATTTTTGCCAGCAAACTGCATGACGCTCACATCCTTGTCGGTGTCTGCATTAAAGCCCATTTTTTTAAGTGCTTGAGGAGAAACCGATGGCTTTAATGATTCCGTAACCAGTTTTGATGCACTGGCAGCCTGACTAGACGAAACCGTCCACGGCTCCGCAACCAAAGCACCCCTCTTCCAACCATGAACACTGAGGTAATTAGCAACTGAGCCAATTGCATCCTCAGCGCTATTGAGCAGATCCCGTTTACCATCGCCATCAAAATCAACTGCATAGTTGCGGTAGCTACTCGAGATAAATTGTGGCCAACCCATTGCGCCCGCATAGCTGCCTTTTATTTGGCCCATGTCCCAGCCTTCTGTGTTGCTTAATATTAGAAACTCGGTGAGTTCCTGTTTAAAGAATTTACTGCGTGGCGGATAGTCAAATGCCAAAGTTGCAACAGATTCGAGCACGCTGTACTTACCGGTTATTCGCCCATAAAAAGTTTCAACACCAATTATCGCGGTTATCACGCTTGCAGGTACACCGTGTGCTTCTTCAGCGCGCGCTAAGGTATCGGCATGATCTACCATGAATTGCTTACCCTGTTCAATACGCTTTGCCTTGATAAAGATCGGGCGATACTCGGCCCAAGTCAAGGTTTTTTCCGCCGGGCGTGAAATGGCATCCAGGACTTGTTGTAAGGGCTCTATCTGGTCAAATGCCTGTTGTAGCTTTTGCCTAGGGAGGCCATGTTCATCGGCGATTTGATCTAGATATTGCTGCACGTCTTTGCGCTCGCCAAACGGTGCGGCATAAGCCGCTGTGTTTAATATAACCGCAAGTAAAGTAACCAGTACAGTCGCTGTCAGGCGTTTCAAAGTATTTATCATATGTAGTTACTCAGCTTACTTTTGTCCAATCAATTGGGTCGAGCTGCTTGTCTGCCAACCAACTGTTGGCTTGTGAAAAATGCTTGCAACCTAGAAACCCCCGATGTGCCGACAAAGGAGATGGGTGCGGTGCCTTCAATATACAGTGCTTGTTAGCATCAATCACCTGACCTTTCTTTTGTGCATAACTTCCCCACAACATAAACACCAGATCGTCACGTTCATTACTGAGGTGGCTAATAACGGCATCAGTGAATTCTTCCCAACCCCGCCCTTGATGAGCTGCGGCCATACCTTGCTCAACCGTCAACACACTGTTGAGCAGAAATACCCCTTGGCGTGCCCACGCCTCTAAGCAACCTAAACGCTTGGCAGCTAGCGAGACCTCCAAACCGAGGTCACTATCGATTTCTTTACAGATATTAAGTAACGACGGCGGTGTGCGTACGCCTTCGGGTACCGAGAAGCTCAGCCCATGAGCCTGACCCGGGCCGTGGTACGGGTCCTGCCCCAAAATGACGACTTTGACTGAATCCACAGGTGTGAGCGCAAATGCGTTAAACCACAGGCTAGAATGCGGGTACACCACCGCACGCTGTTTCTTGCGCTCGCTCAGGTAAGCTTTTAGCTCAGCCATATAGGGCTTTTCGAACTCACTATCCATGAGTTCGCGCCAACTTGGGTCGATTGAAACAGCAGCAGTTTTTTCAGACACAGGCGATAATGTTAGGCGCGCGTACGCATCGCCTTTAGTTTAATTCAAAAGCCGTCTATTATTTCGAGACGTGATTAATCCCGCTCACTCATATATTGCTCAATTTTTGGTCGCATTGACCCTATTGAGCACAATTTCGCTGCCCGCATCGGCAGACGGGGATGAGCTGTGCCCTGCGCCAGCGTACCTAAACGCAGCTGAAGTGACAGTCGAGGGCGACACTCAAAATGACGACGTGCCACGCATCAATGCCGAGGCGGACAATGTCATCAGTGAAAACGGCGTGGTATCGCTGGAAGGCAATACAAACATCGGTTTTAAAGATCGAAGCCTGAATGCTGAAAACGCCAAGTACATTCCTGAGACTGGCGAAGTGTTAATCGATGGCGAAGTCAGCTTTCTATCTAAAGGCATCAGGCTGGAAAGCAACGATGCCAAGATTGATATGGATGACAATCTTTTCAGCACGGGTGAATCGGTGTATGAAATTGATCTAAACGGAAAACGTGCCACCGGCGGCGCTTCGAAAATGGAGCGCAACGACAAAGGTGAGTACATCATGAAAAACGGTACCTACTCTACTTGCCCACCCGGTGATAAAAGTTGGTTTATAGAAGCAAAAGAACTCCACCTGTTTCCTGATGAAGGCATTGGTACCGCCAAAAACATTACGCTAAATTTTAAGGGTGTGCCGTTAATACCGATACCTCGTTTTAGCTTTCCGATATCGCCAAAGCGTAAAACGGGTTTTCTGGCACCTGTTATTGCCCGCCGCGAAAACACCGGTTTAGAGTTACACATACCTTGGTATTGGAACATCCGCCCCAATCTAGACGCCACCTTTGTACCTAGGCTCACAACGAAACGCGGCGCGCAACTACAAAGCGAGTTTCGTTACCTAAACAAGCAAGGCGAATGGCAGCTTGATAACGAATATATAAATGATAAAGAACGCAGCAACGAGCGCCGTGTCTTCACGCAAATACAACACACAGGGCGTTTTAATAGCGATTGGTCTAGTAATATTTTGGCTAGCCGGGTTAGCGATGGTGATTACTTTAAAGACCTGGGCGATAGTGTACAAGTAGCCAGTATTACGCACCTTGAGCGTCGAGCCGACCTAACGTTTAAGCGCGGCCCCTATCAGTTTGTTAGTCGTCTGCAAACATACCAAACCGTCGACGATGAAATACCGGATGAGTTCAAACCGTACAAACGCTTACCGCAGTTTTTGTTTAATTGGGAACCCGACCGGGATCAATACGGCATACGCGCAAAGCTAGACGCTGAGCTGGTTTATTTTGATCGCGATGCTTCTGTTACGGGTTCACGACTGGATTTACACCCTCGGTTAACTGTACCGATAGTCAGAGACGCATGGTTTTTTAAACCTACGCTAGCCTATCGTTTTACGCATTTTGCGCTTAACAACGAAGAAGATACAGAAGACAGCCGAATCAGTCGTAACCTAGGTACCTTATCGGTTGATAGTGGTGTGTACTTCGACCGCTCGATAGATCTTAAAGGTTCAGTGCAAACACTAGAGCCACGCTTTTTCTATCTTCGCGTTCCCTATCAAGATCACCAAGGCATTCCACTATTTGATAGTAATGAGTTCGATTTCAGTATCTCCCAGCTGTTTCGTGAAAATAGATTTTCAGGTTCAGACCGTGTTGCTGATGCTAATCAGGTATCCCTTGCACTCACCACGCGCATTGTGGACGGCGTAGACGGTAGCGAGGACTTTCGAGCCAGTGTGGGCCAAATCTTCTATTTTGATGACCGACGCGTAACCCTGACTGAAGAAGAGACGACTGACACCCGAGATACCTCGGATGTTGTAGGCGAGCTAGCTGCGGACTTATCCAACGATTGGGGCGTGAGTGGCAAGATGCAATGGAACCCTGACGACCGAGACACGGTGCGTGGGTCGATGTTAGTAAGCTATCGCCCTGCTCCTAATAAGATCGTAAACTTTGGCCATCGTATTGTTAATACAGGCCGAAATGCCGAAACGGAACAGCTCGACTTTTCCGTGTTGTGGCCCGTGAAAAACAATTGGGTGGTAGCCGGCCGCTGGAACTATTCACTAAAAGAGAATCAGAGTATTGAGACTTTGCTAGGATTGCAGTACGACAGCTGTTGCTGGGCTGCGCGCTTTGCCGCACGACGCTTTGTTACCGATGACGGTATGGATCACGACACCAGCCTCTATCTAGAGTTAGTATTAAAGGGCCTAGCGCCACTTGGGCAAGATTACGGTGGCTTGCTCGAAACCGCCATATTGGGCTACCGGGACGAATACAAATAATGAACAAACTGAATACACTGTTTGCACAGCTTTTAGCTAGTGCAGCCTTGGTTATGACGATGATTACGCCCTCGCTAGCGGCCGAGGGCGATGTTGTTTTAAACAAGATTATTGCCATAGTTAATGATGGCGTTGTGCTAGCCAGCGAAGTCAATGCTGAAACCGCTTACCTTAAACTGCAAGCCAAAGGTAACGGGCAATCCCTACCCGCTGATGACGTGTTTGAAAAACGTGTTATCGAGCGGCTAATAGACAATGAAGTACAGCGCCAACATGCTGCCAAGTTAGGCATCAGTGTTGACCCAGGTAGCGTTAATCGAGCCATCGAACAAATTGCTGGCAACAACAATATGGATACCACCCAACTAAGACAATCAATGAAAACCGAAGGTATTGATTACAACCGCTTTCGCATAAACGTTGAGCAAGAGTTGTTGTTTGGAAGGTTGCTACAACGCGACGTGCAATCACGCATTAAGGTGAGTGGCCAAGAGATAGACGACTTCATTGATGCTAACAATAGTGAAGATAATAAGAGCTACCAAATTCAACATATCTTACTAGCCGTACCACCAACGGCAAATGCCACTGAATTTGACAAAACCAAGGCAAAAGCCGATGCAATACTAGTCAAGCTACGCGAAGGTGCTGACTTTTCTCAAACAGCCATCGCTAGTTCTGATGGTGCAAGAGCGCTAGAAGGTGGCGACCTTGGTTGGCGCAGCCTACAGGAAATGCCTGATTTTCTTGCAGCAGCTGTGGTCAACATGAACAAGGGTGACATCAGTGACCCACTGCGTAGCGCTAATGGTTTACACATCGTGCGATTAAAAGACATACGCAGCGGCAGCCAAGCCGAACAGGCTGAAACATTGGTGCGACATATTTACTTAGCCAATAGCCAAGATGGCAATAACCCAGAAGCAAAAATGCAAAGTATTCGCCAACGGCTTGTCAACGGTGAATCATTTGCAGCCGTTGCTGAAGAGGTAAGTGAAGACCCTAACAGCGCTAAAAAAGGTGGTGAGCTACCCTGGTTTGTCGCTGGCCAAATGCCCAGTGAAATCGAGTCAACAGCAAACGCGCTAGAAAAGGGCCAGCTTAGCCGTGTATTCAAAACGCAATTTGGCTGGCATGTGCTTGAAGTGTTGGATAGACGCACTAGCACCATCGACGATGACGTGATTCGCCAACAAGCTGAATCCGTTATACGCCGCCAAAAAACGGAACAAGAAACCGAGCGTTGGATTCGACAGCTACGCGATGAGTCATTCATCGAGATGCGTGTGTGACACTTCGAATTGCCTTAACGCCAGGAGAGCCAGCTGGCATTGGCCCTGACCTTGCGCTAATGCTGGCGCAATCGGTACGTAATCACGAGATCGTTGTGATTGCCAATGCTGCAATGCTCGCTGAGCGTGCAGCTGCTCTAAAGCTACCGCTGGCGATCCGTACGTTTGACAGCAATGCCACACCACTAGGTGATGCTGCCGGCAGTTTGTGTGTTGCTGATATCGCCTTAGCAACGCCTACAACACCCGGTGAGCTTAACGTTAGCAATGCGCCCTATGTGCTGCAATGCTTAGACAAGGCGATTGCAGGATGTCTATCCGGCAACTACGCAGCTATGGTGACTGGCCCGATCCACAAGGGCATTATCAATGACGCTAACATCGCCTTCACCGGCCATACCGAATACTTGGCAGATAAAACTGACGCCTACCCTGTCATGATGCTTACCGCTGACACGCTACGGGTAGCCTTAGCCACCACGCACTTGCCACTAAGCAAGGTTGCATCAGCCATCACAAGTGAAACCATCACAAAAGTATTAACCATATTACACACCGAACTACACTCACGATTCGCCATTGAAGCACCGCGAATTCTAGTATGTGGCCTTAATCCTCATGCGGGTGAAGGTGGCCATTTGGGTATGGAAGAAATCAACATCATTGAACCCACACTCGACACGCTGCGTCAACAAGGTATGAACCTTATCGGCCCACTACCGGCTGATACCTTGTTTACTCCTCAGCATCTCGATAAGGCAGATGCGGTGCTGGCCATGTTTCATGACCAAGGCTTACCGGTACTTAAATATGCAGGCTTCGGTAAAGCGATTAATGTTACGTTAGGCCTACCCATTATTCGTACCTCTGTTGATCACGGCACAGCACTAGACAAAGCGGCTACCGGCGCGATCGACGAAGGAAGTTTGCATGCAGCCTTAGGCTTAGCCATCGACATGGCAGAAGCTGAGTTAACGACAACCGCGTGAGACATCAAGCCCGTAAACGATTTGGCCAAAACTTTCTCCAAGATCAGCAGCTGATCAGCGAAATCATCGCCTGCATCAATCCGCAGAACGATGACCCATTAATAGAAATTGGTCCAGGCCTTGGTGCACTCACCCAACCCCTGCTGGCACGCGTAGCAAAGCTTACTGTAATCGAGATTGATCGTGATCTGGTTGCACGCCTGCAAGCAAAAGAAACACCGGGGCTTACCATAATTGAAGCTGATGCCCTTCAAATAAATTGGGAAGAACTTGCCGCTGACAGGCGCTTAAGATTAGTCGGCAACCTGCCTTACAACATCGGTACGCCGTTACTGCTCAAGCTTGCACAGCAGGCTAACGTGTTAGTTGACGTTCACGCCATGTTGCAAAAAGAAGTGGTCGATAGGATTACAGCCCAAACCGGTACGCGTTCATTTGGTCGCCTGAGTGTGATGATCCAGGCCTGTTTTGAGGTTCGTACCTTAATTGAGGTGCCACCTGAAGCGTTTGATCCGCCACCCAAGGTTCAATCGGCTGTGATTCGTATGGTGCCGCATGCAGAGCAGCCCACAACGGGCGAGCTTGCCTCATTGGAAGCTATCGCACGCTTAGCCTTCGCCAATAAGCGCAAGACCTTACGCAACAATCTCAAGAAGCACATTAGCGACGAGCAGTTTGTCGAACTCGGCATCGACCCGGGCGCGAGGGCCGAAACACTTGGCCTGCCACAATTTTTTGCATTGGCAAAACTTCTATACAAAGGCAATACTACCCCCTCTCAATAGTGACCTGTGATGCCCTCGGTGCTACCATTAAGCACCAGCTGACGAGAAGAAACCCATGCAAGGCGAATTCAGTGACGGCATCAACGTAGACGTTGAAACGCTCTATATCGATTCTGAATCCGATCCGGATGAAAACCGTTTCGTATTCGCGTACACCATTACTATTCGAAATGTGGGTGATATCGCTGCGCGCCTGCTTACCCGTCACTGGGTTATACGCGATGCCAATGGCAAGGTGCAAGAGGTTCAAGGTGAAGGTGTAGTTGGTGAGCAACCCCACCTCAAACCCGGCGAAGGGTTTCAGTACACCAGCGGCACCATGCTAGAAACCTCAATGGGCACAATGGGTGGCAGCTATTTAATGGTGACGGATGAAGGTGCAGAATTCACCGCCCCAATTGCGGATTTTCTACTCACCACGCCTCGCACCTTGCACTAAGCAACGCAGGCCTTGTATCAAAAAGTCTTAAATTAATAAGTCATGGCAAACTACGCGATAGGCGATCTCCACGGTTGCCTCGAACCCTTTAAGCGCTTACTGGATCGATTGCAGTTTGATAAAAAACGCGACACCTTATGGCTTACTGGGGATTTAATCAATCGTGGCCCTGATTCACTCGATACGCTGCGCTTCGTTAAAGCACTGGGTGACAACTGCATTACCGTGCTGGGCAATCATGACCTGCACTTACTTGCGGTGCGCCATGGCGTTCGCAAGCCGTCAAAAAAAGATACATTCGACTCCATTCTCAAGGCATCGGATTGTGATGAACTACTGGATTGGTTAAGGCATCGCCCTGTGCTACATGCTGAAGCCAATCAGCCCTATATTTTGGTGCATGCTGGCATTCACCCGGATTGGGATCAAGCAACCGCTACCACACTAGCACGCGAGCTTGAATCCGTACTACGTAGCGAACACTACGTGGATTTTTTGAATAACATGTACAGCAACAAGCCCAATACTTGGTCTATCACCCATAGCGGATACGACAGGCTACGCTTTGCAGCCAATGTATTTACTCGTATGCGTTTTTGCCAAGTGGATGGTCAGCTTGATTTTGATTATAACGGCCCGCCCGCACGAGCACCCGTTACCCTATTACCTTGGCATCAACTGCTTAGCCCAGCATGGCGAGATGATATTTTAATATTCGGGCACTGGTCGGCGCATCCAGCTATTGCCGCGCCCTGGTTAATGCCCTTGGATCGTGGATGTGTTTGGGGTGGGCACTTGGCGGCGTTTGATTTGGATAAGCGGTGCTGTATCGCTGAACCCGCCTAACAATCGGAAGTGATGTGGATTTAAAAAATACCCGCTTAAAACTTATTGAAAACAAAGAAGGCTTGGCATCAGACGAAACCATCATGGTGTTTGACGACTCAGACTCCCCATACAAGGCAATTTACTCCGGCCCAAACATAGAGTATGGGCATGCAATAGTCTCCAACGTAGATGGAAAATTAACCATGCTCTATCATGCCATAGACAAAACTGGCGAATTGTCTGCAGGTAAAGCGACTGTTTATTTAAGCAAAGGCCGCGCAGATGCGATTGAAATGCAACTTGATTGGCAATGGTTAACAGGCGATTTATCAGCAGGGATTTCTAAATGGCGTGAAGTAGAAATCTAGTCACTGTTGTTTATGCGTTCCAAAACTCGATATGAAATCGGAATATTATTAGTTTCCGTCGGATCAACATCACGCCTCGACACTTCTTGCCACTCGTCGGCGTTGTAACTATCAAACCAAGTATCGCCTTCATACTCGTGATCAATAAAGGTTAAATAAAGCCTGTCGGTAAATGGCATGGCATCACGACACAAGGCTGCGCCGCCGATAATCATAATTTGTGGATTGGGCTTATCCGTAACTGTTGCTTTGCTCACCGCCATGGCGTCAGCAAGTGATGTGACTGCAACTGCACCTTCTGCTTGCCATTGCTTATTGCGCGTTACCACAACGTTTAGCCTGCCGGGTAAGGGCTTACCGATGGAATCAAAGGTTTTGCGCCCCATGATGACAGGGTGGCCCATGGTTACCGATTTAAAATACGCCAGCTCACCGGGGATGTGCCAAGGCATGCCACCCTCTTTGCCGATTAGCTTGTTGCGATCCATTGCCAGGATTACGCACACTTTAACTGCGTCATTTGTCATTTATATGTATTCCCGATGACTTAAACCGCAATAGGCGCTTTGATAGTTGGGTCAGCATCGTAGTTTTCGATTGCAATATCATCAAACTTAAACGCAAATAAATCGTTTACATCAGGGTTTAATTTAAGCGTGGGTAAGGCACGTGGTGTGCGAGTGAGTTGCTCGTTAACCTGATCGAAATGATTGCTATACAAATGCGCATCGCCAAGTGTATGAACAAACTCACCTACTGCTAAGCCAGTGACTTGCGACATCATTTGTGTGAGTAGGGCGTAGGATGCAATGTTGAAGGGAACACCTAAAAACACATCTGCACTGCGTTGGTATAACTGGCAGCTTAATTTGTTGTCTGCTACATAAAATTGGAATAGGCAATGGCAAGGTGGCAACGCCATGCCGCCAATTTCTGCAACGTTCCAAGCACTCAGCATTAGGCGACGTGAGTTCGGGTTAGTTTTTATCTGCTCTATTAGTTCGCTTAGCTGATCGATGGTTTTACCATCAGGGGCTGGCCAATTTCGCCATTGCTTGCCATACACTGGGCCTAGGTCGCCATTCTCATCGGCCCACTCATCCCAGATAGAGACACCATTATCTTTTAAATACTTGATGTTGGTGTCGCCCGCAATAAACCACAGCAATTCATGGATGATGGATTTGGTATGCAGTTTTTTGGTGGTTAGCAGCGGAAACCCATCGGCTAAATCAAACCGCATTTGATAACCAAACACGGAGCGGGTGCCAGTGCCGGTGCGGTCACCTTTGTCAGTACCCTTATCCAGAATATGTTGCAACAGATCAAGATATTGCTGCATCGCTTACGCCTTGTTGTTGCGGGTGTAGGCCAGTACCAATAAGGCTGCACCAATTAAAATCATGGGTAACGACAATATTTGCCCCATCGTCAACCAATCTAATGCCACAAAACCCAGGTGGCGATCAGGCTCGCGAACAAACTCAATCGCAAAACGATAGAGGCCATACAGCAGTACAAACATACCCGACACCGCCATGCGTGGCCGCGGCTTACTCGAAAACCACCAAACAAGGGTAAACAGCACGATGCCTTCGAAGAAAAATTGATAAAGTTGATTAGGATGACGCACTTGTTCATCAACATGCGGAAACACCATACCCCAAGGCACATCAGTGACTCTGCCCCACAACTCGCCATTAATAAAATTACCAATACGGCCAGCACCTAAACCAATCGGAAATGCCGGTGCAATAAAATCAGCCACTTCAAAAAACGTACGCTTCGTGCTACGTGCGTAGAACCAAAATGCAGCTAACACGCCAAGGAAGCCACCATGAAATGACATGCCACCTTCGGTTAGCTTAAATAGGATAAGTGGATTGGCGGTAAAGGCATCCCACTGATAGAAAAGTACCGAGCCGATTTTACCGCCAGCGATAACACCCAATACGATATAAAAAACGATATCGCCTATTTCATCAGGCTGCCAACCCGAATTAGGTTGGCGGGCGCGGTATTTAGCCAACCACCAACCTGCTAAAAATGCGACCAGATAAGTAACGCCATACCAATGAATGGTTAACGGACCTAGGCTGACGGCAACCGGATCGATTTCTGGGTATTGCAGCATTATGTTAAAGGTTTCCAGACGCTTTACCAGCGACATTATACGCGCAAATTGATAGGCATTAAGCGCCGAGCAAGCGCTCTATAACGTGGCTATCGGCAAACTCTCATTCAAGCCCCACTCAGTCCAAGAACCATCAAATATAGGGGTTTGATGCTCTCCTAGCTGTGCCAGCCCTAAAGCCAGTATGCAGGCCGTGACACCTGAACCACAGCTCGTGACAATAGGCTCATGCGGGTTAACACCGGCATCGTTAAAGGCGACCTTTATTTGTTCGGCACTCTTAAAGGTGTGATCATTATTTAGCAACTGGTTGTAGGGCAAATTAACTGATCCCGGAATGTGCCCTGCCCGCAAACCCTCACGCGGTTCAGGCGAATGACCTGCAAATCGGCCAGCACCTCTGGCATCCACGATTATTGGGCCAGAACCAGTTACGATGTCATGCACCTGTACAGCCGAATACAGTAGCTCGGACTGAACATTGGCGGTGAAGTTCCCTTTGGGGTATTCAACCTTGTCATCATCAACAGACCTACCTTCAGCTAACCATTTGGGTAAACCACCATCCAGTATGGCTACGTTGTTATGCCCAAAATATCGGAACAGCCACCAAACGCGCGCTGCCGACATTAAACCGTAGCGATCATAAGCGATGATAGTGTGATCGGCGTTAACACCGAGGCTGCGCACAGCTTCCTCAAAGGTGTCTGCTGACGGCACGGTGTTAGGCAATGCAGATGTTGTATCAGCAATGCGCGTGATATCAAAAAACTGCGCGCCACTAATATGCTCATCCTTGCACTCTTGATTAGCATCGCGAGTTTTATCAATGAGATGAAACGTCGCATCAAACAAGCGAATGGACGAACTCTCTTTTTGCAAGGCGTTAGCCAACCAATCGGTAGATACAATACCTTGTTGATCCATAGCAGGTGACCCCTCTAGTATTTAAAAAAAACGACGCATCCGTTAAAGCACTTTTACTAATAAACCTTTTAAGTAAAGACTTTCGGGCATAGACAAGTGAGCAGGATGATCAGCCGCTTGAAAATGGTGCTCAAGAATCTGTATACCTGGGCTTTGCTTTGGCTTTGATTCTTGAATCGCTTTTTGCAAAGCCTGCATGTCCAACGCTTGCGAACACGAAGCGCTGAGCAACAATCCACCCGGCTTTAGTAATTTCATCGCTAAGCGATTATTGAGCTGGTAATGCCGCATACCCGCATCTCTATCTTTACGCTTTTTAATAAACGCAGGCGGATCAAGTACCACTACATCAAATAATTCTCCATCCGCAAATAATGCACGCATCGCCTCGACTGCATCATCTTGCTTAGCGGTAAACACATCAGATAAACCGTTGTCTTTAGCATTCTCATTGGCAGCATTGACCGCAACCTCTGATGAGTCGATGGCTAAAACCGATGCAGCGCCCGCCTTTGCAGCGTTTAAACCAAACGCTCCAAGGTAGGTGTAAAGATCAAGTACACGTTTACCTTTAACCCATTTACGTAACGCCAAACGGCTATCGCGGTGATCATAAAACCAACCGGTTTTTTGACCAAGCTCAGCTGGCACTTTAAACTCGATATCATTTTCGACTATCACCAGTGACTCCGGTGGATTACCCAATGCGGTTTCGCGGTATAAGGGTAATTGTTCGAGTTCACGAATCGCATTATCGTTTCGCAAAACAATATGATTTACATTGTCGTGCTTACCAAGTGCCTTAACGATTTCGTCTTTAAAACGTTCCATGCCTGCTGTATTGATTTGCACAACCACTAAATCGTTGTAACGATCAACCACCAAGCCTGGCAATAAATCACCCTCACCATGCACCCAACGATAATAGGGCTTTGCATGCATCCCCTCGCGCAAAGCAAGCGCTGTGGCTAGGCGCTCAGATAACAAAGCCGCATCCCAAGGCTTATTGGATTGATGACTAAGAATACGAGCGGAAATGAGAGAATGAGGATTGGCATAACCAAACCCAAGAAACTGACCATTAGCCCGCTCAACCTTGACTGGCTCGCCTGGCTCAATGCCTTTTAGTGGCGTAACCGCAGTATCGATTTCATTTGAGAAGACCCACAAATGGCTATTAGACAGACGCGCATCGGAGCCTTTTTTTAAACGCAAGGTAGTCACAGAGAAATTCTACGGTTTGGTGATACCGCAAGGTTACGCGAGAAGCGGCAGGTAGTGAGGAAATGAGTGCAGAAAAGCTGCGGAATGTAAGGAGATTTTAAACGTGCTTGGCCGAACAGATCGACCCTCGTGCGGGTACTGTCGCGGCGCGTCAGGTGTGCGCCGTGTTATTCCTACTTTGTGCTTAGTACTTACTTTTGCTCGAGCGCTGCGAGGATCTGATCTTCTAACTCACCACGGATCGAGATGATCTGACCTAATTTGGCAAGATCGCCCTGTAGTTGCTGCACTTCGTCTGCAGTACTTTCAAAAGCGTCGTACTTGTCGTTGAAATCCACTAAGTAGTCCGTCGTTTCAGCAATCGCTGGATAAACTTCTCTGGCTACTTCCTTAACCGCCTTCCGGCGCTCTTTGCCTTCTATGATGCGTTGGTATACTTCAAAGTGCCCCATTGCCGTGTAATCAACCATGATCTGGCAAAAGGTGCGTAGCTGATCGGGATCCACTGAGTGGGATTCCGCTTCACGGCTTTCGAACGAGCTAACGCCGGATAATTTGCAATAAGCAACAACAACATTTTGGCGCAATTTGATCAGTGAGTTGATCGTATGCGTTAGCCGCTCGCGACGCTCTACACCGCTGCTGCCGTCTGTAATTTTCGCTTCTGCACTAGATGGGGACATGATTGGGACCTTCGTTTCACAAATCAAAATAACGTTGGAGCACCTATTACAAAGCAAGGATGCTGCCAGCTGATGTCGTAATATAACCACAAGCTAGGCATTGACACAACAGTTAATTGTAAATCTTCGAATACTTTGTAACTAATTGATATTTAATAATATATTTAGTGAAAAAATAGCACATATCGATCTTGACAATAGCCA
>CALJAA010000129.1 GCA_938028465.1 uncultured Granulosicoccaceae bacterium | reverse complement strand
GCGTTGCATTCGATCCAATGTAACTGTGAATCGTCTGGATTGTCTCCAACTACAATTGCATCAAAACTCACCCGGCCAAAATATCCGAGTTGTTGTAAACAACTTGCCAGTAGTCCTGCTTCATAAACCATCTGTTTTTTGATCCGAGTCGGTAATGATGCTTTTTTAGCGCCAATAAAACCTGCTTGTTCCCCTGCCAGGACTTGCGTAAAAAGACCTTCTATAATGGGTAGGCCATGAGTGGCAGTTGGAATCCAGGCCTGAGCTGATGGGCTCATTTGTACGGGGTTCTCCCAATCGGCTATCAACAGTGGAAAGTCGTCTTGCCAACCTGTATTTAGGAGTCGTTGTTTGACGTGGTTAAAACACGCTTCTTCGGATAATTGCAGAAGATCGTTACTATGAAAAACAAGGTTACCCTGTGACCCTGCACTCGACGTGGTCTTAAGCACCACTACAGGTGTTTGTTTGGCCAGATACTGAAGTTCAGCTATGGCTGCACCTAAAGTATAAGCTCTCCAAGTGCGCGGCATATGCGCTTTGCCGAGAATTGCACAAGCTGTGTCAAAAAACCACAATTTATCATTGGCTCGGTCGGCAAGTCGTGGCGTTGGGCCCATGACAGTGATAACACAACCACTGAGTCGGTATAACTCCTTTGCTAATATCCATATATCATCATCAACAATAAACGGACAGATATTCAGACCGCCAGCTTGTTGTGCACGTGACGTCAGGTAGCTCATGTGATTCGCATTAGACAGGCACGCTTTTGCCAGCGAATTTGCACCATATTGTGTAACATCTACCGTCAATACCGTGTCGGCCCCAACGTCTAGGTTTTCCCGTTGGTATTGCTCAAAAGGTTCAGTTCGCCCTTCTGATCGTATATAAATATCAGTAGCGGACGACAAGCCAAACGATCGATACTCAAAATATTTAGCTCTGTCCGAAGACTGTAATTGAATTGAACGATGGTCCTCTAAGTAAAGCGTGGGCACAGCTCGCCAACCACACACGACACCTTGGCCATAAGGTTCTGGGTTGTTTAGCGCTGGTTCATCAGCAGTCCATGATTCTGTGAGTGCTTTTATATGTGCGATGGCAGAGGTATCGAGATGCAACTTTTCTAACGCTGTGATTGGCCAAGGGGCCAATGTCATTAAGCTACACAAGGTACAATCTCGCATTCATTGCTTAGTGCCTTTAGTTTAGGGTCGCATCTTGTTGATGTGACAACCAATTTGGTGCTCGAAGTTTGTAATCAGTTAATTTATCGTATAAATGTTGTAATTCTGGTTCGCTCAAACCACCCATTACACCAAACAACTCACCACAATCAGATACGTGTGATTCAAAGTTCTCTACCTCACTCAGAATTGCCTGTTTGTTTGCTTCGTTCAGCATTTCTGATTCGTCCAGGTCAATAATTCTTTGCAGTAACGATTGCCCTTTTTTGTGCTCTACGTACATGGCATTGATCTCTTCCTGCGTAAGAAAGCGCTCTAGAGCCGGATAAAATGCCTGTTCTTCAAACGCGATATGTGGCCCTGCTTCGATCCCGATTTTGACCGCGATTTCTTTCGCACCAGTGATGTCATTATTCCGCAAGCAAGTCGCCAAGGTATAGAAACCAGACCCAAGCAGAGCGTGGTCGGCTTTGAACGCATCAAAAAGCTTTTGTTTGATCTCTGTCATTTGATTTAGCTCCGTTTGCAGTAACGTTAATCGATAGTCTGTAGAAACGTATTGATCAGGATCAGAAAAATGTGTCGGCTCTATGTGTTTCGCGCAACCGAAGAGACCAAAGTTGAATGTACCTTGGTACATTCTCAAAACGCGCTAATGGCGCAAAGCAAGCAGGATCTGTCTGGTCTGTCTCATAGTCACGGCTGGGGTATTGTTGCTTATGATGGTAACGAAACGGTAGACAGACAAGCGTGGGCCGCCTACCATGGCGAGCATTTTCGTCGGAGCGCTGCAAAGGTATACGCTAGTTTAGTCTTTGCCCATGTGCGGCGTGCAACAGTGGGCGAACCCTCTGTTGTTAATACTCATCCGTTTAAATATCAGCAATGGGCCTTTGCCCACAACGGTACGATACCGTCGTTTGAAAAAGTGCAGCCCAGAATGTGCGAAGCGATGGGTGTAGAGCACTTGAAACACATACGTGGGGCTACGGATAGTGAGCACTTGTTTCACTATGCTCTAGCGTTAATAGAGCGCTACCCCCGGCGAGCGCTTGATTTTATCATTCGCAAAGTTGTTAACGATACCTTAGGCTGGATTGCTGAGGTTGGTGCGACTGGCAAGCCAGGTTTGAACTTGGCTATTACTGATGGGAATCTAATAGCAGGCTCGAGATTGGGAAGAACGC
The DNA here is from genome assembly GCA_938028465.1 of uncultured Granulosicoccaceae bacterium. GTDB lineage: Bacteria > Pseudomonadota > Gammaproteobacteria > Granulosicoccales > Granulosicoccaceae > Granulosicoccus. The sequence goes on along the minus strand of CALJAA010000129.1, from coordinate 2,094 downwards.
TATTTTACCTACAACGTGAAGGCGTATACGATTGCGATATTTGTGGCTTCCCCCATATCCATCATGAATTGAATCATGAGCATCGAGCAGTGGTTGTTACCTCTGAGCCATTGACGCATGAGCGCTGGCATTCGTTTCCCGATGAGTGCACATGGACAATATCGAACGAGGCCAAACTCGCCATTGATGCTAAACCGTTTACAGCCTCACCTGAGCTGTTGGTGAAGTCATGAAACGCCAAATTCGAATAATGATTCCGATTTTGCTCAGTTGCGTACTAGCTGGACTGCTTGTTGGGCTGATACGTTGGATGGAAATCGAGGACATCATGATATATCTGTTGCACCGAGCCGACAGCGCAGGTTTTGGTGGGCAACTATTAATTGTGGCGTTAGGTGCAATATCGGTTATGGCTATACTGCCGAGCGTTCTTTTGACACTGGCCGCAGGTTTTCTTTATGGTGCACTCTATGGGAGTGTTTTGATTGTTGTGGGGGAAACCATTGGCGCACTTATCGCATTCGCTATCACTCGAACTGGCATAGTTCAAAAGTGGACAGAGCGCCTTCGGCAAAGTAGTTCGCTCAAGGTAGTCAATCTCATCATGCAAACCAGCGGCTGGGAATTGGTAGCAGCCATCCGTATGATTCCTTTTTTTCCATTTAAATTATCGAATTATCTGTTTGGACTAAGCCCGGTACGATTAAAACACTATTTGATCGGTACCCTAATTGGATTATGGCCTATAACGCTGTTTAATACTTATCTTGGTTCACTGGCGGGTGACTTGATGAGCCTGGGTATACCCGAACGAGAAAGAAGCTTAACTGAGTGGACCGTAGTGGTAGCGGGCTTTATCGCGGTGCTAATTTTTATGGTCTACGCGGTTAGTCGCGCTCAGAGGATGTTACGAAAACATGAAAGCAATAGGAACACTGATAATTTGATCTAGCACAATCGTGCGTTAATAACTCGAGTGTATGATTAATCCCGTGTACCACACCATTATTTAACGAGGCGATAGATTATGCAAACTCCAGTTTTTAATGTGACGATAAATGGCTTGAGTCGTTATATTCAAAACAATCTCCGTTAGCCAACAATGTCCCTTGCACACGTCAGCTCGCAACCACCTGCGGAGGTTGTATTTTCAGCGCAGGATATAACCAAGACCTATCAGATGGGTGATGTTGATGTGCACGCTTTGCGTGGCGTTAGTATTGATCTGCATAGAAGCGAATTCGTCGTATTGCTTGGTCCTTCAGGCTCGGGTAAGTCTACGCTGTTGAATATACTGGGCGGATTGGATACACCCACTCAGGGTGATGTAAATTATCGGGAGCATAATCTCAGTGCAGCGTCGGATAAGCAGCTAACTCAGTACAGACGGGAGCACGTGGGCTTTATATTTCAATTTTACAACCTGATTCCAAGTTTGACTGCGCGCGAAAACGTAGCGCTAGTCACCGAGATATCAAGCGACCCGATGAGTCCAGAAGAGGCGCTTGACCTTGTGGATCTTGGTGATCGAATGGATCACTTCCCTTCTCAAATGTCAGGAGGTGAACAACAACGAGTGGCTGTGGCCCGTGCCATTGCCAAAAAGCCTGATGTATTGCTTTGCGATGAACCTACAGGCGCGCTCGACATATCAACAGGTATTACCGTACTTGAAGCAATCGAACGGGTAAATCGAGAGCTCGGAACAACCACTGCCGTTATAACTCACAATTCCGTTATTGGTGGTATGGCGGATCGAATAGTATCGCTCGCTGATGGCGTTGTCGTTGAGATCGTTTCTAATCACCATAAGGTCAGTGCCAGAGAGCTGAAATGGTAGCAAGGAGTTAGTGCTTCAAATTCGACGTTGGTTTGCCGCTTAATAAGTTTCATTTGATATCGATCAAGTGTGCACGAATGCTGTATCGGTATTGTTGTTTATGACAACACCACGCATCTGGAGCTTTTTTAATGAAATGCAGCATTGTAATAATCACAATGATTTTCACGCTCGTTACACCGCAGGCGTTTGCTTCAGATCGTGGCGAGTTATTATACGAGAACCATTGTCAAGCCTGTCATGGCAGCACTGTT
>CALJAA010000128.1 GCA_938028465.1 uncultured Granulosicoccaceae bacterium | reverse complement strand
GATGATGGTTTAGCGGGTAACACCAATGATGCCGGCCTAAAAACGGCCTCTGCAACACAAGGTGCTAAGTCAAGCAAAACACTTTATGTCGTCATTGGTGTGCTAGCTATTGGTTTGTTAGCAAGCTTGGCCAATGGCGGTAGCAAAAAATCCAATAACAGCTGTGCTGATAGTGGTTGTATTCTAGAGATCGACATCGATATGCCGGTGGTGACCAATGAATGATGTAATGCATCGTTTTGCTTCGGGTATCGCATCTGCAGTCATGCTGCTTTCGCTTATGGCGTGCGGTAGTAGTGAATCTGATGTTCAGATTATTGCTGGTGCGGATGGTTCAACTGTTTCATTGCAGCCACCACCGGAACTGTTATCAAAAGCCGTGTCCGTGCCTGCGTTGTCACCTATGGTGCGAGTGAATGATATTGAGGTTGTCATGACCCCAGAAGAGCCACCATCGATGAGGTGGACAGGGTCAGCTGTGGTGCCTCCCGGCACCGATACTAGCGTGACGATCGTTTGGAACGAGCAATATGGCTTTGTAGAATTACCACTAGCGTCAGTGACAGAAGCGCTAGGCGTCATAAACAGTAATAGCAGTGCCTCGATTAGCGCTACTGACTACGTTTTTGATATTCATGACAACGATGACGATGGATTTAGTAATTTAACTGAGCGCATTAATTCAACTGACCCGTTAAGTGCGCTAGAGCCCGGTGCTCAAACTGCCACGGTGTTTATTAGTCAAATTGATCCAGCCAGTGCGCCTCAGATTGATGGCAGCTATGATGTCAGTATTTGGCCAACAGCTCAGTTCCGAGATCGCAATCGAGCACGCCTAGATATCAAAAATCTCATGATCGATTTTGGTGCGACGCAGAAGGATCAAGAGCCTACCTATCGGTGGGGTGCGATGCACGATGGAATCAATCTGTACTTAATGATTTTTACTGAAAGCGTTAGGGTTGGACAAACTCCGACCTCAGATTCCGATATGGTTTACAGGGATGATGCGATCGATGTTTTTATTGATGGTGATAATAGTAAAAACAGCAGCTACGATGGCGTGAATGATTATCATATGATCATTCCGATGTTCGAAAAAGACTCTACTTTTATACCTGCTAATAGCCGCAGCTTGGCGCGTCGGGATGTTGCAGGGGATAACGCACTACCGTTTCCTACGGGTGTGGAGTATGCGACGTGCAGATGTGATGATTCTAGTATCGGTGAGTACGTCTTAGAGATGAAGATACCGTTAGCCGAGGTTGGTATAACCGTTGGACAGCCATTTGGTATAGAGATTCAATATAACGATGATAAAGACGGTGGTGATCGCGACGCCAAATGGGGTTGGTTCCATCCGTCTAAAACCCCCGATGGGCCGTCTGTCGACTCCACGTGGATGAATCCGCAGTTTATGGGAACGGCTGAGTTACTTGGCCCAGGTGGTCGGCCGCCTGAACCTCGCTAGCGATACTATTTATACAAAATAAAAAAAGGCGGCCTAACAGCCGCCTTTTTTGTATCTGCTATTCGCTCGTTCGAGCGATACCATTATTTCGCTGAGCTCAGGTACATCGGTGTGTTGGGAAATGTGATTTCAACGCGACGATTGGCTTGACGAGCTTTAGCTGTGCTGTTTGATTCTATCGGTGCTGACCCGCCAAAGCCTAGGGCTCTGAGTCGATCGGCATCGATACCACGCTCTTTTAAAGCAGCGCGTACCGAATAGGCTCGCTCACGTGACAGATCAAGATTATCATCTGCATCACCCGCGTTGTCTGTGTGCGCTTCAATAATGGCGCGACGCTTCGGATTCTTCTTCAAAAAGTTCACGATAGTCGTGATCTTATATCCAGCAGCTGGTGCAAGTGTGCCTGAGTTTGCTTCAAACAACTCATCACTTAATGTCGTTACGATGCCACGATGGGTGCTGCGACCATGCATGTCGCTCACTTGCTTATCAAACGCAATAGCGGCTTGATGTGCGCGTGTGGTACGTGCCTGCGCTAGTTTCACTTGAGTTTCTTGCTGTTGAGCTTTCTTATCGCCCAATTGTTGTTCAGCAATCTTTTGGTCAGCTACAAGTTCGGCAATTTGCAATTTCTGGCTAACTAAGTTGGCATAGTGTTCAATGTCTGGTCTGTCAGCATCGTTTTTCCAAAGGCGATCAGCTTCGTTTAGTGCGTCGTGTGCTGCACTGAGCTCGGTTGGAGCATGTTGAACGAGTTTTTCATTTTCGCTGCTTTGCGAATAAGCAGCACGTGCAGTTTCAAGTGATTCGATCTGCTTAGGTGCGCTGCTGCAAGCGGCGAGACTTAGCGCCAATGCTGCGGAGGCGAATAGTGAATGGTTGGCGTTTAGCTTCATGTTCTTCTCCTTAGCGTAGTTGGATAGCGGGTTTAGTCGAGCCATCGACTTCTTGCTGCATAGTTTTGATGTTGCCATCTACCGCTCGCACCGCTAATTTTGATTTTTCGGCCTTAGCCTTAGCTGTAGCGAGCTCTGCTAAAACAGCGGCTTGCTCTGAGTGGCGTTTGGCCTGAGTGTATTTTTCGGCAATCAAGGAGCGCTCAGCCAAATCTTGTTGCTCTTTGGCTTGCATCAACTCCAACGGAGCGAATTCGCGTGTATCGTTCGTATCAGCCTGAGCCACAGCATTTCGTGATTGGCTCATTTCTTCGAGTGGTTTTGGGGTGCTAGCGCAGCTGGCAATTGTCGATGCCAAAACGGCGACCATGCTCCATCGGATCATAGTTCTGTACATGTGATTTACCTCCTGGGTACCTATCCTGTAACGGCGTGTAGCCAAAATTGATAAGTCGCATTAGGTTACTGGCTGATCAGATTTGTATAAACGGGAGTTGTGCCCTGTTTTTAGCCCGGTGCAGATGCTTTTTTTGTGGACTGGTGCAACTTATGCACACAGATGCAGCTAGTGCCCATCCAGAAATAGGGCGTAGCGAGGGCAGCATGGCTGCTTGAGGTTTTTGCCTACCGCCTGCAGGCGCTTAGTGATTCTTAAGCAACTGCATGTAGCAGGCAAAACCTCACTTGCCCGTGTTGTCCACAATAGCGCTACTTTCTGGATGGGCATTAGCTAGGCTTGATGCCTGACAATCATGACTTTACTTGCCCGATGGGGGCAAATACAGGGGCTAATACAGGTACAATCACGCAGTGAATAGTCCCGAACGTATCATAAACTTCGATGATGTCATTGAGCTTTGCGGCTCAGTGGCTACTTCTCGCGGTCGCGCCTATAAATCAAGCGGATCCGTACTGGAAATCGAGTGGCAGCCTGAAAACAGCATGCTATTAAGCAATGTTCAGGGCAGCGCCGCTGATCCTTACCAGCAGCGAACCCTCATCACCACACATCGCATGGACGGGGAGTGCTCGTGTCCGGTGCAATACAATTGTAAGCATGTTGCTGCTGCATTGTTGTGTTGGGTTGATAAGCAAAACGTACCTCAATCGGATGATGACCGAGCGCTTCGAGCTGTTAACCGATGGCTCCAAAAACTGGTAGAGCAGGGGCGTCACCTAACGCCTCGCCTTGAAGATCACACGCCAGGCGAACCTTTACTCTTTTACCAAATCGATTCGGGTGCCTTAACTCAAGTTAAGTCTGGTATCACGTTAGCAATTCAGCAAAGCCGATTACTAAAGCGTGGCGGATACGGTAAAGAAACGCCTTATCGTTATCACGGCCATTACTATCATCCTGATTGGGTGTTGGCCAGTGATCGCAGTATTCTTGAGTTGGCCGTTGGTAAAAATAATGACGTTACCTATCGTACGCTGACTATCGAAGGCGATATTGGTCACTTGATTATGAATAAGCTATTAGCAACCGGCCGTTGCTTTTGGGGCGAAGGCCGTGAGCAACCCTTGAGCCTAGGGCCAAGCCGCAGCCTAAACTTTGAGTGGCAAGATTCGGCTAAGGGGGAGCTCTCTCTATTTGTCGAACTGGACAACGGTGCCGATTGGCAACTTGTTCCCAGTAGTCCTCCTTGGTATATCGATATTGAAAACTTAGAAGCAGGCTCATTGCAGCAAGTGCCTGATACCAGTATTTTGATGAACCTCATTGATGCGCCCAATCTGCCTCGTGAGCATGCACAAAACGTTAGTAATTATTTAGCATCGCGATTACCTGAATCGCATATGCCGCTGCCCGTTGAGCCAAACTTCGTACGCATAGAAGAGCATCCTAGACCTGTGCTTATTTTGCAATCGCGGGAAGATAGTGCCGATATTCGTGAGTTTTTTGCGTCGATTCGTTTTCGTTATGGTGATTACCTCCTGCCCTATGATGGTATGCAGGCGGAAGCAACACTAGAAGGTAAAACAAGTGACGGCAAGCCGTTGGTACTGAAACGGGACCTTGTACGCGAAACGCGCTACGCCGTTGATTTTGGTAAACGCTTTGGTGATTTTGAGCCCGCCGCGGCAACTGATTCTGACTATTTTTCAGTCGCTGATCGCAAGCCTCGTTCACGTGATGTGCAAACTATTGCACGCACCTGGCACGAACTCATGAATAACCGTGCGGAGCTTGAAACCTCAGGTTGGGAAATCAATACCCGTGAACCGTTTGATCTTGAATTTCAATCGGTCACTGAAATACAAGCCACCGTTAGCGATAGCATATCCAATTGGTTTGATATGTCACTGCAACTCGCGCACGATGGTCAATCGTTTGATCTATTGCCGCTGGTTGTTGAGTGGCTTGAATCGGATGTTAAAGATCAACCGATATTGGTTCAGGCTAAAAGTGGCCAATGGTTAGAAGTACCACCCATATTGTTTGCACCGGTTGCGCAAACATTGCTAGAGCTATTTGACGATCCGACTCAGGGTGACTTTAGATTGCCGCGCCAACGGGTGGGTACCTTAACCGACCTTGATGAACATTGGCAGCAGCAAGGCTTAAAGGTGGCTTGGAGTGGTGCGTCTGAATTATTTTCCCTTGCTAATCGCTTGCAAGAATTTGAGGGCATTCAAACCCCAGTCATGCCTGATACCTTAAAGGCAAACCTACGCCCCTATCAATTGGAAGGTGTGGCGTGGATGGGCTTTTTATCAGAGTTTCGTTTTAACGGTATTTTGGCTGATGACATGGGTTTGGGTAAAACGCTGGAAACCCTTGCGCATCTATTGCATGAAAAGTCGATTGGCCGGCTAAGCACAACCACATTGATTGTTGCGCCCACTAGCTTGCTGAGTAACTGGCAGCGCGAGGCGGCCAAATTTACACCGACATTAAGCACCCATATCTGGCATGGAAGCAATCGCAAACAACAGGCGTTTGATTTTGGCAGCGTTGATATTGTGATTACCAGTTATGCACTCGTTACGCGTGATCTGGAAATGCTGCACGAGCGATCGTTTGGATATTTAGTGTTAGACGAGGCGCAGGCTATTAAAAACCCAACAGCTAAAATAACCCAGGCTGTTAAAACAATCGATGCGGAACGCAAGCTGTGCTTAACCGGTACGCCACTAGAGAACCACCTTGGTGAGCTATGGTCGCAGTTTGATTTCCTGATGCCGGGCTTTTTAGGTAGCCGAAAGCACTTTAATCGATATTTTAAAACACCCATAGAGTCGCACGGCAATGGCGAGCGTCAAACTCGTTTAGTGCAATTGATCAGGCCGTTCCTACTGCGCAGGCGTAAAGAACAAGTTGCTAAAGATCTACCGCCAAAAACTGAAATTGTTCGCGAAGTGGTGCTCGAAGGTGCGCAAGCACGATTGTACGAGAGTATTCGCGTGACTATGGAGCAGCGCGTTAGGCAGTTGCTCGCAAGTAGAGGCTTGGCTCGAAGCCATATCGAAATGCTCGATGCTTTACTCAAGTTGCGTCAAACTTGCTGTCACCCCAAGTTGGTCAAGCTTGATTCGGCACGCGGAATTGAGGAATCAGCGAAAACTGAACTGCTGATGGAGATGCTTGTTGAGCTGATCAGCGAGGGTAAAAAGATTTTATTGTTCTCGCAGTTTACTGAGATGTTGGGTTTAATTGAAAACGAAGTGATGAACGCGGGTATCCCTTACGTAAAACTCACCGGTAGAACTCGTAAGCGTGATGAAGCCATCGATGCATTTCAACATGGCGATGTACCGCTGTTTCTGATTAGCTTAAAAGCCGGTGGTACTGGTTTGAACCTAACCGCGGCGGACACCGTTATCCATTACGACCCCTGGTGGAACCCAGCTGTTGAAAATCAAGCCAGTGATCGAGCTCATCGTATCGGGCAAACCAAACCGGTGTTCATTTACAAGCTGGTTGCTAGTAATACAGTAGAAGAAAAAATCATGAGCATGCAACAAGCTAAGAAAAGTTTAGCTGATCAAACGCTGAATCATGGAGAGCAAGAGCCATTAACTAAGCTATCGACGGAGGAGGTTATCTCGCTGTTCTCTGCAAGCTCTGATGCGCAAGCGCTGGATGATTCGGATTAGCCCCCCAACCTTAACCACCCATGTGTGGGCGGGTACCTAAAAACTGATTCATTGCGGCAGAGACTGGCTCGGGTGTGTCCATATGCAAGTGATGGTTGCCCATCAGCGTCACTGACTTGTGATCTTTTATTAACGATAACCGTTCGTGCGTATTTTCACGCTGAGCTAAGAAGCCATCCATTGCTAGAATGGTTAAGGTTTCACACGGTATGGCGGCTAATGTGGCTTGCACTTGGGCCTCGGTTTGATATTGAGGCGTTGCCATACGTAGCTTTGGATCAAAGCGCCAAAGCCAACCTTCTTCAACTTGTTTCACCTGTCGATCGATAATTAATCGCGCCGAAATGGGGTTCATTTTTGCGGCGCGTAGGCGAGCATTCACTGCATCTTGTTTATCGGCATAGGGCTTGGGTTGAAATTGCTCAGGTTCCATTCTGTGCCTCAATGCTTTTTTAAGGCGTTCAGGGTAGGCGTCGGCTTCAGCAGACATCGAGCCGCTGGATTCTATCAGGATGAGTGATTGCACAGCATCCGCGCTGGCCACGGCAACTAAGGGCGCAATACAGCCGCCTAATGAATGCCCAGCTAGGTGGTATTTATCCCATCCTGCCGCTTTAGCCACTGCGGCAACCCAATACATCATATCTGGCACGCTGTAGCTGCCACTAATATGAGCGGAGTATCCGTGGCCAGGTAGGTCGATGGCTAATAAGTCGACTTCTGGCAAGAGCGGCATGAGCGGCAAGAAACTATTCGCGTTATCTAACCAGCCATGCACACACAACAAACGCACAGTGGGTTCGATGCTTGAGTTGCGGTGTCTGATGCCAGTGATAGTTTGGCCATCAATGTTGAATGATACTGATTCGGGTGTGGCAGTTGTATGACTAGTCATGTTTGATCTAACTGAAAGGTATAAATGAGTACGTCGAGCTCGTCTGGTTTACGCTTTGCGGTAAACCCGAGTGATTTCATCAAGTGCTGCATAGCTGCGTTAGTGGCTAATACATCACCATGCAGTTGTTGAATTTGTTTGTCTTTGGCGTGCTCTATTAGTAAGCGCATTAATGAGCTTGCCAAACCTAGGCCTTGCCAATCATCAGCAATGGCTACGGCAAATTCTGCGCTGATACCATCACTCTGAATGCTGTACTGACTTACGCCAACAACATCTTTTGCTTCTTCAGATACCGCTACAAAAGCCATTTGACGATCGTAATCTAGCTTGGTGAATTGCACCACCATGCGTGGTGATAACTCGTTAAGGGCATGCATAAAGCGAAAGTATCGCGACTCCGCTGACATGCGCTTTACAAGCTCACTCATTTGGACGGCATCTTCAGGTCGTACTGGGCGCATCTGTACCGCTTTGTTGTGCTTGAGTGTTACCTCACGTATCCATTGCCAAGGATAGGGATGAATAGCTAAGTGATCGTAGCGTTGCTGTGTTCGACTCTTTTGCAATACCACTTCTGCTTTCATTATCATTGCATGCGTACTGCTAACCACTAATGGGTTAATGTGCACTGAGAACACTTGAGGGAGTTCGCAGGCTAATTCGGATAGCTGCCTAAGCACGTGTGAAATAGCCTTGTGTTTAATTGCTCGGCTATGATGAAATTCGCCCAAGTAGTTAGCAATAAAGGGTTCGGCCAACATATCGTCAATCAAAAATTGATTGAGTGGCGGTAGCTGGGTGGCTCGTTGCTGTAGCAATGACGTAAGATCTCCACCAATACTCAATGTAATCATTGGGCCAAAGGTTGCATCTCTTGAAATACTCACCGCTAAGTTACGTGAATTATTTTGGCTATACATTGCTTCAACCAGCATACCGCGAAGGTGTGCGTCTGGGCGTTTAGTTTTTGCTTGCCTCTCTATGTGTTCAAACGCTTCACGTAAATCGTTTGGGTTGTTAATGTTTAAGCGCACCCCGTCAATCTCGGCTTTGTATTTGATATTGGGTGACACTAATTCTAAGGCAACCGGGTAGCCAATTCGTGCCGCTGCTTCGACTGCCTCTTGTGCAGACATAACGCGCTTGCCCGGCAGCACATCTAAATCAAACAGTTTTAACAGGCTGCGCGTTTTTTGCGGCCCAAGTACTCTGTCACCTTGCATCAATGCAGCATTCACCAGCTGTTTGGCGGCTCCTACATCGGCGCGCGTAAATCTTGATGCGGGATTAGGCAATTGCAGCAGCTGTTGTTGGCTCACGTGGTAGCGATGCAAAAAATCGAAACCGTCGGTTGCCGCCTCCGGCGTACGAAAAGTGGGTAAGTTGTTTGAGGCAAATAATTCTCGGCTACTAGCAACTTGCGCTTCTCCCATCCAGGTGGTTAGCACCGGTATGGGCCAAGGCTGTGTTTCCATGACAGCCTGAGCTAGTTCCAGCGGATTGTTGCGTGAGTCAGGCACGTATATCACTAACACTGCATCAAACTCACCGCTTGCGATGATGTTGGCGATTGCAAACTTGTATTGTGTTGCCAGTGTTTCAGCGCCTCTTAATACCACAGGGTTTTTGCCGCTCCAGCTACGTTTGAATTCAGCGCCTAACGTTTTGCTTAATTCTGGTGAGAGTGATGGAAGGCCAAAACCTTTGGTTTCGATCCGCTCGCAAGCCAGCATGGAAGGCGCGGCTCCATTACTGACGATAGCCAGTTTCTTTCCTTTGGCGCGGGCAGGGGATGTCAATATTTTTGCCGCAGCAAACAAATTTGAAAAGGTACGAATACGCACTACACCAGCTCGCTGTAGCGCTGCTTGTAGTACGTGATCGCTAGAAAACACCTGGCTGGTGCGAGTAATTGCATCGCAGTATCGGGCTGAATTTTGAGTAGACTTCATTAGTACAACAGGTTTTATTCGAGCAGCAGCACTGACGGCGCCTAGAAATTCTCGTGCTTGATTGATGCTGTCTGCATAAACAATGATGGCCCGTGTGTGATGATCCTCGCTCAATAGGTCAAGTAAATCGGGCAGGCTTATATCGGTATCGCCACCAGTTGATAGTAGTGATGAAAATCCGACTTGCGCCGACTCGGCCCAATCGAGAATAGCGCCACCTAACGATGCAGATTGGCTGACAATAGCAAGATGCCCTGGTTCGATCTTGTTAGCAGAATAAGTGGCATTGAGCTTTAAGTGCGGGCGTATGATGCCAGCGCAATAGGGGCCGAGTAATCTGATGCCTATTTTTTTGGCTAGTTCGTGTAGTGCAGTGCTATCTTTAACTGCTGACATGACAATAGCCACACGAATACCCATTTGGTGAGCGTGCTTTAACGTGCTTTTGATTGTGCGTTCGGGGCTTAACACGATGAGCAAATCGGGTTTGCCTTCGATCGCCTTGAGCGACTTATAACAAACCTGCCCAAGCACTTCTTTGTATCGCGGGTTAACCAAGAATACTTCACCCGTATAGCCATCTTCTAGCACGTTACGGGTGATGATTAGCCCGGGCGAATTGTCACGGGCACTAGCGCCAACTATCGCGATGGATTGTGGGTTTAGAAGCTTGTCTAGATGCAGCGTGGACATATGTCGATAGTACCCTAGACATTGATGATTGGGGTTCTGTTATATTGACGCACTAACACCTAACTGAATTGAAACATGAGCACAGCGCTAATCACGCATCGCGATTGCGTACTACATGAAATATCGCCCGGGCATCCAGAATGCCCTGGCCGGATCGATGCGATTCTTGACCAACTCAAAAAGCAGGATGTATTTGATCATCTTGTGCATCATGATGCACCATTAGCGGCTGAGGATGCGCCGAATCTTGCGCATAGTCGAGCCTATGTAAGGCAAGTGATCGCAAGTTCGCCTGAATCTGGCAGCGTGCAACTCGATCCCGATACTGCCATGAATAAACATTCGCTTAACGCCGCGCTGCGTGGTGTGGGTGCGGGTATGTTGGGTGTTGATTTAGTGATGGCAGGAGAAGTTAATAACGCGTTTTGTTTAGTGCGACCTCCAGGGCATCATGCAGAACTCGGGCACGCAATGGGCTTTTGCTTTTTTGGCAACGTGGCTATTGCGGCTAAGCACGCTATCAAACAATATGGTTTAGAACGAGTCGCGATTGTTGATTTTGATGTACATCATGGCAACGGTACTGAAGATCTAGTTGATGGTGATGAACGAATTTTATTCTGCTCGTCATTTCAGCATCCTTTCTACCCGGGTGGGTTTCGTCCAAATGTAGACAGTCAGCGCGTCAATGTGCCATTACCCTCTGGTACGGGTAGCGCGGAGTTTCGAGCGGCGGTTACAGAACAATTTTTACCCGCGTTGGAGGCGTACAAACCACAGCTTGTGATTATTAGCGCAGGCTTTGATGCTCACATTGAAGATCCGCTGGCAGGTTTGGACTTAATGGATAACGACTACACGTGGGTGACACAAAAACTGATGGGCGTAGCAGAGCAACATGCTGGTGGTAAGGTGATGTCAATGCTGGAAGGTGGTTATTCGCTACCGGCGCTCGGTCGCAGTGCAACGGCTCATATAAGGGCGTTGATGAAGCTTTAGTTGCATGCTTAAAGCGTGGTACACGGTGATAACGTGTTGTGATACTGCTATGGCAGCAGGCTGTTAATCCAAGAGCTTAGTGGTTCGTCAAAAGTCGATTCACCATCTCTGTTTTCGATTGTCACACTGACACTGGTGTCATCGCCATTAGCAAAATCGAGTGTTATCTTTGACCGATCAGCGGCATTGATCGTAATCACACCGTCGGTAGGGTTGTCTGAGGTACCGGTTATGGTTTCGGTGGCTGTTATTACAAGCCAGTTGTTCTTTGTAATATCTGACCGAAGCGAAAACCGGCCTGCTATCTCAAGCGTATCTTCATCACAAAAATCAGCAACGGGTGATGCTTTTTCATAGCTCGTATCCCAGTCTTTAATTTCAAAGGTTCGATCGGCGAGTGTAATTTTGTATTGTTCAACTGATCTCGTACGCACAAAAGAGCTGCACGGCGGTGAACTTGTTTTGAACACCATAGCACCGGTAACTTCATGGATGGCAGTCCCGCCATTAATGTCAGCCACGAAATTATTAAATTCTTGTGTTAGGTTGTATTTGCCAAAAATGAGGCCGTACTGGCCATCGAGAATCGTGTCTTCATACTGACAATTAGTAAACTGGTAAACCGTTGGGTCCCTGCCGTTATCAACTCGTGAAGCTTCGCCTCCGTTTATACAAGTAAAAAACCCAGTTTCAACACCGGTAGTTGGATCGACTGTAGTGCTTTGTGGTTCAGTAAACGCTGGGGGCCCGATGCGTATCAGTGTCGGGCCCGGAAATCGTTCATTAGCAAAAAAGCTTAGAGCGTGACCCACTACAGTTGAGTAGTTGCTGGCTAACAGAACGGAAGTTGCGTTGGGGTCGTCTGAGCCGAACGGCCCTGAATTTTCGCCAGTAGGGGCCTCTTCATCCGTGGTGTCGGTTTTTCGTGCAGAACACGCTGTTAGAACTAGTGCAAGACTGATCAAGCAACCTGTTCTTAGGCAGGGCCGTAGGGAGATGTTCATCATCTGCTCAGTTTAAGGTTTAACTTTAAGTATAGCGTCCATGGATACTAGCCTTAATCACACCCTAACATATCGCTGTTATAGAAATCGTAAAACTATTTGTAATACTGCTTAGCTGTATTGCTTACGCAGTGCATCGCAAAAGCGGTTTACATCTGCCTCAGGTAAAAAATTGATCCCAGCAGCGGCTTTGCGCCCGCCGCCTGTATCAAACTGTCGAACCAAATCATCAGCACCGGTTTTATTGTTCATTGGGGCACGAACACTAACCAAATAACCGTCCCCTGGCAATGCGCTGAGTAGCGCATGCGCACGATCCGGATGCTGCTGCGCAAGTTGGTTGGCGTACACGCCGCTTACACGTCGTGCAAACGCTTCCATCGGAAATACGATTACCGCCGCGTTATCTTCTGCAATCAGAGGCTGCGTTTGTTCTGCTTTTTTCATGTCGTCTGCATAACCATCTGCCAACGTTGTGAATGCATCATCGTTATCGATAAAATCGAATGGGTTTGCGTAGGGCTTTACACGTTGGTACAAATCAGCAGGTGGAAAAAATAGATCGTCAAGCGAGCTACCATAGCCGTTGTAGTTAAGTAGGGTGCCCAGTGTTTTGAGCAGCTCTAGCTTGTCTGCACTCAGGCCTAATGGTTTAGCAGCATCTTTTGCAGTGGTATAGAGATTGTCTCCAAAGGCCGCAGTAACCGCCCAAGCCAGGTGCGCACCATTTAGATGCTGGTTAACAATCATGCCGGTGCAAGTATTAGCATCGGTATCGATATGCGCTTTGAGTTTTGGGTGTTCAGGAATATCACCAGGGAAATGATGATCAAAATACTCAACCTCTATACCGGCATCTATCAATGCCAGTAGGGCGTCGATGTTTTTTTCCATTGATACATCGAGTGTGGTGATACTACCAGCTGTGCTTGGGTCAATTTGCTTTAGCAAATTGATATCGCGTTTAACACCCGTTACCAATGTTGAGTCGATAGGGTTTGCCAATCGCAATTGGTGTAACGCGCAAATACCATCTGCGTCGCCATTGAATACATCGAAGTGAGTCATGCTGTGTTCCTGATGCAGCTCTGTACTAAAGCTGGGCCTTGATAAATCAAACCAGAATAGAGCTGAACCCAATCAGCACCCAGCTCAAGTTTGTGCTTGGCATCGATACCGCTATTTATGCCACCTACGCCAATTACGGCCATTTTCGTGCCAACCTGGCCAGCGATTTCGCTAAGGCTCTCATCTGCTAACGTTTTTATTGGTGCGCCGCTTAAGCCGCCTTGTTCTTGTTCGTGCTGGTGGCCTGCTACCCACTGACGCTGATTGCTGGTGTTACCCGAGATAACCCCGTCTATTTCTGCGTCAATAGCGGCTTTACAAAATGCCAGGCGTTCGTCACTGGTCATATCGGGCGCAATTTTTACCACCAGTGGTTTATGACTGCCGTGTTGTGTGGCAAGCTGAGATTGACGGTTTTTAAGTTTTTGTAATAATTCTGCTAGGCGTGCACCATGCTGTAGGTCACGCAGGCCTTGAGTGTTTGGTGATGACACGTTTACAGTGATGTAGTCCGCTACCGGGTAAGCACGTTCCAAGCAAATTAGATAATCGTCTACTGCTTTATCTAACTCAGTACTCGCATTTTTACCTATGTTGATGCCTAACACGCCCTTGTATCGGCGACGTTCAACTTGCTTAACCAGGTGGTCAATGCCTTTGTTATTAAAGCCCATTCGATTAATGATGGCTTGGTGCTCGGTAAGGCGAAACATTCTAGGCTTAGGGTTGCCCTCCTGTGGCTTGGGCGTGATAGTGCCGATCTCAATCGAACCAAAACCCAATGCGCCGAGCCCGTCGATATAATCACCGTTTTTATCCAAGCCAGCGGCCAAGCCAACTCGGTTAGAAAACTGCAACCCCATTGAGCTGAAACTAGAGCTGGGCGACTGATAGCGCTTGCGAGCAATAGCCTTCACTGGCGGCAGAGCCAAAGCGCGTAAAGCCAAGTTGTGGGATTGCTCTGGATCAAGCTTGAACAATAGCGCTCGGGCGAGTCTGAAGAGTGGGTCAGGCGCAACGCTTCCGGCTGCAGTGGCTGTGTCAGGGTTTGTCATAAAATGGCGTTTTAATGCGCTTTGAGCGGCTGTGTTTGGTACTATTCTACAGGTATCCTTCGCTTGCGAAAACGCATCCTTTGAAGCTCTATCCCGACAAACTAGCTGATCATCTCTCGCGCCAAACTGCGCCTGTTTATCTGCTGTATGGCGATGAACCATTTCAGTTGATGCAATTGGGTGATCAAATGCGTGCTCACGCCAAAGCCAGTGGCTTTGAAGAGCGTCAGGTAATCCACGCCAGTGACGATTCTGACTGGGCCTTGTTTAGAGAATCCGCGGACAGCATGTCGCTATTTAGTGAACGCCGCATTATTGAACTGCGTATGCCAACGGGTAAGCCTGGTCGCACCGGTGGCGAAGTGCTAAAACAATACTGCGCTAACCCAGCTGCTGATGTACTGCTTATTATTTCGGCTGGCAAACTTGATCGTTCAGGCACGTCCAGCGCATGGTTTAAGGCTATCGATAAAGTAGGCGTTACCATAGGTGTTTGGCCTATAGCAGCCAAGCAACTGCTGGTCTGGTTAAAAGCGCGGTTGCAATCTCAAGGTTTGCAGGCAACTCCTGAAGCTATAGCGCTGATTGCCGAACGCACGGAAGGTAATCTGCTAGCGGCTAATCAAGAAGTCGAGCGCTTGTCATTGTTGTACCCAGAAGGGCAACTTAGCGCTGAACAAGTGCTAGCTGCAGTGGCAGACAGCGCGCGTTATTCTATTAATGATTTAACTGAGGCGGCATTGGCTGGCCGGGCCGCTCGTTGTTTACACGTGCTCGAAGGTTTGCGCGATGAAGCAGTACCACCGGTATTGGTTTTGTGGTCGCTTAATCAGGAGATCCGCAGCGCCACACGTGCAGCCGAAGCTATTGCGCAGGGCGTACCCGTGGACAAAGCAATCAAAGGTGCGGGTGTATGGGCTTCGCGTATCCCACCTTTAAAAAATGCCTTGAGCCGTCACGACGCACAGGCATGGTTAAAAATGCTCAGTAAAACCAGCCTGCTTGATAGACAAATAAAAGGGCAGGCTAGTGGTAATGTTTGGGATAGTTTTGCTGAACTGTGCTTGCTGCTAGCAGGTATTGAAACGTCCTCTAATCAATCGCTTAAACAATCTCTACAAACGGTTTAAATTATGTACCCACCAACCATCAAAGATATTTTAAAAAACACTAAGCCGGGCGGTGAAGTAACGGTAACTGGGTGGGTAAGAAGCCGACGCGATTCTAAGGCAGGTTTGTCATTTGTGGCTGTGTACGATGGATCAACGTTTGATGCGATTCAACTTGTTATTGAAAACACCCTAAGTAATTATGAAAGCGAAGTCCTTAAGCTTTCTGCAGGGTGTGCTATCAAAGCAACGGGCTTGTTAGTAGAGTCTGAAGGTAAAGGCCAATCAGTTGAGATCCAAGCAAGCAGCGTAGAGGTTGCGGGTTGGGTGGATGAGCCGGACACCTATCCCATTGCGAAAAAGCGCCACACCTTTGAATACCTTCGTACTGTTGCGCACCTTCGACCGCGCACCAATGCATTCGGTGCTATCTCTCGTGTTCGCACCACGTTAAGCCATGCTATCCACAATTACTTTTACGAACAACAGTTTCATTGGGTTAATACGCCCATCATAACAACCAGTGATTGTGAAGGCGCTGGCGATCTATTCAGAGTGAGCACGCTTGATGCGGTTAACTTGCCTAAAGATGACAAGGGTAATGCTGACTTCAGCCAAGATTTTTTTGCCAGCGAATCGTTTTTAACGGTGTCTGGCCAACTCAATGCGGAAGCTTATGCGCTAGCATTGTCGCGCGTTTATACGTTTGGCCCAACGTTCCGCGCTGAGAATTCAAACACAAGTCGCCACTTGGCTGAGTTTTGGATGCTAGAGCCTGAGGTCGCATTTGCTGATCTTGCAGACAATGCGTCGCTTGCGGAAGATCTTTTAAAATATCTATTTAAAGCCGTGCTTAATGACTGTGAAGATGACATGGCATTTTTTGCACAACGTATTGATAAGGATGCGGTGACACGCCTAGAATCGGTTGTTAACTCTAATTTCGAGCGAATGGATTACACCGACGCGATTACCATTCTAGAAAAATCAGGTAAGAAGTTTGAATACCCGGTGTCGTGGGGGCTAGATTTGCAATCCGAGCACGAGCGCTTTTTGGCAGAAGAGCATGTTGGTCGCCCAATCGTGCTAATGAACTACCCTAAAGAAATCAAAGCGTTTTATATGCGCCTAAATGACGATGAAAAAACGGTTGCCGCTATGGATGTGCTGGCGCCGGGTATTGGCGAACTTATCGGTGGTAGCCAGCGTGAGGAGCGCTTGGATTATCTCGACCTCAGGTTAGCCGAAAATGATCTAACGGAGCACTTGCAGTGGTATCGTGATTTACGCCGCTATGGTACTGTTCCTCATGCGGGCTTCGGATTGGGGTTTGAGCGATTATTGAACTATGTCACTGGCATGGAGAATATTCGCGACGCCATACCGTTTCCACGTGTTCCGCGTAGCGCGCCTTTTTAAAGGCGTTAAGCGATGAGCAACGATGGGCACAAAAGCTTATGAAAAATACATCTCATTATTCTGCTAATCATGGAGGATTAAGCATGCAATACAAAAGGAAGCGTTTCAACAGTAGGGGTTTCAATAGTAAGGGTTTCAACAACAAGGGTTTCACCCTAATAGAAACTGCGTTGGTACTGGTCATTATCGGGCTAATATTGGGCGGTATATTTAAAGGCCAAGCACTGATAGACAGTGCGCGAGTCAGATCATTGGCCAATGAAGTATCAGGTATTCGTACGGCTTGGTATTCCTTCCAAGACCGCTACCGTTCTATACCGGGCGACTTTTCCAACTCCCGTACTCAAATTGATAACGCTGCAGAGCCGGGCAATGGCAATGGCCGGGTTGATGATGCCCGCGAACGGGCCGGTGTTTGGCAGCAGTTGTCTCTTGCCGGTTTTATCAGTGGCAACTTTGATGGCGCTCAACATACCGCTGGAACCGCCACAGATGTTGAATGCAGTGCCAGCACTTGCCCGCGCAATCCGTTTAATGGTTACTACAAAATTAGTTACAGTGCGCAAGCAGCGGACGTCAGTTCACCAGCTCATGAAATATTCACTGGCGACAATATTCCGGTAAATATTTTGTCTCAACTCGATTCGCAGCTTGATGATGGCAATCCAAACAGTGGCCGTTTTCGTGTGCACCGCAGCTATGTGACGGCTTGCACCCGCGATGGTCAATGGGATGTAGCCACAGGGCATATTGATTGTGCCGGTGTACTGCGCGACTAATCCAATAACGGTCATCCCAGAACGCCGGGCCACCGCGCAAGCGTCATCCCCGCGAAGGCGGGGATCCACGTTGATTCCCTTCACAAAGCAATGAGCACCTAACCGTGGTTAAACACACTCCGCTCCCAGGTCACCCAGCGCCGTTAAAACCCATTGCGAACACGGCAGCCAACTATACCGCCCACATACGCCCAGCAACCCCAACCGACCTACCGGCTATTCAATCCTGCGCGTGCGCTGCCTACACCCAATACTTAGATAGAATGGATCGCGAGCCAGCACCGATGGTGGCTGACTTCGCAAGCCTTATCCAGCGCCAACATGTGCATGTTGCAGTGTTAAATGTAGCCGTTGTCGGTTACGTTGTGTTTTACAGCAAGGGTAAGTCGATGCAATTGGATAACGTTGCAGTGAATCCTAAATTTACCGGGCAAGGGATTGGTAAGCTGCTGATTAATTTTGTTGAATCAACTGCGTCAAAGCAAGGCTTGCTTGCCGTCGAGCTTTATACCAATGTGGCAATGACTGAAAATCAAGTGTTGTACCCAAAGCTGGGTTACTCAGAAACAGCGCGCAAGCAGGAGGATGGTTTTAGTCGCGTGTTTTACCGAAAGAAGCTGAGTTGTTGAGCTTAGATTAAAGCGTTATTCAGATTCCAATCCTAATTCTTTAATTTTTCGGGTAAGCGTGTTACGCCCCCATCCCAATAAACGCGCAGCATCTTGCCGTTTATTCTGTGTTTGCCGCAGTGCACACTGAATTAAAATTGTCTCCATTGCAGGTGTAG
>CALJAA010000127.1 GCA_938028465.1 uncultured Granulosicoccaceae bacterium | reverse complement strand
GCTTAAAAAAGATCAAGCCTTTGAATATCAAGTAGGCGGATACGAGACGTGCATCGTGCCTGCCACGGGCACAGTTAACGTATCTGTTGAAGGCTTTACCGCCGATAAACTGGGTGGCCGAGGTGAAGATGTATGGGATGGCGAACCCGAAGGTGTATACGTACCCACAGGTGCAAAAGCTGAAATAGTTTGCTTATCGGATGATGCTGAAGTCTTTATCGCTGGTGCAAAATACGACAAACAGCTCGAGCCTTTTGCCGTACGTGCTGCAGAACTGGATAAGGTTCAATACGGTTCAGACGACACAAAAACTCATCGCAAAATCAAACACATCTTAGGGCAAAAGCAACGTGACCAAGTAGGCCGCTTATTAGTAAGCGAGCTCTACACAGTAGGCGCTGGCGGTTGGTCAGGCTTTCCATCTCACAAGCACGATACTGATCGTATGCCTGATGAAACACGTCACGACGAAACCTATAACTTCCGTTTTAAACCTAACTACGGATCAGGTGTACAAATGCTGCAACGCGTCGACAATGAACCTGGTGATGCCTATCACATTGTTGATGGTTCAACAATTTGTATCGATACCGGTTACCACCCCTGTGCTGTACTACCAGGGTACGAGATGTATTACTTTACGATCCTTGGCGGGCTTAGCCAACGCTCGTTAGTTCAGTACTTTCAGCCGACGCACGCAGAGCAACTGCATACCATTCCGGGCATACTTGATATGGTGGCAAAATTTAAATGAGCTTAGCCACACTTGCAGAAGTACTACAGCCTGCGCTGCGTGATGGCCGCGCAGTTGCGGGCCTAGTTTGCCTAGGCTGGGAAGATATGCGCGCCTATGTGGCCGCAGCTGAGGCTGAAAACGCGCCACTAATTTTGCAAGCTGGCCCATCTTGTCGTGAGCATACGCCACTTCCCATACTGGGCAAAATGATGCGTTATCTAGCTGAAAATGCATCGGTTCCCATTGTTGCGCATCTTGATCACGGTTATGAATACGACGAATGCAAGTTAGCACTGGATAGCGGCTTTACATCCTTGATGTATGACGGCTCACGTAAACCTTTAACCCAAAACATAGAAGAAACTCAGCGGATCGTAGAGCTTGCGCACGCAGCGGGTATTTCTTGTGAAGGTGAAATTGGCTTTGTTGGTTATGATGGAGGCGAAGACTCTGCCGGTACTGACCCACAAGAAGCGGCCACATTTGCAAAACAAACGGGTGTAGATGCGATGGCCATATCCGTTGGTAATGTGCACCTACAACAGGATAAGCAAGGTGGGCTGGACGAAGCTCGCATCACTGCGATAGATGAACAAACCACCGTGCCCCTCGTTATACACGGCGGTTCTGGTGTGCCAGTTGCGCAACGCTCCAAACTTGCTGCCAATTCATCCATCTGTAAATTTAATATTGGTACAGAACTGCGCATGGCATTTGGCAATGCACTACGTACAGCAGTTAATTCAGATGAAACACGGTTTGATCGAGTACAGATACTTAAAGAAACACACGACCCAGTGGAGCAAGCAGCCCGCATTGTTATTAAGGCGATGAATCAGCCAACGATATAAATTCTACCTATATGGAGAAAAAACATGAATTGTCATTGCGAAGTCATCATTAACAAGCCTATCCAACAGGTATGGGATTACGCAAATAACCCAGATAACCTCAAGTATTGGCTAAACGATTTTGTGAGATACGAGCATCTTACCGGCGATATCGACGCGCCAAAAATCGGTGACACTTCAAACCAAGTTTATGATCAAAACGGAAAAGAATTCACGTTAAAAGAAGAAATCATTGCGTACGACCCTCCCCATCACGTCACCCTATTTATGACCCATAAATGGTTTGATATGAATATCGTCAATGACCTGGAAGCAATAGCCCCAGATAAAACAAAGCTAATCGCAACAGCCGATACCGTACGAACCAATCTAATGATGAAAATCATGATGCTGTTTATGAGCAAGTCTAAAATGCAGACTGACCACGAAAAGCAGATCAACAAACTAAAGGAAATGGTGGAAGCAGCCTGATTAGTCGGTACGTAAGGCATCAACTGCGTGCATCTTTGCCGCACGTCTGGCCGGCAAATAACCTGCAGCGATACCAACAGCTATGGATACCAACAAAGCCCCCACTAACACCATTGGTGACGGTATCAATGGAAACTCAGTAACGCGCGCTAACACTACACTACTGATGTAGCCAATTGCTAAACCCAGAGCGCCACCGATCAAGCTAATCATTACGGCCTCTAGCAAAAACTGCCGTTGAATATCCGCTTCACTGGCCCCAACTGATTTACGAATGCCGATCTCTCTTGTACGCTCGAGCACAGAGGTACTCATCATGTTGAGAATACCCATCCCGCCTACTAGTAATGAGATAGAGGCCGCGACGATACCAACAATGGCAACACCTCCAAGAATTCGATCCGACGTTTTTATGTAGCCCGCCATCGTATCGTATTGATAGCTTAGGCGGTTACGATGCCGCTGCGTTAATACCTGCTGCACAGCCGCTCCTGTTCGGTCAGCATCGTCGAACTCGATAACTTCTATCTGAAAATTATTGATTGATTTTTCGTTATTCAATGATTGAATCACGGTGTACGGCATAAGCACCCGGTCATTCGCATTCTGTCCACCTTCAGAACCAATACTGGCTAAAAAATCTCGGCTCTTAGGGGCCAGAACGCCGATCACTTGGAAACGCCTGTCGCGTACTAAAAAATGTTTACCGATAGCATTTTCGTTAGTGCCGTAAAGTTTTTCTACAATATCTGGGGTTATGATGGCTACAGGTTGCTTGCGATTAATATCATTCGAATTAAACATACGCCCGGTTTCAAGTACGTCATTTACCATTGCGGCATATTGTTCGTTAACACCAAACAGTGTGGAATCAGAATAGCGATTACCAAATTTCAACCTGCCACGCCAATTATTCGGCCATACAACGGGTGAAACCTTGGCAATTCCAAGGCTAGAAGCTCGATCACGTAGCGCTTGATAATCCTCGTTATCTATTCCGCTACCGCTACGTTGTCTTTTGAGTGGAGAATCTGCTCGGTAATCTCGATAAACCCAAACAGAATTTAATCCGAATGTTTCTAGTTCAGAGTAAACAACGTGATTACCCCCTTTACTAATGGTACTAACCGCCATCACCGATGCTACACCAATCGTGATACCCAATATGCACAGCACAGTACGAAGGCGATGATCACGTAGTGCAAGCCAAGCTTGCTGGATCGTTTCCACTACGCCGCCCCCTTGACCATTTTGCCATCGCTGATATAAACCGTTCGCTGAGCGTACTCAGCAATATGCGGTTCATGCGTGACAAGAAGCACTGTGGTACCAGCTTTATGCACCTTAGTGAGTTGTTTCATGATGAGTTCGCCAGTTTGGCTATCTAAACTGCCCGTGGGCTCATCAGCTACAATAAGCGATGGGTTATTAACGAGTGCGCGAGCTATCGCTACCCGCTGCTGCTGACCGCCCGATAATTGCGCTGGGATATGATCTATCCGATCCTCTAAGCCAACCATACCTAGCATGGCCTTAGCCATGCGGTGTCGACTCTCACGTGGCCTTCCTGAGTAAATCATCGGTAGCTCAACATTGCGCAGCGCATTCATTTGCGGAATTAAATTAAACGATTGGAAAATAAAGCCGATTTTTAATGACCGTAGTCGAGCTTGGGCATTGCCATCCAAGTTAGATACATCACGGCCATCAAATGCATATCTGCCACCATCAAACTTATCAAGACAACCGATAATATTCATTAGAGTCGACTTACCCGAACCCGATTGCCCCATAATGGCAACAAATTCGCCGCGTTTAATATCTAAATCAATACCACGCAATACCGGTATACGCATGTCGCCTTTTTCATAATGTTTTTGTACATCTCGCAAAGAGATGATGACATCAGAGTGTGGCATGCTACTCACTAATCACTCTCACTGACTGCCCGTCAATAATCGGCCCACTACTAGAGAGCACAATAGAATCCCCTTCAGCAATACCTTCAGTAACCTCTACATCACTCAGTGAAAAAACACCGGTTGAGATAGATTTCAAGGTTACTTGATCATTATTAACCACCATCACCGCAAAGTCACCGGAGACTGGCTCTCTTAACGCTTGTTGCGGAATCACTAACGCATCGTCTACCGACTCGACAATGAGCGACACATCAAGCTGCTGATCCAACAATAGCGGAGGTGCCGTATCATCGAGCGCGATTCGAATCGCGAATGTGTTACTTACGCCGTTAGAATCACGAGTAATTGATGGTGCAAGCCAAACGATTTCACTATTCCAAGGCTGACCAATTGATGATTCACTGCTTAGTTGAGCAACTTGCCCAAGCGAAATCAATGCCGCATCATCAGCATCAACCTCTGCTTCAACAACTTGTCCTTCATCAGCAACCAGCACAAACAACTGCGTGCCTGCCTCTACCCACTGCCCCTTCTCGGCCGACTGCGTGATGATCGTTCCAGTGAAGGGTGCTTTGATCTTTGCATTTTTTAAGAAAAGCTCGCGTATGGCTAACTCGGCTTTTGCCACCTCCACAGCCGCCTCTATACGTCGGCTTTCTAACACGGCATCGTCCACTGACTGGCGAGTAGCACTTCCTTTGTCAGCTAAATTTTGTTGCATCAACAGATTTTTTTCAACTTGTAGTAAGTTCGTTTGCTGATAATTTAAGTCAGCTCGTGCTTTTGTTAGTTGTAGCATGGCCGCCTCACTATCAAGCTCTGCTAATGGGTCGCCTTCCTTAACCCGCGCGCCTTCACGCACAAACGTATTGATGATTTCACCATCAAGCAATGCAGTGATGGTGACAGAGCGATCATTGATTACGGTACCGACTAAATCAAGTTGATTAGAGATAGTCCCGCGTTGAACCTTAAACACCGAGACTTCTACCGGCGCATCTGGACGAAGCGACAGATAGGCAATAGCCCCTGCCGCAATAATCACCAGCAGAAGTAGGATTTTTTTAAGCATGCCCTTGTCAATCAGATTTATGAATACCTTGATTCTATCCCGGCTTCAACGCCGCAGTAATGACCTATTCCCCAGAATACAACAGCTCCTGCAAACCGTTGATTTATTTGATCATTCACGCGGGCCAAAAAACGGCTCTGGCGCCCTAATCCACTACAGCTGATTTATACTGTCACGCTACCTACATCAACGATTAAATTGGACCATGAACCAGTCGACACTGAACATTGGCTTGCTTGGATGCGGCCGCATCGGCCAAGTACACGCCCGAGGCATCTCACAGATCGAGAACGCCCGTGTTTTTGCCGTATCAGATGCCTTTAATGACGCGGCAAACGCGCTGGCTGCCACAACCGGTGCTCAGGCGATGACGGCAGAACAAATGCTCTCAAACGATCAAGTGCACGCAGTGGTTATCGGCACACCAACCGATACGCACTACGACTTAATACATTCTGCAGCAAAGCATGGTAAAGCCATTTTTTGTGAAAAACCTATTGACCTTTCCGCCGATCGGATTCGTGATTGCTTAGCCGCCGTTAAAGAGCATGGCGTACCGTTCTTCGTTGGCTTTAACCGTCGTTTTGATCCGAACTTTGCCAACTTAGTTAAGCAAGTACGTGACGGGGCGATTGGCGAGATCGAATTAGTCAGCATTATCTCTAAAGATCCAGCGCCGCCACCGGTAAGTTACATCGATGCCTCTGGTGGTTTGTTCAGAGACATGATGATTCACGATCTTGATATGGCCAGATTCATTTTGAATGAAGAGCCAACAGAAGTGCATGCAATGGGCACCAGCTTAGTAGACCCTGATATTGGTAAAGCTGGCGACGTTGATACAGCAATGGTTATGCTTAAAACGGCTAGTGGCAAGCTATGCCAGATATCCAACTCTCGTCGAGCAAGCTTTGGCTACGATCAGCGTATTGAGGTGCACGGATCTAAGGGCATGATTCGAGCGGAAAACGTATACGAGAACACTATCGAGCTAGCTACCGAATCAGGCTTTACCAAAGCACCCGTACAGCACTTTTTTCTTGAGCGCTATGAGGCGGCTTATAAGGCCGAGCTGCAAGCATTTGTATCAACAGTGCTTGATGGCGTTGCACCTAACCCAGATGGTGAAGACGGTTTAAAAGCTCAGTTGCTAGCTGATGCTGCCACTGAAGCCTGTTTTGGTGCAGGAGTTGTTAAGCTTAGTTAGCAATACAGTTCGAATATTAAGGCACTAGGCTAAAAGTCAGCTTCTAGCGATAAAATTGCTAGAAGCTGACAACCGCATTTTTTAAATTATTGAACTACTGGTTGACCTGAAACAGGATCGAAGTATTCAAGATCATTCGCATCTGCAGCATCAATTTTTGTCAGCGTGTAGCAGCTGCCTTCTGTCACTGCAAAGTTATCTGTTTCATATCCCAGTTGCTCAGCCATATCGATGAAGTCCTGCTCAGGCATCCACGTTGATGGATCTGTCGTGGTGCACTCTGGGCCAGCTGCCCATGCATTTCCCATCATAAAACCAGCAGCTATAACGACTAGTATTTTTTTCATAAGGTTTTCTCCATTAAATTTATGTCGAGTGGGATCCTGCAGGATCGACAAATAATTTAACGCAGACAATGGCTAAAAATAATTAACAACTAGAAATATTACAACGGCTTATCGAGTAAATCGTGATGCCTATGCGGTCTACATTTTTTGAACTTGCGGGGGTGTAATTGAAGTGATGTTTTTAGTTTTAAAAATTCATTTTGGATTCAGTTATAAACTGTTTTTCGCTAT
>CALJAA010000126.1 GCA_938028465.1 uncultured Granulosicoccaceae bacterium | reverse complement strand
AACGTTGAATATGTACCAGCTGACTCTCAAGCGGTTTACGAATCTATCCGTAACGGTGACGTAACTCTCTCGCACGAAGTGTGGCAGTCAACGTTTGGTAAGTCTTTTTACAATGCTATGGAAAAGGGCGGCGTGATCGATGCTGGCACTCACTCAGCAACTACCCTTGAAGAAATGGGCGTACCAACTTGGGTAATCGAGAAGGATCTATGTCCGGGTCTACCTAATTGGGAAGCGTTGAAAAATTGCCATGAATTATTTACTACGGCTGATTCAGGTGGTAAAGGACGTTGGTTAGAAGGCCCGCAAAGCTGGCACGGTGACCTAATGCCTGAGCGTCTTGAAGCGCTTGGTTTAGCTGACACCTGGACAGTAAAATTCGCTGGTGGTGCTGATGCACTTTGGACTGAACTGGCTTCTGCGAAAAAAGAAGGCCGGCCAACTGTTGTATTTAACTGGACGCCTAACTTCACTGATGCAGAAGGTTTCACGTTCATCGAGTTTCCTGAGTACACGCCTGGTTGCCGTAAAGAAGACGGTGGTGATGGAAAATGTGGTTCTCCAAAAGGCTGGTTGAAAAAGGCAGCTAACTACAAGTTCCCTAAAACTCACCCTGCGGCATACACAGCGTTCAGTAAGGTCGATTTTTCAACGACACAAATTGGTCAAATGGCTGCACTAGTTGATATTGATAAAATGGACCACAAAGACGCCGCTGCTAAATGGCTTGCAGATAATGAAGCTGTTTGGAAGGGTTGGACTGAGTAAATTATTCTCTGACGATAATTCATGAGCATCTTGTGGCGTGTCAATTATTAGTCTGAGTAATTGTTGAGAAGTATTAGGCCCTCTGGCTCTTATTGAGTCAGGGGGCTTAATTTGTTGTGGAGGGGCGACGTAAGCCCACGCCACTGTTTTGACCATCAAGAAATGAGTTAAAAAATAGTTATGTCTTCCGACGCTTCGAATTCAAAAGACCCTGTTATCCGCTGCGAAAACGTTTATAAAATATTTGGCAATAATGCTAAGCGGATGATGAAAGAGTCCGGTGGCAAGGTCGATGCTGCCAAGTTTCAAGAAGAAGGGTGCATCGTTGGTGTTAACGATGCATCGTTTGAAGTCTACCCTGGTGAGTTGCTTATCATCATGGGCTTGTCGGGCTCTGGTAAGTCAACATTATTACGCTGCATATCAAGGTTAACCGATGCAACCGCCGGTAAAATCTTCATCGAAGGCAATGACATTCTTACGATGAACAATAAGCAGTTAATAGAACTGCGTCGAAGCAAAATGGGCATGGTGTTTCAAAGCTTTGCACTACTGCCACATAAAACAGTCCTTGAGAATATTGCGTTTCCCTTACAAGTTAAGGGTGTTAGCACAGACGAGAGCATTAAGCGCGCTAGCGAAATGATCGAGTTGGTCAGCTTAACTGGGCGTGAAAACTACTTTCCTCGTGAGCTTTCAGGTGGTCAGCAACAACGGGTGGGTATTGCACGCTCGCTGGCGATTGAGCCTGACATTTGGTTTCTCGATGAGCCATTTTCTGCACTTGATCCGCTAATCCGTAAAGAGATGCAAGATGAGTTTCTACGTTTGCAGGGAGTGCTAAGTAAAACCATATTATTCGTAACCCATGATTTTGATGAAGCGCTTCGTTTGGCTGATCGAATCGCAATTATGAAAGACGGCGTTATCGAACAACTTGATACACCTGCGAATATCGTGCTTAATCCCGCTACGGAATACGTGCGCAAATTTACAGAAGAGGTGCCACGTGAAAAGGTGCTTAAAATTGAAACGGTGATGGATCCAGTTAATGCCGCTGATCCTGTCAGTGATTTGAAAGTATCAAAAGATGCAATCATCGAAACTGTTGCCGAAGTGGTACTTAACTCTAGTCATCCGGTATCGGTGGTTGATGATTCCGGTGCAATTGTTGGAGCGGTACATCCGTCAAAGGTAGTCCACGTACTGTTTGGAGGGCATTCGGCAGAGGCGTCAGGGCAACCGTCATGATGGAGTCAATTCAAGAACGTAAGTATCTGCAGTTTTTGCTGCTGATCGGCGTCTTTATCTTAATGTGCATGTTTATCCCAGCTACTGACGGCAGCTGGCTTTGGCGCCTGCCACCGCTATTAAAAGAATTTCCGATATGGATCACTGAGTCTGTTGACTACATTCTGTTCGATTGGTGGCTTATCGATGTATACGATCCTGATATTGAAGAATATGAACAAAAACCAGTAATGCGGCAAATTACGCGAGGCATTTCAGGCTTCATCTTGTTCATGATTGAATTTATTCGAGAGATAATGCTTGGTGGTGTGAAGACCATCGTTACCTTCACCAGCTGGGATTGGGCAACTGAAAATCAATGGGCACGTTGGCCTGCATTGCCATGGACAGTAATCGCAGGCGGTGTAGCCATTCTTGGTTACCGCTTAAGTGGCATTGGCTTAGCGTTATTTTCTGGTTTTACTTTTTTGTACATTGCTGTGTTCGGCCAGTGGGAGCCGTCAATGCAAACATTGTCGTTTGTACTTATTGCAGCGCCAATGGCAATATTGCTTGGTTTAGCGCTTGGCATATGGGGGTATAAAAGCAAAACCGTTGAAACCATTCTAAACCCGATACTCAATATTGCGCAAATTGTGCCGCACTTTTCGTATCTAATCCCAGTCATGGTGTTTTTTGGCATTGGCGATCATGCCGGCGCGATTGCAACCATTATCTTTGCTACACCGCCTATGGTGCGTTTAACCATATTGGGTTTGAAGAAAGTACCGCCCGAGGTTGCAGAGGCAGGGCGCATGAACGGCTGCACCGATAGGCAGTTGATGCGTAGGGTGCTTATTCCTACAGCTCGTCGAGATATTCTTTTGGGTGTAAACCAGGTCATCATGCAATGCTTAGCTATGGTTGTTATTGCATCTCTGATCGGTGCGAAAGGGTTGGGTAGTGATCTACTCATCGCTTTGAATCGCTTGCGGATCGGTTTAGCGCTTGAAATCGGTGTTTGTATCGTACTCATTGCAATCGTTCTTGATAGGCTCTCACTTGCTTGGGCGAATAAACAAACTGACTATTTTGCTGATCAATCCTTTAAAGAACGGCACAAACATCTCATGTGGTTTATGGGGGTTTTTTTTGTTGGGGTTTTTCTGGCGTGGATAGGTTCCTTTATATTTAAGGATAAAATTAATTACCTGTATCTCATCGAGCACAACAAAGGCATCACCACTGGGCCATTTTGGCAAGCCGGTGTTGACTGGATGTGGGATACCTTCTTTTATTCGTTAAAAGGCTTTAATGAATGGTTTATTGTTGATGTATTGATACCGGTTAAAAATGCGTTTCTAGGTATGCCGGTTATTGCAACATTTACCCTTGCAATGGGCACCGGATTTATCGTTGGTGGCATTCGCTCAGCATTGATTGTTGGTGGTTACTTGTTATTCATCGCACTAACAGAATGGTGGGATCGTGCATTAATCACCTCCTATCTGATGTTCATGGCGGTACTGATCTCTGGTTTCATCGGCATTGTGGCTGGCACCTTATGCGCACAAAACGAAAAGGCTGCCAAAGTATTATTAGCTTGGTGCGATACGTTTCAAACCTTCCCATCGTTTATTTACTTAATACCGGTAATGATGTTGTTTGGCGTAACAGATACATCTGTACTCATTGCTATCGTAGTTTATGCCACGATACCAGCAGCCCGTTACACCGTTGTTGGCCTGCAAAGTGTGCCGCAAGAACTGCACGATGCAGGTTCAATGGCGGGTGTAAACCGGCTGCAGCGGTACTTTTCCATTGAGTTGCCGATGTCGTTTCCTCATATGGCACTGGGCATCAATCAAACGGTGGTATTCGCACTAGCCATGGTTATTATCGGTGCGTTAATTGGTACAGATGACCTAGGCCAATTAATCTTGGGTTCGTTGTCTGATAAGCAAGGCGTTGGTAACGGATTGGTACTGGGTTTCTGTGTTGCGTTTATTGGTTTAGCGATTGATCAGATACTGCGTACCTGGGCGAACCAGCGGAAGGAAGCTTTGGGGCTAGATTGATACAGCTGCTTCTTTTTTAAAAGGGAGGCGGTTTGATAAATCACAAAGTGCGTACGCCGCTGGCATAGATTAAAAATTCTTTGTGATGTTGATTGCTATCCAACTGAGGGAGTGGGGCGGACGATGTACGCGATGAGTGAAAAGCAGTATGAGTCTGTTGTCGCTCTTGATAGCTATGATAGATACATGCATTTCATTAGTAAAGTTGCGGATTGGCAGCAACTTTGGAGCGTTAAGTCTGATGAGGGATGGTTAGTGCCAGTCGCGCCTGAAGGTTTTGAATACTTTCCTCTGTGGCCGCATCCCACATATGCGCAAACTATATCGGACAACAATTTTCCAGGCCACAGCGCTGCAGAAATCACTCTTCAGGAATTACTTGAAAATTGGCTGCCGTTGTTCAAGAAGGATTCAGTCAGAGTAGCGATTTTCCCAAACCAAGAATGGACATTTTGGTGTATTGAACCAGATGAGCTTTCCATTGTTCTTACCGAAGAAATGACCAAATACGAATAGATAAATTGAAATTCGAAAATTTAATCCTTTCCGCTTAGAGCGCCAAGCCGGCATCAATGTAAGTACCATATACGTTGGCCATGGACCAAGCATGCATAGAGCCAAATTATCGCGAGCCAATGATAATTTACACATAAGTCAAACCAAATCATGAAAGAAATCCCCACCTAAATTTTAAACATGGGGATTTCAATGGGTAGCTGCGGAAATTGTGAAATTTCAACAACAGTCACAGAACCTTAAACTAATGTAAGGGTTCTAAAGCACGCTAACTACACCCTCGCTGTGACGCGTAAAAAGGTTGCTGGAATAGACATAACTCCTTGTTCATGACTCTGATTTTGACTGTTGAACAGATCATCTAGCTCGCGCTCTAGCTCTTCAGCCTTTCCGTTAGCTGCTGCGGCAGCAAAGGCATTCATTGTTGGCCCGTAGTAGTCTTTAAAATCGTGCATAAAGTCGGTTGGTGACCTGTTTGCACGAAAGGTAAAAGTATCTTTCACGCATTCAATATTATCGAGTTGAACCCCTGCATTTGTAAAACGCTCAATAACGTTTTCTTTAATGCCCCAGGTTACCGGGCTGACAAAGCCTTCAGGTGGTGGAGGTGTATGGCTCGCGCATATTTTTAAAATTTGAGCTACAAGTGTTGGATCTCCCGGTATCCAGTTGCCCATAACCACTCGCCCACCAGGCCGTGCAACGCGAACCATCTCTCTGGCAACGTCAAAAGGATTAGGCGCGAACATCGCACCAAAAATTGACAACACCAGATCAAACGAATTATCTGCATGTTCGTGCAAATCTGACGCATCGCCTTCTATAAAAGTGCAATTATCTAAATTCTCTTTTTTTGCTCGCTCGTTACCCGCGGCAACTAAATTGCTGGCGATATCAACACCCAATACTTCTGCGCCTTGTCTTGCAGCAGGCAAGGCCGTTGTGCCGTCGCCGCAGCCAAGATCCATCACTTTATGACTTCGATTGACACCAATAGTGTCGATAAGGGCTGAGCCACTTTCACGCATAGTCTCTGCAATCTTGGTGAAATCGCCTTTTTCCCATAGTGCTTTATTCTGATTCATGATCATACCCGTCAAGTTAAAAATAAAATTGGCATTCGATTTATGTTAGTCATGCTCTTAACAACTGAACATTTCTGACTCGTTTCGTATACTGCAAGCTCAGTATGAGTCGCCAATGTTTCACCTTTACGTCAGGTGCGGTATGTAATCGTTTCAATTGTTAATAGTGGTGGTTTTGGTTTGCTCGGCCAGAATTTAAGCGCATGCGAATCAAGGATGGACAATGGTATTGCTAGGAGATATTAGAAAACTATTTCGTGGCAAGTATTGATGTGTTGGAAACCGCTGTTATGACCGGTGGCCTGTCTTGGCACGAATATGTCCAAAGTCTTTATAACGGTTATTACCTAGGTGGTATTCCATGCGGCTGGTTGGTGTACCGAAGATATAATAAGCTAATGAAAAAAAAGTCCCTACAGCATTGCTTCATTTCGGTAGTGATTAGTTAATTTAAAATATAGAATTGTACTCTGCGCGCAAGTGCTTGAGTATTTCACATCCGTGGAGACTGATGCTCGGAGAACAATTGAATCATGGTTCGCACACAGTTGGTAATCAGGGTGATTCTCCAGTAGAAGATGTTCACTCAACTAGTTAGCGACAACAGCGCCGCAATAGCCCCTTCTTGCTCCGACATCTAAGGGGCAAGCACCAAGCACAAACTCTCCAGACTACAGTTTTTATGTGAAACTACTTGGCTTTCATCTCAGTATTAATTTCGATGGCTATCGGTCCCGTAGAAAAACCACCAACGCCGAATGCTTGATGATCAATCGTAGTCGTTGCGCTGAATGCAATCCAATCTCCCTTGTAGTAGTCAAGGGCTCCACCTAGTGGATGCTTCCCAAGGTGTGTCAGTTCGGCATCGAGCACAATCGGTTTTGTTACCCCGTGAATGGTGAGATCACCTGATATTTCCATCGTTTTATCGCCGGTTTGTGTGACACTTTTGCTTTCGAACGTCATTTGAGGATACGTCTCAACCTCAAGAAAATCTTTGCTCATAAGGTGCTTATCCAGCGCTTCGAATCCACTAGAGAGACTATTAGTTTCGATAACTACTGATACAGAAGAATCTTCTACTTTATCAGCCCAATTCAATGTGCCAACTGCTGTTTCAAACTCTCCGTGTTGCATGGAAACACCAGCATGACTCCACGAGAATATAACTTCGGTATGACCCTGATCGGTAATGTAGGTTGTGTCGGCTTTTGCGACCCCAGCAGTCCCTAACGATGCAGCAACAGCTAGCAGCAATCTTGTGGAAATATTTCTATTTATGAACATGGTTATTCCTTACGCTCGGGTTCAATAATATTGAGCTAACTATGCGCAAGCCCGATGATCATCGAACATAACATTCAATTGACGCCTATGGTTGTGCATATTTGCAAAGCCATTTTTCGATTGCGCACACCAACAGAACGCGCCTTCGCGGAAATGACTCGAGTGGGGACTTTGCCGCTCTTCCCAACACTGGTTACAGATTAAAAATATGTCCGCTATAGAGGGTGCAAGCAATGCATCCGGCACTAATGACTGGGTGGGGACCAAACAGGCATAGAGCTAAATGTTACGATCTGAAATCAACGATTATTAATGCAGACTACGTTTAGAGTGTAGTCAACGAAATGAAAGGTCCTCAGCAGGCCATCGATAACCCTAAAAAATGCATTTTTCCGTAAGGATGTTGAAACATGACTAGTGATTTTTATTGCGATGAAGCTCTTTCGGGTAAAACACCGATCACCAAGGTAATCGAGACCGATGAGGTGCTGGCGTTTCAGCATACCCGTCCTTTTTGGCCGGTGCATATTGTGGTAATACCTAAAAAGCACATACCATCACTCACAGATCTAGCTGGCCATCCAATCGAGCTTGTGCATGAGGTTTTGGATGTAGTTCGAATCGTTGCTGCAGATATTGAGAAGGAGCACGGTTCTGCTAGAGTGTTAACAAACCTAGGTGAATATCAGGACTCAAAACACCTTCACTTCCACGTGGTTCATGGAGAGCCTATGGGCTCCAACACTGGAATCTAAGGATTGCTAAAAAGGGAGTTTAGAATGCAGCGAAGAAAGCTAGTTGATAATAAATGGGTGACGTTCTTAGAAGATAAATTCAACTTAGCAAACGGCTCTGAGTGCACCTATTACCATGCTCAAAAAACCGATGCTGTAATGGTCATCGTTGTTGAAGGTACTGCTTCTGAAGGGTTCACTTACATAGTTAATCAGCACAGGCATCCAATTGGGAAATCAATTTGGCAATTTCCAATTGGTGGGTTTAATAGCACGCATGAAGACCCTATAGACTCTGCGAAGAAAGAGTTACTTGAGGAGACCGGTGTAAAAGCAGGTGAAATGGAGTATCTCGGCTCTTTCTATGCTGATCCAGGCTTCACTAACCAAAAAATACATGTATGCGCATCGAACGAAATATTAAGTGTTGGGCAACAACAGCTTGAGAATACAGAGCATGGACTCATCTGTAAAAAAGTAGAGATATCCAGCATTGCTTCCTTGATAGACTCAGGTGATATGGGGGACGGCTGGGGCTTGTCGGGGTACTACTATCTTCAAAAATACCTGTCTAAGCTTTAGTTAAAGTTCGGCTGTAGTGGGTACGAAGTACGCATAGAGCTAAACCTTACGGCCGTCAGCAATAGTTTTTGCTGAAATCAATTATTATTAATTTTGATCTCACTAACCCAAATTAGTAGCTCGTCTGAAGGTTGCAACTTGCGGCTAAGGAAAGGAAATTAAGTAAATAATGCCAAACTATGAAAATTTCCCGATGGATGGCATTGGGTCTCACGAAACAGACAGACTTTTAGAGTGGTTAGAGGAGTACCGTGAGCCAGACCTTTGGCATCAAATGATGTTCAGTTTGAACTATGATGCAAATAACACAATGGACTACGTACTGTGGTTTGTACAGCAACCCGATTGTGATATTGCGACTGCAGTCTCTGCGTTTTCGATGACCTATGCGTTTGAATGCGTTTATACCAAAACACGTCCACTTGATGGTCGCGTGTTTGATTTGGCTGAAATCATAAGTAACAACTCCGAGAATGGTTATTACACGAGGTCGAAAATAGGAGGTGTCGAGAGTATGTTGGATATTCCTCCAGTCAAAGTGCTTGAAGAAATCTCCAAAGGATGTGAGTTACTATTGCCAGAAAACCAAGATCCATACCTTCCAATACCTCGGAAAATACTCACAGAAAGTTTCCCGAAAAAATATATTCCAACACCTTATTTTGTTGATGAAAGTGCAGTAGTTCGCATAGATTCAATGGATGAAGAGGTGAGGAGAATACTTGGTTATCAGTTTGATGATTAGTGTCTAATTGCGCTGATAGAGAAGCATCGAACATAGATTCCCGCCTTCGCAGGAATGACGGCTAAAGGAATAAAGCCAACCTAGAACTAAACTTTACCTGTTGTCGTTTTACAGGCCAACATTACCTTTCATTTGAACCTGGTATGGTCCCAATTGACGGACTTTGGATGATCTCAGAGCTATGAGTACCCAGCATTAGTATCATCGTTTTGCACTCGTGAGAACTCATCAATAGATTTAACATAATTAAATA
This sequence comes from uncultured Granulosicoccaceae bacterium, assembly GCA_938028465.1. GTDB lineage: Bacteria > Pseudomonadota > Gammaproteobacteria > Granulosicoccales > Granulosicoccaceae > Granulosicoccus. The sequence continues at coordinate 2,498 of CALJAA010000126.1, read as the reverse complement.
GAGGCGCCATGTTGATATCGGGCTAAGCCTCCAAAGCAGGTTGCAATGAACTCACCATGTCGGTGGCCAGCGTTATTTTTTGCGCTTTACTCAATCCGTTACCCACTGGCCCGTCGATCAGTAAGTTGGCTAAACCATGCACCGAGGACCATGCAAGCAGCTCTGCTGCGCTCAATGCATCAGCATCGTCATCGATAAGCGATGATGCAAAGCCGCCTTTTATCGTGCTAGTGAGTTGGACGATTGCTTCCATGTAGGCATCGTCAGATGTGTAAATTATCTCTTCACGCCACATCGCTCTAAAGAATGCTGGCTTTTCGATCGTGAATTTAATGTAAGCCAAGCTCACGGCTAGGAAGGCATCTTCCTCTTTGCCTAAAGCTGTTTTGTTAGCGGCTGCTAGAGCTGAGCTAAGTTGCAGTAGAGCGCGTGTGGCGAAGGCTGTGAGTAGTGTGCGCTTATCGGCATAGTGTCTGAATGCAGAAGAGGGTGAAACTCCTACAAGCTTTGCACAACTGCGTAAAGTCACGGCTTCCAGCCCAAATTTAGTGGCTAATTCATCCACCGCATTAAGTAGCGATTCGGCTAAGTCGCCATGGTGGTAGCTCTTTTTTGGTTTTTTCATTCGCTATCTCAAACGCTGGCTTATCACGCTGACCAGCTTATACAGGTGGTGTTTTATACAAACAGGCTGTTTATTATTACCAATGTGTACAATGTTAACTTTATTTCTCGAAATTGCTTGTATTTTCCACTAATTCGCGTATATTAAATGCGAACAGTGTTCACATACTAACACTTTACTGGCTAGAACGCTGTTTTAAAGCCAGAAAGTTGCTAATAGGGGATAACAAACAATGACATCATGGGGAAGCAATGATCTTGGCCATTCAGCAAGAAGCAAGGCTAGTGAATATCGTCGTGGTCGAAAAAGCAGTAATTGGTCTGGTATCAATATCGCCGCAATGGTATTGGGTTTCGTATTTTTCTGGCCGGTAGGCTTGTTAATACTTTTTTGGATACTCACGGGGCGCAATGCAGTGGATTTGCCATCTGCCATAAAAGCTAAGTGGGTAGCGCTTCGTTCAGGTGCTGATATGGATCTAAATTTTAGTTTTGAATCAGCCAGTGACAATGTCGTTTTTAACGAGTATCAACAAACTCAACATGACAAGATCCGTGAGATAAAGCACGAGATTGCTGAGCGCAGCAAACGCTTTAACCAGTGGCGTGCAGATGCTCAGCGTCGGGTGGATGAGGCTGAGTTTGAAGCGTTTATGAAGGACGGGTATTGAGGTTGTTGTGTCATCCCCGCGTATGCGGGGATCCAGCATATATTGAAATTGATTCTCTGCTTAACATGGATCCCCGCCTACGCGGGGATGACTGGTTATCGATGGGATGACTAGTTAATTACGCTGCCAGGCGCGAATGTAATCAATTTCCATTACTGCTGATTCAGTGGTAGGGGTACCTACCCATGTGCTGCCCATCACTAACTGGGCGATGATGTTCATTGGCTCATCAGATACTCTCGGGCCTGTTACACGCCGTACTTCGATGTCATCGATGTACCAGACCATGAGTTCCTCTTCCCACAACACGCTGTACGTATGATAGCTATCAGCAAGGTTGCCTGTGTTGGTTTCCATTGTCGGTGACGAGTGGCTTTCTCCACTTGCCCAACGAGTACGGTTGCTATCAAAGTAGTGATAGGTTTGATTAGCGATGTTGGGGTGTGAACCGTTATATTCAATAATATCTATTTCAGGCTTATTGTTATCAAAATTTTGATTGAACAAGTAAAACGCCGACAAGACCGAACCAGCGCCTGAAAGCTTTGCATTCATTTCCACATAGCCGTACGTCATTTCAAAGTGATCGGCACTGGTAATAACGCCTGATAGATAGGGTTGATTGTTTGCCTGTGCTGCGAGTTCTGAAGGTGTTCTGATTGCAGTGATTGCCAAGGTGCTGCCGTTTAATACAAATGGATCGTAAGCTGGCGGGCTGTTGCCAAAAATATTAACAAGGAACTGACCTTCACCATTGATGACATCGTTGTTCCAAGGCAGGGCAGTTTTCCACTTAGTACGATCAAGTGAACCGCCTTCGAATTCTTCTGTGAAAACAGTTGAATAATTACTCAAATCTACCCGTGATGATGATGGTGTTACTAACTTAACGTTAAGCGGCGCAGAAGGAGCTGAGCGCATGTTCTCATTATCTACCGCAACAACCGTTAAGCTGATGGTCGAGCCTGGAGCCGGTTGGTTATTTCTACAGCTAGCGTTGCGTGTGTAATCGCAATCCATATGTGTAGTGGTAATCCATGAGCGATAGTCTGGATCACCATTGTCGCCACGTATTGTGTAAACCAGTGTGTTGTCCCTATACACTTCATAAGCTTCAACTGATTGATCATCGGCAGAAGGCTGCCAGCTAAATTCAACCCAATCTGAGCCGACTAGTAGCGCTGTTAAACCTTGTGGTACGGA
>CALJAA010000125.1 GCA_938028465.1 uncultured Granulosicoccaceae bacterium | reverse complement strand
GGTAAACATGGTGGCTGGCAACAACACGTCAGCATATTTGGCTGTGTCAGTAAAAAAATGTTCGTGCACAACCGTGAATAAATCCTCACGTGCCAAACCCTTTAAAACCACACTGGTTTCAGGCGCTACTACGGCAGGGTTAGTATTTTGAATGAACAAAGCCTGTACCGGAGGCCCGCCTTGAAGATCAGCAGGGTTACCAACAAGCACCTGCCCTATTCTGGATTGATCCATTACGCGAGTTTGAACGCCGGGGATATCTAATCCTTGAATCATTGAACGATCGATCGTGTAGATAATGGCATTGCCATACAAGGCACCGCCACCACGGTGCTTCCAAGATCCGGTAATCGCTGGCAGGCAGCTCGCTGCGTGCATATTCACAGCGCCATTACGAGAACGCGTAAACCCATAACCTAATCTGATGTAACTCGCTTTACTACTACCGTAGGTGCGCGCAAACTGAATAATTTCATCACTCGTTAAACCCGTTATTTCTGCAGCCCACTCGGGTGTTTTATCTAAAAGATGCTGCTCAAGCTCTTCTGCATTGGCCGTATGGCTTTGCATAAATTCGCGATCAGCAAAACCTTCTTTAAACAAAACATGCATTACTGCGCATGCCAAGGCACCGTCAGTGCCCGGCCTTAACATCAAATGTTGATCCGCTTTTTTTGCGGTGCGAGTAAGGTAAGGGTCGACCACTATTAGCTTTGCACCACGAGCTTTTCTAGCCTTTGCATAGAAATTCATGATGTTGACTTGGGTATTAACCGGGTTACCGCCCCAGACCACAAGCACATCACTCTGTGCGATTAGTTTTGCATCAGCACCACGCTTGCTGCCAGTACCGGCAATAAAGCCAGAATCTGACAAGGCCACACAATAGGTTGCATGCATGCGAGACGTACCCAAGGCATGACGAAAACGATCAAGCCCATCACGCTGAACTAATCCCATGGTGCCCGCATAATGAAACGGCCAGATAGCTTGCGCACCTTGTTCAGCAATGATTTTTTTAAATCGCTCGGCGATTAGATCTAGAGCGTCGTCCCAACTTGCCGGTTCAAAATCAGCAAGCGAACTCGCCTCAGTTTTAGCACTGTTGTTAGCTTTGCGAATATGAGGTTGAGTAATTCGATCGGGATGATGATTGCGTTCTGCATAACGCGACACCTTGGCGCAGATTACACCGTCGGTATAAGGATGCTCCTTATTGCCATACACACGACCAATCCGTTGCCCATCCAGCACCTCAATATCAAGCGCGCATGAACTGGGGCAATCCAGCGGACAAACTGATCGTTGCTTATTCATGCCGCAATAATAGCAGCAGAATGGAGTCTGCCAAAGCGAATACGGAATAACGTCATGGGAACAACGCTAAGAGGCTATTCACCGCGTGCCAACCAGCTTGGCCCTCGATGTAGATTCAGAGCTCTCTACCAGTTTCGGCCTTAGCCAAAACCGGTAGAGGCATTTACCACTTACATCGCACCTTTCGCAGCTCGCAGCACAGGGTAAAATTGCGTAAACACAAAGTCATCCGCAGCCGATGCTGCGTGACAAGCATTACAAGATTCAGCCGGAAATGCTTTGGCTGTCTTTTCGTACGGCTGAGGCTTATGTCCGAAAGAGAAATACGCCCAGCCGCCAGGCATATCCGGAAAGCGTTTCGAATCTTTCACGGTCAGCTCCAACCCTGAAAACTCACCTTGCTGAAAACCACGACCCGACACCTCTGTTGAAGCCCCTACTTCATCGTTATTGTTTTCGTATATGGTGGTTAGCTCTTTGGCTATTTGTGTGCCCTCTGGCCATTTACCAGTTGCTTCATAGGCGTCAAAAGCTGAAGGCTCAACATAGACGTTGTGGTACTCTGGAAATGGAGCATTACCGCCATTAAGTGCATTGGGTGTTAAAGGCGCACCAACAAAAACCCAACGACGCCAATTGACCGGCTGAGCAACGCTTCCATCATCATTGAAAGATGCACGATTCACCTTACCATCAACTTTACTGTCACTGTCATCGGCATACACAGTCTTAGTACCACAAGATACAATACTTATAACACCTAAAGCGGCAACACTCGCTAGTAAAAAACGACGTACTAGAATTGACATAATTTTTACTACCTCTATCAAGAATTGTGTCGACGGATTATTCGACATATCCAGATGCTAATTCTTGATTAGGCTATGGTCCAATACTAATAAACTATCGCAGACAAGCCTAAAACTATAGGGTTTTACGCAGTAAGGATGCACGAAGCTTATGCAGTTTAATCAGATCAATTATTTTCTTCGCACCTGCGATACGCTTAACTTTACGCGCGCCGCTGAGCTGTGCCATGTCAGCCAGCCCTCACTAAGCGCAGCGATACAGAAACTCGAAGATGAACTGGGCGGTGAGTTATTTTCTCGTCAAGGTCGTACTATCGCTCTCACCCCTTTGGGTAGTGCAATGCGTACGCATTTAACTCAAATCGAAGAAGCTAGAAACGCCGCTAGCCGGACCGCCTCGGAGATTGTCCATGGTCATGTTGGCACCATTGAATTAGGTTTAATGTGCACACTAAGCCCAGAGCGGCTACTGTCGGCGATAGCCCTATTTGGCGAGTCTTATCCTCAGGTCGAATTGCTCATCCATGACATCTGGGAAACCCGTGCACAAGAGCTACTATTAACAGGCGCTTTGGATTGCATCATCGTCGCCCATTCTAAAGATCTCCCAGATCGATTTACAGAACACACCTTAACTAACGAACCCATGACACTCTCCATGCATGAATCACATCCACTATCTGACCAGAGTGATATCACGTTAGCTGACTTAAACGATGAGCATTACGTTGATCGATTAAGATGTGAGTTCCGGGAGCTATTTTTTGAAGCCATGGGTGCTCAAAATTTACAGGTGCGGACCGTCATGCGCTCCGAACGAGAAGACTTGGTAAGGGAGTCAGTTTCAAAGGGTATCGGGATATCGATTATGCCCAAAAGCGCTGCAGCGAATGCCGGGCTACAAACACGTGAAATCAGTGACATGAACATCGTCCGCAAGATTAGCTTAGTCACCGTTAAAGACCGTGACTTAAAACCGGCCACAGAGCAATTTATTCAGCTGGTTTGTGCTGCCTACAACAAAGGCGCTGGCCTAAGTAATCCTGCTTCCGACATAACAATACCAACGGAGACTATATAGATCGCAAGCTCTACCCTCAAATCAACGGCTTAGCCCATGCATAGTGACCATAAAAGCATGCCCCCAAAGCAGCCTTACCCTTGTCGCTCAGCGTCGGATTACCATGACGAAAGTGTGACGATGCTCTCGGTGTTAGCTCGCTAAAAACGATGAATTGTTTCATCCCAGCAAAACATGCCAAAACGTACTGTATATAACGGCAGAGTTTGGTAGTTTGTTGGCTCACCTAAGCTGCTTTGAAGCCAGTATCCCTATGCGCAAGTTTCTTCTCTCGACAATGATTGTCGTACTGCTGTCTGCCTGCAGCGACAGCGGAGTCGTAGTGGCCGACAAAGATACCAATGGCAGCACTACGAGCAGCACCACAGGTTCAACAACTGGGGCTACAACCGGAACCACCACTGACAACACTAATTCAGTTGCCAACCTCGACCCAGCCGCTGTAGCCGCTGCTCGATTTCTTAATCAATCCACCTTTGGTGCAACCCAGCAAACGATAGATGATTTGGTAGCACGCGATAACCTTGGCGCTTGGATAGATGATCAATTTGCATTGCCAACATCTTTACTATTTCCATACACGCGAACCAATAGCAATGGTGGCGGTGGTGGCCCACTGCATGAAATCTGGTGGAATAACGCCGTAGATGAACCTGATCAGTTACGACAACGCATTGCCTACGCCTTAAGCCAGATTTTCGTTGTATCTGATATTGACGCGGCATTATCAAATGCGCAATACGGCATGGCAGACTACTACGACATGCTTAGCCGCAATGCGTTTGGCAATTACCGCACCCTGCTTGAGGACGTAACACTACACCCTGTCATGGGGGTCTACCTCAGCATGGTGTTAAACGAACGACCCAACGAAACACAGAACATACGGCCTGATGAAAACTATGCACGCGAGTTATTACAGCTATTTTCCATCGGCTTGTTCGATCTCAACATGCGCGGAGAGCCGATACCCATTGGCAACCCCAGGCCAAGCTACACACAAGAGACAGTCGAAGAGTTCGCACGTGTTTATACGGGTTGGAACTTCCCTACTGCTCGTCGATGGAATGACACCGCCCGAAGTCAAAACTTCTTTATTGGCCGCATGGTGGCAAACGAAGCGTTTCATGACACCGAAAGCAAAACGCTTTTAAATGGGGCCGTGACCAGCGCCGGCTGGACCGCACAACAAGATTTAACCTTCGCATTGGATAACGTTTTTAACCATCCTAACGTCGGCCCGTTTATCGGCAAACAGTTAATTCAACGATTGGTTACTAGCAACCCTTCACCAGAGTACGTCGAACGAGTTGCGTTAGCGTTTAACAATAACGGTGACGGGGTTCGCGGAGACATGCGGGCTGTTATCAGGGCAATATTGCTTGACGACGAAGCACGTAACGGGCATCTAAATAACCCTGAATTTGGCAAGGTGCGCGAACCCGCTATAAAACTGATACACGCATGGCGAGCGCTAGATGCCATTCCTGGCCCTCTTGCCAACGGTGCGCACAGCCCGCCTAATTTCACACCCTCACGCTCAGACGCCATCCTCGGCCAAGCGGTTATGCAAGCACCCTCGGTATTCAATTTCTACTTGCCTGATAATCCGTTGTCTGCCGGTAGCACTTTAGTATCGCCAGAGATGCAAATTATGTCCGAAGCAAATCTAGCTAACACGCATAACAATTATCATAACCAAGTGTATCGATTTAATAATCGCTCGAACTTAAACGACGACAACCCGCGCGTCACGACGATTAATTTAGAGGGCTTAACAGCACTGGCAAGAAACGCAGGCGCGTTGATGGATTGGTACAACCTTGTGCTCTTCGCAGGCAGCATGCCCGACAACGTTAGAAACGAATTGATTAGCTATACACGCACCCTTGGCCAATCTGATCAAGATAGTTTCGCCAAAGCACAAGACACCCTATTTCTGATCTTGGCGTCTCCTTCTTTTCATATTCAACGCTAAGGCATGGAGCTCACATGCGAAATTCAATAGACAAAAATCGCCGCCTACTGTTAAAACAATTGGCCAGCTTACCTTTAGCCAGCGGTGTATCACTGGTTAGTGGAAGCAAAACCGCTCACGCGATGACATGCTCACCAGGCAAATCACTGGTGTGTATTTTTATGGCTGGTGGTGCCGACTCATTCAACATGTTCGTACCGGGTGGTACCAACAGCTTTGCAGATTATCAAAACTCTCGTAGAGATCTTGCTGTAGATGAAGCAAATCTCATAAACGTTAGTGATGCTACCCAAGGGGCATTTGGCTTCCATGATTTATTGCCAGGCCTTGCATCGCTTTACAATAGTAATCGTATGGCGGTCGTCAGCAACACCGGCACATTAATACGCCCTACGACACGATCTGACTACCTTGCTACTAACTCAATACCTGAATCGCTGTTCGCGCATAACACTCAGCAAAAGCTGTGGCAAACAGGTGCCGGTATCGTTAGCGGCAGTAATTCATTTGGCTGGGGAGGCGCTATCAGCGAACATGCAGCAGGCTGCAATGGCAACATCAACATCGCACCTGCGTTTTCGATTGGTGGCAGTACTGATTGGTTAACCGCCGCAAACGCCAATTACATCAGCCTAACTGCTGGGGTTGCAGTACAGCGCATGCTGGGTCACGCCAATCTTTCTGATTGGATCCCTCCTGAGCGCTTAAGCCACGTTGGCAGGTCACTCAATAATCTTATCGACATCGGTAAAGCGTCCGGCAACTCACAAGTCATGCAAGAGATCTCCGGCGCGATTGGCCGAGCAACAGATGCCACAGCATCCTTGTATTCGGCATTACAAAACAACCCCGTTAACCAAATGCGCTATAACACTGGCAACCGCCTAGCAGCCCAGTTGCACATGGTCGCTCGCTTAATCGCTGCTCGCGAGGAACTCGGCATGGAGCAACAGGTATTTTTTGTTCGAATGGGTGGTTGGGATACTCATACAAATCAATTGCAACGTCAGCCCGCCTTGTTTATGGCGCTTAACGAAGCAGTCACAGCATTTCAAGCAACCATCGATGGTTTAAATTTAGCGCCTTCAGTAACCACATTCACCGCCTCTGATTTTGGCCGCACGCTCACCAGCAACGGTAACGGTACTGATCACGGCTGGGGTGGCCACAATTTTGTGTTTGGTGGCGCAGTAGACGGTGGGCGAATCGTTGGGGACATTCCCAACTACGCCGTGCAAAATAATGAGGATGATGCGGGTGACCGTCGCGGGCAATTTGCTGGGCGAATCATTCCGCAGATCTCAGTCAATCAATATGCAGCAACGCTAGCGCGCTGGATGGGTGTATCAGAAGATGCCCTAAACACAGCCTTGCCTGATCTAGCTAATTTTAGTCAGCGCGATTTAGGGTTTATGAATTAAACAGTGAGCTGCAAGAGTGTGTGTCGCTAGTTGTCCCACTGCACGTTGTCGTTCGATTTGATGGCAGCTTCGAGTAATTCAATCAACGGTACGGCACGGGTCGCTAGCGCGACTTTGTTGGCCCGATCGTCATCGTCTGCGCTGATATCGCTAGCAACGTCATCCGGTTCGGGCTTCGCCTCCTCCACCTTCAATGCCGCTTGCAGATTGGCTAGGGCTTGAGGTACAGATTCAGCCATAATTGCGCCCGGAATATTACCGCTTTGCCCCATCATTTTTAGCAGCGCTTCTGCAGCATCGCCAAACATCACGATATTGGCGTATGAATCTGTTTTAAAAGTTACCAGCACTATTTACTCCGCTTTTGCCAAGACGCACTACACTCAAAATAAACGATCATAAGTGCTCTATGGCAGACTTTAACACACACGTTTTGGTTGCGGCTGGCGTGGCCAGTATCGCAGCAACTGTAACCGCGAAAGTACTAGACCTACCAGCCGATTTGGCCATATTATTCACTGTGTGTGGCGCAATTGGTGGTGTCGCGCCCGATATCGATCTAAAGTATTCCTGGCCAAGCAAAATTCTGTTTTCGGTGCTGGGCACCGTTGGTGCCTTGATCATGGTATTTGCCCATCTGGCGGACTACACGGTCACCGAGCTCATTTTGGGCGCGATTGGATTCTTCCTACTGATACGGTTTCCCATCTGGGCGTTGTTCCATCAATTCACGGTCCATCGAGGTGCCTTACACTCGATCGCCGCGTGCTTCATGTTCGCAATTGCCACAGCCGCAGCAAGCAATCATTTTCTGTCCTTAGAGCCTGCTCACAGCTGGCTGCTCGCTTGCTTTATGTTTGGCGGCTGCCTTACCCATCTAACGCTTGATGAGCTCTATAGCGTGGATTTTATGGGTGCACGTATCAAACATTCTTTTGGTAGCGCGTTGAAGCTAGTGGATACTCAGAGAATTTTAGCAAGCTGTGCAGTGATGTTTACTGCATTGGTGCTATGGATCTGGACACCACCCATCGAACCGCTATTCGCTTTGTTTAAACAATCGAACGTAGATTGGAATGAGTTGTTTGTGCCGAAGTGGGTAGTGCTGGGGAAAAGTTAATGCCTGTCACCCTGCATAGGTCTTGTCATCCCCGCGGAGGCGGGGATCCAGCACTCAAGGTTTATCGTATGCTAGGCCCCCGCCTTCGTGGGGGCGACGTTGTACTTAACCGTCAACCTTTAGCGCTTTTAGCGTTTCATAGGTTAAACCACCACGATCCAGGCTTTTCTTTTGTTGAAATTTTTCAACCGCATCAAGCGTGCTTTGACCAATCACACCATCAATTAAACCAGGATCATAACCCTCACGCTTAAGCGCGCGTTGGATAGACGTGACGATCTTAGGCGTCATGTTGGTTTCGCATAATACTTTGCGCCACTCAAGACGCGACGGCTCTGTTTGCACTTGACGCTTAACAGTTTTGGTTCTGGCAGGTATTGAAATACGGCGCTCAGAGGCTGGGGTGACCAAACGCTGCACTTTCACTGTTTGGTATTGCGCAGGGATCTCGGTCACCTCGGTAGAAGCTGGACGTTTTACTACAAGCTTTTTAACCGTGGTGTATTCAGGAGCACGCTCTAGCAAGCACACCTCACGGCCACTGTATGTAGCATTGCTGTTAGCTTTCTCGCCTTTTTGCAACCAGAAGAAACCTGCGTCAGCAACCTTAACTCGAGCTGTTATGTCCTTAAATTCAGCTGGAATAATTTCACGTACTTCAGCAGCTGCCTTGACTAATCGTTTTACCTTCACTGTTTTGTACACTGCGGGTATTTCGATCGTTTTGCTTGATGGCGCTTTGTCCAGAACAGTTTTAGTGATTGTCTCGTAACGAGCTGGGACCTCAACTAAACACATGATTTCGCCCGTTGTGTTGTTGATTCGCTCAACTGGGCCACGGCCTTTCTTCCACACACTACGCGCTGGCTCGACTAATACAGATTCTGTTTCGGTACGAAAAATTGCAGGCACATCAACCACTCTGGATGAGGATTCTTTTACCACCACTCTTTCTTCTGCAGTCTCGTACTGAGCGGGAGTGATAATGATCCTCTCAGATCCTTCCTTAACCATCACGCGGCGCGTCTCAGTTTTGTATTCTGGCTGTGTGTAGTATTCACGATAGCAAGTACCAGGCTTAACGGAAGCTAGCTCTACACCCGAACGAGTAATGCCTTCAAGCATTCCAGGACTAGCTGGCTGACTCTTGTTACCTACTTTTATCGACCAACTGGTTTCTGCAGCACGCACGTCCAATTTCTCAAATTCTTCACCGTATTGCGCTGGTAAAACTTTCAGTACTCGACTGGACTCTTTTATTACGACGGTTTGGTCAACCGATTCGTATTTTGCCGGGATGGTTTCGATGCGCTCCGAGGCCTCCTGCACAACCAATTCTTCTGATCGTGTGGAAAACTTCGCTGGCGTAATAACTTTGGCATAACATTCACCAGGCTTGGCATCAGGCAATGTTTGTGTGTTGTCTTCTTGTTGGGCGTAGCTTCCTGTCGCCAACATGAAACTGCCGGCGGCAATTAATGTGCTTAGAAAAAACTTGTTCACTGAGTTCGTGCTCCGGATGTACGAGGCCTAATGCCCACAGCCTGATATTGTCCATCCGAACGCACTATTTTTCAATAACATTCCTAACTATTGTAATACTTCGACAAGTAATTGACGTCGCATTCGCGCACTACGTGACAAGCTTACGACGCCCATTGCAAGCAGCAACCAAACTAACGCCCCGCCGCCTGATTTGCCACCTTGCGTTGCAATTAGTGGATCGTCATCGACTCCATCGAGCAAACCGTCAAGGTCAGTATCAGCTACCAAAATATTCGTTCCTGCCGTAATTTCCGCGCCATCATTAAGGCCATCATCATCAGTATCCACTTTCACAGGATCAGATAAATGAGTTAGGAGTTCGTCGGCGTCAGCCAAACCATCGCCATCAGTATCTGCCAAACCCGGATGCGTTCCATGCTGGAGCACTTCAACGTTATCCAGCAAGCCATCTAAATCAGAATCAGTGCTTCTTGGAGAGGACCCGTGAACATTAACTTCATCACCATCAAACAAACCATCAGCGTCACTATCCTGATTTAGTGGATCGCTGTTGTGCACATTGACCTCATCACCGTCATTGAGATCGTCGTTATCAGAATCAACATCAGAAGGATCAGTACCGGCATCTAATTCTGCTCCATCGAGCAGACCGTCCGAGTCAGTATCCTCAAGCAACGGGTCAGTTTGATGCTGCTGTATCTCAGCTACATCAGTTAGCCCATCGTTATCAGAATCAGCAGAGAGTGGATCCGTTTTATGCAGATTGACTTCGTCACCATCGCTCAAGGTGTCACTATCGGAATCTGCTGCCAATGGGTTACTTCCCAGACCAATTTCAACACCATCGAACAAGCCATCATCATCTGTGTCGGGGTCTAGCGGGTCAGTCAGATGAACCTCTGTCTCCTCGACATTATCGATTCCATCATCGTCATCATCTGCATTACCGATATCGAGCTGCAAGATTTCATGGGAGCTAGTTTCTGGCGCCCCACCTCGCGCTTCACTACCAGCAACGACATGCATTTGTCCATCCAGCAACGCACCACCACCGCTGTGCCGTCCAACATTCATATCTTGCAAGCTGCGCCACTGATTTGAAAGGACATTAAATGCCTCAACCGTTGCAAGTGCATCGTTAGAGGTATTGATCTCACCACCTGCAACAATGACTTCCGCGCCATAGGCTACGGTTAAGGCGCCTGCACGCGCACGTGGAATATCAGTAGTGCTACTCCATACAGACGTCGTTAAGTCATAGATGTCTGTTGCCAACACAGGATTAGCAAATACACTAGGTGTAGTCGATGTTTGCCGGCCAGAGCTTGCAACAATTTTGCCGTGGGCAATGGCGGCCATAAAGTGATCGCGCGCATTGGGCGCATCGTCTAGCTCCGTCCATTGGCCTGTAGTAGGATCGTATTCGTCAAGCCACGCAACCGCGCCACCACTGTGCCCCTCTGTATTGCCGCCAATGAGGTAGATTTTTCCTTGATGCAACACGGCAGCTGCACTACCACGCGCTCTATCGGCCGGTATCTCTCCATCGGTGGTCCAAGATTCGGTAATTGTGTTGTAGATATAGATATCGCGGACGATTTCTTCGTTTGGAAAGCAGCACGTGAATGCACCGATAACATAAATTCGAGACCCAACAACCACCGGTTGAAAATGATGCATCTGAATTGGCATCGGCTCTAGTGATTCCCACGTGTTAGTTTCGGGATCAAACCGATCAACATTACGATTGCCGCGCCCGCCGAGTAAATACAATTGACCACCCACGTTTGCCAACCCTGATTCATGGCGTGCCGTGGCTACGCTTCCATCGCTAGCGGTTTGTATCTGCCAGTTTTGTGTATTGTTTGTTTGCGCATGCGCGAGGCTTGAAAACAGTGCAAGCGCCGCCAGTAGAGGAAGTATTTTCATACCCATTTAACGGCCGAAATGCCAACTGGATTAGCTTAAAACGAGCTATGTGGGGTATATATTTGGTGTTGTAATACGAGATAAGCGAGCGCGGCCTACCTGCCACGCTTACTCTGCCTACTAGATCACGTTTTAAGTGCCATGACTAGCTCTTGCCTTCAGAAGGTAGACGCACTAACAAGCTACTCGTATCCCAGCGACCACCGCCCTTAGCCTGTACATCAGCATAGAATTGATCAACTAATGCAGTAACCGGGAGGCTGGCTTTGTTTGAAGAGGCTTCGTCTAACACGATACCTAAATCTTTACGCATCCAATCAACGGCAAAACCATAATCGAACTTACGCTTTAACATCGTCTCGTATCGGTTTTCCATCTGCCACGATTGCGCAGCACCTTTAGAGATAACATCGATTACCGCTTCAGCATCCAGCCCCGCACACTCAGCAAAGTGAATGCCTTCAGCTAAACCTTGGACTAAACCAGCAATACAAATTTGATTAACCATTTTGGTTAACTGACCAGCACCGCTCTCACCAAGCAATCTAACTGATCGACTAAACAGATCGATAACAGGGAGCGCTTGATCGTAAGCAGCTTGGTCGCCACCCACCATGACCGTAAGCGCACCGTTTTCAGCACCAGCTTGGCCACCTGATACTGGCGCATCAAGGAAATCGAAACCAGCCGTTTTGGCTTGTGCATATAGCTCACGTGCCACTTTTGCAGATGCCGTTGTGTGATCAACAAACACAGCGCCTTTACTCATTGCACCAAATGCACCGGCATCGCCAATACAAATATCACGTATGTCATTGTCGTTACCCACACACGCCATAACAATCGATGCACCTGTGGCAGCTTCGGCAGGCGTTGCGCAAGCTGTACCACCGTGCTCTTTAACCCATGCATCTGCCTTAGCTGATGTGCGGTTATAAACCCTTACGTCATGACCACCCTTAGCCAGATACCCAGCCATCGGATACCCCATTACACCTAAACCTAAAAATGCCACCGTTGCCATATTATTTTCCATTAATTGTCATCCCAACAAAGGATGTGATTGTCATCCCCGCGAAGGCGGGGATCCAGTTTCGCTGAATAAATTTTGTAGCTGCGCTAGAACTAGGCGCCCTTCTAGGTAGGACATTACTTCAGACTATGATGATTGTCATCCCAGCAAAAGGTTAGGATTCATACTTGCTGGATGATTTGTGCAGCTGCGCAGGTACTGGACGCCATCGGAATATGGCATTTTCCTTCAGAAATTGATGATTGTCACCCCAAGAATGCCGTCATCCCCGCGTAGGCGGGGATCTATTCTTAAATAGAAGATCAATGCCCGATCGACATGGATCCCCGCCTTCGCGGGGATGACAATATAAACGTTATACGTAATCTTTGTACTTAGCCAAATGACGAACAGGCTTAGACAGTGCGTCACGGCGGAACGGATCGCCGAGTTCACGGTTACACATTACCTCGATAACCGTTGTTTTGCGTTCGTTCATCTGAGCGTCTACTGCTTTTTTAAGTGCAGCACCCACATCTTCGATACGATCAACAGTAACACCTTCTGCCCCCATAGACTGAGCGATTCCAGCAAAACTTGGGCTATCTAACTCACCTGCGACAAAACGACGGCCGTAGAAGTCAACTTGGTTTTTCTTCTCAGCACCCCATTGACGATTGTGGAACACAACAGCCGTTACCGGGATATCGTGACGTACCGATGTCATGATCTCAGTCATGCTCATTGCCCATGCGCCGTCACCGGCGTAAGCAATCGCAGGACGATCAGGCGCTGCACACTTAGCTCCGATCATAGTAGGCAGTGCGTAACCGCAGTTACCAAAGCTCATTGGCGCGAAGAAGCTACGTGGCTCTTCAAAACGTAGGTAGCTGTTTGCAACAGAGTTGATGTTACCGATATCGGTAGAAACCATCGCACGAGGTGGCATCGCTTTTTCTAGTTCGCGCAATACCTGGCGAGGTGCCATCCAGTTGCCGTCTTCTTTTTCAGCTTCTGCAATCATCTGCTGGCTGAAATCATCAGTCTCGTGTACCCAAGCATCAAGCTCAGCTTCCCAAGAATCTTTCTCTTTCTTGATTGTTGCTGCACGTGCATCACGGGTCGCATCACAAGCAAGTGTCTTGTCGCCAAGGCGAGCTGTCATCGCCCGAGCAGATGCGCCGGCGTCAGCAACAATACCAACAGAGATTTTCTTAACCAAGCCAAGCATTTTGTGATCAGCATCGATCTGGATGATCTTGGCATCTTTTGGCCAGTAATCCATACCGTGCTGTGGAAGCGTACCGAAAGGCCCAAGACGCGAACCTAACGCTACAACAACGTCCGCTTGCTCAATCAAACGCATCGCCGCTTTTGAACCTTGGTAACCAAGAGGGCCTGCCCATAGAGGGTGGCTAGCAGGGAATGAATCGTTGTGCAGGTAGCTGTTAACAACCGGTGCACCTAGACGCTCTGCAAATGCTACGCAGTCTTGAACGGCATCAGCCATCACAACACCACCGCCAGACAAAATAACTGGGAATTTTGCTTTAGACAAAAGCTCTACAGCTTCAGCCAATACAGTCTCACCACCTGGGCCACGATCCAAACGCATTGGCGTTGGAATTTCTACATCGATATCACCGTAGAAGTAGTCACGAGGAATGTTCAGCTGAGTCGGGCCGATTTCAGAAATCGCTCGATCAAAACAACGACCCGTAAATTCAGCCATACGATTAGCGTTGTTTACGTGGCCTTGGTATTTTACAAACTCTTGAAACATAGGCAGCTGGTTAGCTTCTTGGAAACCACCTAAACCCATGCCCATGGTGCCAGTTTCTGGCGTGATCATAACAACCGGGCTGTGCGCCCAGTACGCTGCCGCCACTGCAGTAACACAGTTACTGATGCCGGGGCCGTTTTGACCGATAACAACACCGTGGCGACCAGTCGCACGTGAGTAGCCATCAGCCATATGAGCAGCGCCTTGCTCATGTACAACAGGTACAAGGCGAATGCCAGCAGGAGCAAATATGTCCATGGCATCCATAAATGCCGAACCCATAATGCCAAAAATATCAGTTACGCCGTTTGCGACTAAAGTCTCGACAAACGCTTCACTCGGTGTCATACGAGCCATATTATTCAATCCTCGGTTAGGCGCAGGCGCCTGGTAAAAAGTGGCACCAGTTTACAGAAAATCTGCAGCTGGCTTGTAATTCAAATTCAATGCTTCTGCAACTTCTTCAGACGTAATATGCCCGGAGTGAACATTCAATCCATTGCGCAAATGTACATCGTCTTGCAATGCTTGCTTATACCCTTTGCTGGCTAGTTGTAGCACATGCGGCAGAGTCACGTTGTTTAGCGCAAATGTCGACGTCTTTGGTACGCCGCCCGGCATGTTAGCTACACAATAATGCACTACGTCATCAACCACATAGGTAGGTTCAGCGTGAGTTGTCGCTTTAGACGTTTCGCAGCAACCGCCTTGATCAATCGCCACATCCACAATGACAGAACCCGGCTTCATGCGTTTAACCATATCCGCTGTAACCAATTTTGGAGCAGCAGCACCAGGAATCAGCACACCACCAATCACCAGATCAGCTTCTAGTACATGCTTTTCCAGTGCATCACGCGTTGAGTAAACTGAGTTAGTGCTACGGCCAAACTGCTGCCAATGGCGCTCAAGTACTTCGGGGTTACGATCGATCACCCAAGTATCTGCCCCCATACCCACGGCAATGTGCGCCGCGTGGCTGCCTACAACACCGGCACCGATGATCACGACTTTGGCAGGATCAACACCCGGCACTCCACCTATCAGCATGCCCAAACCACCTTGCGGCTGTTCTAAGCAATGAGCCCCAGCTTGAATCGCCATACGACCCGCCACTTTCGACATCGGAGCAAGCAACGGCAAGCCACCAAATGGCGAGGTGACTGTTTCATACGCAATGCAGACGGCGCCACTATCGACTAAATCTTTGGTTTGGTCTGGATCTGGCGCAAGGTGCAAGTAAGTGAACAGCAACTGCCCTTCACGTAACATGGCACGCTCGACCGCTTGAGGCTCTTTAACCTTAACAATCATCTCAGCCTTGGCAAAGATATCCGCCGGCGTACCCATGATTTCAGCACCCGCGATGCGGTAATCCTCATCAGAGCTGCCGATCCCCAGGCCTGCCCCAGTTTCGACCAATACTTGGTGGCCAGCATGGGTGCATTCACTCACACTGGCGGGAGTCAAACCAACACGATATTCGTGGTTTTTAATTTCTTTTGGAACGCCAATAATCACGGCGGTAATCTCTATAAAGGTAAGACCGCAAGTGTGTCAGCCTTGAAAGGGCTCATTAGTACCAGCCTCAGCGAGGATGCTGTGCCAGAGAGCCCAATTTGGAGCAGGTGATCACATCTTTTCAATTAAAGAGGCTAAACGGTCGATTCCAGCCGGAATTTTGTCGGCTGGGATGCTCGAAAAACCCATTCTGCAAAAGTTACGTGGGCCCTCTCTGGAGGCAAAATAATTATCCCCGGCGTTAATCACAATGTCGTTTTTGGCCGCTAGCTTTTCCAGCTCGACCGCCCTGATATGAGCAGGCAGCTGTACCCAAAAGGATGAGCCACCAAACGCGGGGGCAGTAGCCGATAACGGCTCATAGCTAGCCAATGCCTCATCCATAATCTTCCAACGCTCTCGAAATGCTTGGGTTAAACGCAGTAATGCCGCATCGTGATGACCGAGCGCCAGAAAATGACCGATGGTGCGTTGATTATTCGTGGGCGGGTGTCGGTACATCAACCGCCGCAACGCCCTGGCCTGCTGCACAAATTTTTTCGGTGCCACCAAAAAACCAACCCTTAGGCCCGGCGCTAAGGTTTTGGACAAACTACCCACATAAATTACCCGATGGTTTTCATCCAAGCTTTTTAATGCAGGCGTTGGCTTACCGACAAAATTAAGCTCGCTTTCGTAGTCGTCTTCAACAATGACAACGTTGTGCTTTTCAGCATCAGCTAATAATGCCTGGCGTGCCTCTAACGACATGGTGGTAGTCGTCGGGCATTGATGGCTTGGCGTAACGTACATCAACTTACACTGCGCAAGGCGCTCGTCGGTTTCTACCCCTTGTGGCCCAACGTTAAAATACTCACGCCGCTTCGTGAACAATGAAAATATATTTCTAGCATCAACGTAACAGGGATCTTCTAAGCCAACTGTGGATTGATCATTCAACATTAATTGCGCAATCAAAAACAGTGCATTTTGAGCACCCGTGGTAATTAAAATTTCGTCTTTATCAGCCCATACTCCACGACGTGGCAGCACGCGCGTATGGATTTGCTCTACCAGCAATTCATCATCGTGGTCAACGCCATCGTGAGTCCATTCACTTATCGCATTAACCCGCAAAGACAAGCGACAGGCCTCACGCCAATCATTTACAGGAAATAAATTGGAGTCAACTTGGCCGTAAATAAATGGGTATTCAAATGATTGCCAGTTGGCAGGACGTACAATATTGCGCTTCTCCAGCAAGTTAAGCTCAGGGTTGAGCTCATAGTCTGGATCAGAATCTTGCCCACCCGCATTTGCACGAGGCTTTACATTAACTCTGCCTGCAAGCATTTCAGGGTTAACGAAGTAACCGCGACGCTCATGCGCCAGCAAATAGTTTTCGTCTATTAGATGTTGATAAGCTAATACAACCGTATTGCGTGCAACACCAAGCTGTCGAGAAAGTTCCCGCGAGGAAGGCAGTGGTGCCTCAACCGGAATTCGCTCATCCAGTATCGCTTTCACCAAGGCTTCACGCAACTGGGCTTGCAAGCTTTTACCCAGCTTTGCATCAAGCTTTATCAGCTGATGCCACATTGGCTTTTCATGCGGCTTACCCAACGGGGCCGGCCTCATCTTCTAGTAATTTTTTAATTTCTCTTGTTTCTTTTTCAATGTCGGCAACGTCGTTTTCAATGAAATCTCCGAAGTGTTCAAACCCAGCAAAATCTATATCGTTGATAGACTCTGGCAATTCAGATTCGGCGAGTTCAGGTATGTCGAGTTCTTGTTCGAGCATGTTCTGAATGGCTTGTACACTCGCAGCAGGGGGCACATCTGCACTGGTAACTCGCTTATTTAATACCGGCAAGTCATTCTCGGCTCGTGCTTCTAACTGCTGCTCATTGATTCGCTCTTCACTGATTCGTTCTTCGCTAACGAGCCTGCGAGATATGTCCAACTCTTGCTGCTTGTGCATCTTGTAACTTTCAAAGTCACGTTGCAACCGCAAACCGCGTTCTTCGGCCGCCACCAAGCTCGCCTCCAAACTTGAAATACGCTGAGCTTGTAAACGCGAATGTACCGCTAAGGCATCTTGTTGAGCACTGGCTTGAGTTTCTTTGTTTTTAGCAATCGACAAGAGCTGATTTTCAGCAGTACCGGCTCGTAGTAATGCGGCATGACGGTGTTCTAGTTCGGCCAAGTGATCGCGCAGTTTTTCGGTGCTCACCTTGTGATGTTGAGCTTGCTTTCTTTTATAGTGGATTGCTTTGATTTGCATCAAGGCAGCGCCAATGACAATACCTAGCAGTGACGCTAGCGCCAAGATAAGAAGCAATTGATAGGTGAAATTGGCAGCCATTACGGGTCAAGTGTAGCCTGTATCGCTATTATATGACTACCCGGTGTTAGTTCTGTAGTGGATTCGGCAACAATTTCGAAGCGACTTCGATCCAGACCACTAAGCACCAGGTAATCCACGATCTTTTCACCACGCCGCTGTGACTGCGTAATGTTGCTTAATGTTGAATCAGTGTCATTAGACTGAACCGTTATAGACACGGGTGTTTCAGAATACAAAAACAGCAAGTCAAATATTTGAAAAAGCTGCGATGTGGCCACGGAATCAAGCGCCTCTGCATTCGGATCAATTTGCAAATCTTTAGAATAGTTTGCAAGCGAGGCCAACTCTTCACGACGTAATATTTCGAACGCCGTTTCGGCTGGCCCAACAGGCGCTACGTCAGCAGGCGCAGCCGGCAATGCATCACTCGCCAAACCTGACGCCGTCAGCTCAGCCAACACCAAACCATCTTCTGGCTTGACGGGCGTTTTAAGGTCCACGGCCGCGCTGACAGGATCAACAACAGGTGCTTGCTGCAGTTCAGCTATTGTGGCTGGATCTTCTAAAGGAGGAACCACAATAGTTGGAACAACGACTTCTGCAGTCTTAGCTTGTGTAGCGTCAGGCGTCACTTCAGCAATCAACTCAACATCAGGCTGTACCAATTCAACCTGCTCCAGCTCCATGGTCTCTAAGTCAAACGTTAGTGCTTCGGCTTGGGTCGCTTCCACTGCTTCTGTCTGCGTTACTTCGATTTTAGGGTCAGGCACGACGGCAACACTTTCTGGTGTATCGATTATGGGTGCAACTTCACTTTGTGTTTTAGACACGGTTGTGGCCGCATTATCATTTGTCGTTGTAACAACAGGTGCTTTTACTGTTTGTTCTTTTCTTTCAAAAACCGGTGTTTCACCGATAACCTTAGTAACCGCTTTTGCACTACCAATGGCTACTACTTCTTCACGCTTGGGCAGCTGTGATAATTGCGCAACGGGTGCATCAGGCATGCCCACGCCAGGCATCAAAAGCGCTTGATTGGAAAGCGACCAAACGAAAACCACGCCCAAGGCAAACGATGCCAACAACAAAGCCATCCAAGTTAGCTGGGCTTCGGATCGGAATTCGTCGGTGAAGTTGTTTGACGAGTTGCTTGGCAATGCTTGGCTCATGTACACCATGTTTCTTAGCAGGCAGATTACCGAATTTGTGCGATGAATCATCCGCTTGATTCGAGCATCTTTGTGCGGTAGTTAAAGTTTGATGGTTTTCTGCGGACAACACAACCTATGAGATATCGAAGGCATCACATAAGCCACTACAAACCCAATAAATTCACATTATGCTGTTTGTGAGGCACCGCACGGGGTCTATTTTACGTAAAGATTATCCTAATCCCACTTAACAAACTCATTACGGCTGGCAACATTTTGCCCAGCTCTGGGATACATTTGTGACTTATCGCTTGATTTCAACACTACTACTTAGTGCCAGCCTATCAGCCTGTGGCTGGGTTGATTCTAAGGGCAACCAAAATACTGGCGGCAATCAATTACGAACCATCATTGATGGTGGGCAATTATTACTGCTAGAAGACGCGATTAGCTCTGCCACCTTAGCTAGCACATCTAATAACCTGACCAACTGGCAGTGGCAAAGCATAGGCGCAAACACCGATGGCAGCTGTGCTGTAAACAACGGCTTTGACAATGCCCTGTCGGCTGACTCCTTACGCGAAGCTTGCGCTGATCGCAATGCTTGTGAAATCAATATAGAAGAGCAAACAATCAATGGTGCAACAGAGTTTTTAATTAGCACTCCTGCGCTAAAGGCACCTGTAGCCATTAACTACACGGTTGCGACAAGTGATGATCAAGGCAACGCGATATCACTGGATCAAACACTTTGCTTGGTATCGATTAATGAAGCGCCATTTGCAGGCGACAATGAATATACGGTATTACAAAATTTGACTCGTGAAGTCAAAGCTACAGACCCAGACAACCTTCTGTACAACGATATCGATGATATTGATGTTCGCAATCAACCACTGCAAGTTTTAACTACGCCACTTCAAGCGCCAAAATTTGCGGATGTGTTTCAGCTTGGAACGGACGGTAGCTTTATTTACCGCCCGGCTGTTACTGACGCCACTGACGTTATTGTGGATGAATTTATATACCAAGTTACGGATGGTATACACACAACATCCGCAAAGGTAACGCTACGCATTGTTGATGACAATCGAGCACCCATTCGATCTCAAAGAACGAGCTTAGTCGCTATGTCTGTTGAAGAGCATAGCGACACCGGCTTTAAAACTGACCTTGGCAAAAACTTTTTTGATCCCGACGGCGATACACTCACGTTTAGTATTGCCGATGGCTCATTGCCTAGAAGTGGCAACATTTCATTGAGCACCAACGGAATACTTCAAGGTAACCCGGAACTGGCGGATGTCGGTGACTACATCGTGACCGTCATTGCTAGCGATGGCGTTGGACAAGCAGCAGATACATTTATCTTGAGCATTTCACGGTTTTCAACGCAAAACAATGCACCCGAAGTTGACGACATTCCAAACCGCACTGTCAGCAAAACGTTTAGCTACAACGTCGCCAGCTATTTTACAGACGAGGATGACGATGAACTCCAGTTCAGCGCGATTGATTTACCTAGCGACGTGACGATAACCCCGTCAGGATTGATTCGCGGTACAGCCAGTAGTCGCAACCGAGGCAATTGGTTCATATTGGTTACAGCCGATGATGGTCGCGGGGGCAGTGTTAGCGACTTATTCAGGCTTCGTATACGGTAACACGTCAGCTCGATAAGCTATCGAGCAACACGGCATGTAGCTCTGGGTTGGCACTAGCAACGATGGAGCCGCCCGCTACTGCCGAATCACCCTGCCAGTTGGTTACTACGCCACCTGCACCAGTAACAATCGGGATCAGTGCTTGAATATCGTAGGGCTGCAGATCACTTTCAACTACTGCATCGATATAACCCATTGCCAATAAAGCATAGGCATAACAATCACCGCCGTAACGTGTCATCGCTACGGTGCTTGCTAAGCGATTAAAACTTGCTAGCTCGGTTGGGTTTTTAAACATTTCAGTCGTGGTGCACTGAATAATAGCCTTATCAAGTGATGCTGTATTACGCGTAGCGAGTTGTTGCATCAAGCCTTGTTTAGTGTACAAATAAGTCGAGCCACCAAACCCAACGAATCGCTCCTGTAAGAACGGTTGATCCATTAACCCTAGCACTACTTGCTCACCATCAAACAAGGCGATCAATGTGCCCCACGCTGGCATACCGGTAATAAATGCGCGAGTTCCGTCTATCGGGTCCACAACCCAAGTATGGGTTTTGTCTGCACCACTCTCTTGTTGCGCGTTATCGCCCTCTTCACCAAAAAAATTGTGATCAGGAAATTGTTCCGCAACTTTTGCGCGAATGAGCAACTCGACCTTTTTATCTGCTTCGGTTACAGGATCAAACAACCCCTCACTGGCTTTATTACGAACATCCATGGGTTGCCGAAAGTACGACAAGCTCACGGTAGCGGCAGCGTCACAGGCCTCATTGGCAAGCGCCAACGCCTCTTGCAATAGCGAGTCGGGCGTATCGACCGGGGCGTAGCGTGGCAATTGCATGATAATTTCACCTGATATGAGCGAGTTTTTAGCCTGTACAACACAGGCAGTGGTATTTTACGCTTTATCAATGATAACAAGCTGATTATTGCTATGCCCCGCGCTACCTTACTTGCCCCCGTCGTTGCCCATCGCGGTGCATCGGCGCACGCCCCTGAAAATACGATCGCCGCCATACGCCTTGCCGCAGAGCAAGGAGCAACTGCAGTTGAAATAGATGTGTCTATCAGCGCCGATGGTGTGGCCTTTGTACATCACGATGATGGCCTAGAACGATGCACCAACGGCAAAGGCTACCTGTGTTCACATAACGCTAGCGATCTAGATAGGCTTAGCGCTGGTGTATTATTTCCCGACTATGCCAGTGAACCTCTTCCTAGGCTCAGTGCTGTGCTTGAATGCATTCAAGAACACAACCTAGCATTAAACCTTGAAATCAAGCCCACACCCGGGCTCGAAGAGCCCACTACGAAAATCATTTGCGAAACGGTTGCTGCTCATTGGCACGCAGGCAATACCCTTTTATATTCTAGCTTTAGTCGCGAAGCCTTAGCTTCTGCAATGCAATTGCAACCCGAAACACCGCGGGCATTAATCGTTTGCGCAATACCCGAGAATTGGCCAGAGCAGCTAGCTGCATACCAGTGCAGCAACTTTCATTTTGCTGCACCATTAGCAAACCAACAAGCATTACAAGCAATGCGTGATAAAGGTTATGGCCTGTATTGTTTTACCGTAAACGATAGCGCAGAAGCGGCAGAGCTTTATAAGCTTGGTGTGCATGGCGTGTTTAGTGACTGCCCTGGCGAACTCATCAAAGCGTTATAGGCGACGACTAAATTAAAAGGCTAGTTAGCCTTGGGGGCCACGGACCACCCTTGGCCATCCACTCCAAGCAAGCCTTGATCGGGTGTTTTAATTACGCTGCCAGGCAAACTATCTACACGCCGATCACCAATACTGCGTAGCAGTCGTGGCCATATCGTTTGCCAGCAGCAGTTATGCGAAAAATTCAGCATGGTGCTACTAATCGCATTAGCTTGTGATTGAATAAAAGGTGCTATTAACGCCGGCGGTATCACACTATCTTTGCCACCCATCCAATGCCACTGACGCACGCTTGGCGCTAGCGCCGGTTGCTCGCTTGGATTAAGCGAGCTGTACAAAGGCGTGTAACCATGGTGGCTTGTCCAGGCAGTGGTATTAAGATTGCCCGCTATGGTCACAACATCAGTGACTTGATCAAATCGATTAGCTAACAACATCGCTAATGCTCCGCCACCACTGTGACCAAACAAACGAATAAATCGATAATTGCGCTTGTCCATATACTGAGTTAGCGCGGATGCCATGGAATCGACTACGGTGGAGGAGTAACGAGCTGAGGTCCAAAGACGCTTATCACACTCAGGCTCACGTGCCGTGCCGTTGTAACAGGGCCTACCGATATAGACACTATCACTGGTATCCAAGGCCATGAGATCAAGCATCAACACCGAAGCCGAAGTAGGATCTGACGCGATGACGGTTTTTTTGCGCCAAGGCACACCATCACCCTCGAGATACACATGTAGGTACACAGATGTGACTGGCTTAGTAGATGACATGACCATCAGATCAAATCCGTTTGCCGCAGCGGTTTGACGGTTGAAGCCTGCACGCTCGCCACTTTCAAAAACACGCTGCGATGCTGATTGGCAAGCAGATAGAAAAACAACGATTAACAAAAAAACTAACACTATCTGACATTTACGCAACATGACCCTACCTCGCGATCTTTGAGACCTAACTAACAAAACATCGAGTGCTTCGCACTATATACTTTGAATCATACAACCCCGTCATTCCCACGAAGGTGGGAATCCATAGCAAAACAGGGTATCCAACTCTGCCGACTAGGAATCTCGACCACCGAGCCGCCCTTACCGTCTGAGAAGCCCTTCGAGGCAAGACACGAACACGACACGAAATGGACAACAGCAGATCATGAAATCGTCATACATAGCAGCCTCAATTGCCATCGTAGTCTTGGTGCTTTGGATGGCCAGTGGCATGCTGACATCAGGCAAGGAAGCTGGCGAACAAACCGAGGCCAAAGACCAAGCCTCACTAATGAAAGTAGAGATTATAGAAGTTTCTCCCGAATCAATGCAGCGCAAGGTTGAGCTGCAGGGCCAGCTTGAACCTGCTCGTCGCTTGCATATCCGCGCCGAGATCGCAGGTATTGTCAGCAAAGTGCACGTTAGCAAGGGACAAAGCGTTGCGGCGAATGATCCACTGATGGATCTCACACTCGACGGTCGAGATACAGAGCTCCGACAAGCCCAGGCAGCCCTCACCAGCGCTGTCAGTGAAGAACGAGCCGCTGCCTCACTACGCAAGCAAGGCTTACAATCAAAAGTGCAGTTACAGCAAGCGCAATCAACCCTTGAACGCGCTCGCGCCCAATTAGCACGGGTCGAACTCGATATTGCAAACACACAAATTACTGCTCCCTATGCCGGCATTATCAACGCCTTGCCAATTGAACAGGGCGAACTAATTGACCGCAGCGGCATAGTTGCTGAACTTGTGGATAACACAACACTAAAAGCGACCGCCCAAGCAGCCCAACAAACCATTACACAACTACAAATAGGGCAAGAGGTAGTAGTTAGCCTACTAACCGGTGAAGAACTCCCTGGCAAGATTACCTACATATCTGCTGTTGCCAACGTTCAAACGCGTAGCTTCGCGGTTGAGGCAAAAGTTGATAATCCTAATGGCGATGTATCCGCCGGTGTCAGCGCCTCTATTCTTATCCCAGTTGAGAAAGTTAATGCGGTATTTATTTCCCCGTCAACTTTATCCTTGGGCAACGATGGCGAGCTGGGTGTCAAAATCGTTAACAGCGACAACATCATAGAATTTGTACCAGTCAAGTTGGTTAGCACATCGCTAGAAGGCGCCTGGGTGACGGGTATCGAACCGCAAAGCCGATTGGTAACTTTGGGCCAAGGGTTTGTTAACGCAGGGCAAGAAGTAGAACCGCAGTTGGCTGCACCAAAAGAAGAAAACGCATCATGATTACCCTGATCAACGCAGCGTTTGATCGGAGTCGAACCGTTGTTTTGCTGTTGTTATTTTTGGTCATCAGTGGCGTGGTTGCCTATATCAGTATTCCAAAAGAATCTGAGCCTGACGTCCCTATTCCCATTATTTATGTATCGATGAACCACGACGGCATCTCGCCTGAGGATGCCGAACGTTTATTGGTAAAACCGATGGAGAAAGAGCTACAAAGCATCTCCGGTATTAAAGAGATGCGTAGCACCGCGAGCGAAGGCCATGCCTCCGTGCTGCTCGAGTTTGACGCTGGTTTTGATGGCGATACAGCACTTGCAGACGTGCGTGAGCGAGTTGACGCTGCACGCTCTCAATTGCCGTCTGCAACTGATGAACCCAATGTTAACGAAATTAACTTAGCGCTCTTTCCAGTGTTAAACATAAGCTTGTCAGGCCCAATCCCTGAGCGCACGCTCGTAGAGATAGCCCGCAATCTGAAAGATAAGCTAGAAGCATTGCCGGGGGTGTTCGAAGCAGATATTGCAGGCAGGCGCGAAGAGCTACTGGAAATTGTCGTCGACCCAGTCATCATGGAAACTTACGAAGTTGATTTCAACTCTTTGTTTAGCTTGATACGTAACAACAATCTTCTGGTTGCAGCAGGCGCAATCGATACCGGCGCTGGCCGAATGGTATTGAAGGTACCCGGCATCATTGAAGACATCGAAGACGTACTATCGCTACCAGTGAAAGTAACCGATAAAGAAGTTGTCGTGTTTGGTGACGTAGCAGAAGTACGCCGCACATTTAAAGATCCAAATAGCTTTGCACGCTTAGACGGCCAGCCTACTTTGATGCTAGAAATTTCAAAACGCTTGGGTTCTAATATCATCGAAACAATTGAATCCGTGCGCGCGGCAGTGGCTGAAGAACAAAAAAAACTACCGCCCACATTAGTCATCGGTTTTCATCAAGACAAATCAATCCAAACCAAAACCATGCTGAGCGACCTACAAAACAATGTCGTATCCGGCGTGGTGTTAGTAATGATCGTTATCATGGCAGCTCTTGGCATTCGTTCCTCCGTGCTGGTGGGCTTTGCCATTCCAGGCTCGTTTCTGACGGGGATTTTGGTTATCTATGCACTTGGCAACACAATGAATGTTGTCGTGCTGTTCAGCCTGATACTAGTTGTGGGCATGCTGGTGGACGGCGCAATTGTTGTCATCGAACTAGCTGATCGCAATATTGATGAAGGCATACCTCGCGCTGAGGCCTACGCAAACGCAGCCAAACGCATGGCATGGCCAATCATTGCATCAACGTTTACCACTATCGTCGTGTTTGCACCGCTTTTGTTTTGGCCAGGCTTAATCGGGCAGTTTATGAAATACATGCCCGTAACAGTGATTAGCTGCTTACTCGCATCCCTAGCGATGGCCTTAGTATTTATCCCGGTTATTGGCAAATCCATTGGCAGAAAACAAGGTGCTGCGCCCACCAACGCCAATGAACTCGATGTTGCACTCGCTAACCCTGACGCATCCGGTATCGCCAGCACCATAACTGCAAAACAATTGCGCGAATCCTCTACAGGCGTGCGCGCTAAATACCTATCAGCCTTACACGGCATGCTATTAAGCCCAGCCACAACGTTACTGGCAGTGTTGATTTTTACCATCAGTAGTTACGTTGTCTACGGATTTCTTGGCAAAGGTGTGGTGTTTTTTCCCGACATCGAGCCCGAGTCGCTTGCGGTTAAAGTTCACGCGCGAGGCGACCTGTCTATTTTCGAGCAGGACGCCATTCTCAAACGCGTTGAGCAAACACTCATTGGCCGCGAA
The DNA here is from genome assembly GCA_938028465.1 of uncultured Granulosicoccaceae bacterium. Lineage (GTDB taxonomy): Bacteria > Pseudomonadota > Gammaproteobacteria > Granulosicoccales > Granulosicoccaceae > Granulosicoccus. Next base: position 1,220 of record CALJAA010000125.1, on the reverse strand, counting down.
GGAGTGAGGTCTGTTTACACGCGCACAGGTAGTGATGCACAAGGTGCTGCCGACGTGATTGGTAATATCCAGCTTGAGCTAACCGACTGGGATACTCGCGAAAAGGCTGCTGAGATTATCGAAAAAATGCAGGCCGATATGAGCAACATCGCGGGTGTACAACTTGAAGTACTAAAAAACCAAGGCGGCCCAGATGGCGGCGGTAAGCCACTCAATATGCAAATTAGTGCAAGTACTACCACCAAACTGTACAAAACGGTTGAAACCATTCGCGGGCAAATGGAAAGCGTTGGCGGTTTTACTGGTATTGAAGATAATCGCCCACTACCCGGCATCGAATGGCGCCTCAATGTTAATCGGGAAAAGGCAGCCAGCTATGGGGCCGACATTGCACTGATCGGTAACGCGATTCAAATGATCACCAGCGGCATAAAGGTAGCTGGCTACCGCCCAGACGATGCAACTGATGAGCTTGATATTCGCGTGCGTTACCCAATAGAACAACGCAATCTGGATCAAATAGCTGAGCTTCGTGTGCCAACATCACAAGGCATGATACCGGTGAGTAATTTTGCAACGATTAGCCCTGCTCCCAAAACTGGTGTGATCAATCGCGTTGACGGTGTACGGGTCATTACGATAGCCGCTGATGTAGAAGAAGATTTGATTCTAGATACGCAATTAAAATTGCTAAAAGATGAGCTACTGAAAAATCCCGTTGACCGAGATGTGAATGTTCAGTTTAAAGGCGAGACAGCGGACCAACAAGAAGCCGGTATCTTTTTAATGACGGCATTCGTTACGGCCATTTTTATGATGCTGGTCATCCTTGTCACCCAATTTAATAGCTTGTATCAAGCAATCTTGGTACTGAGCGCCATTCTATTTTCAACAGCAGGTGTGTTGATTGGGTTGCTGGTTACCGGGCAAACCTTTGGCATCGTTATGGTGGGTATAGGCATCATTGCGTTGGCAGGTATTGTGGTGAACAACAATATTGTTCTAATTGATACCTATAACAACTTTCGTGCAGCGGGTGCCGCAGCGGTGGATGCTGCACTGCTGACAGGCTCAGTGCGTGCTCGCCCTGTGTTTTTGACTGCGGTTACCACCATATTGGGTTTGATGCCCATGGTGCTGTCGATGAACATCAACTTGGTTGAACGCACAATAAGCTTTGGTGCACCTTCAACTCAATGGTGGACACAACTGGCTAGCGC
>CALJAA010000124.1 GCA_938028465.1 uncultured Granulosicoccaceae bacterium | reverse complement strand
ATCGGCGATCAACGCTATGTTGCCAAAACAGCTGCAACAAATGCCATTACGGTTCAGAGCGCACGCGAGAACAATCTTAAAAATATCGATGTGAGTATTCCACACGACGCGTTTACCGTTATCACTGGCATGAGTGGCAGCGGTAAGAGTACATTGGCTTTTGACATTGTGTTTAACGAAGGGCAGCGTCGCTATTTAGAATCGCTCAATGCTTATGCGCGACAATTTGTGCAGCCAGCTTCTCGCCCTGATGTGGATGCCATAACAGGCATTCCGCCCACCGTCGCAATTGAACAGCGTACCAGCCGGGGTGGCAAAAAATCCACGGTTGCTACGATGACTGAGATCTACCATTTCTTACGTTTACTTTTTGTAAAACTGGGAGAGCAGCATTGCCCGGATTGCGATCAAGCGATTTCTGCTCAGCCTGTTGATACCATTGCCGCTCAATTGATGCGTAAGCATAAGGGTAAGAAGGCTTCGTTTTACGCCCCACTGATTATAGGGCGAAAAGGCTTTTACACCGATCTGGCAAAATGGGCTTTAAAAAAAGGCTACGCCAGCTTACGCGTAGATGGTGAGCATCACCCTACCGACAACTGGCCACGACTTGATCGCTTTAAAGAGCACCATATCGACTTACCCGTAGGTGAGATTGATATCAAAGCCGGTAAAGAATCCGAGCTGCTAGCGTTATTACAGCGGGCCTTGGATTTTGGTAGCGGTATGGCGATTATTGGCAGCACGCAAAAGAATGAGCAACTCTACTCAACACAACGAGCCTGCCCTTCTTGTGCGCGGAGCTTTCCTGAACTTGACCCACGAATGTTTTCGTACAACTCTAAGCACGGTTGGTGCACGTCGTGTTTCGGTACAGGCGAAATCATCGCAGGCTTTGATGAGGAGCAAACCGGGGAAGAGCGCGGCTGGACAAAGAAGCAAGAAGAAAACAAACCCTGCAAAAAGTGTAACGGCCATCGACTCAAGCCCGACTCACTTAGCGTGTACTTTAAAGGGTGGAATATTGCGGACTACGCTAAATTATCGATCGATGAAGCGAATAAGGTCGTTAGTAAGCTCAAACTAGATAAGCGCGAGCAAACCATTGCTGAAGACAGCATGACCGAACTCGTCTCGCGGCTTAAATTTTTAAAAGAAGTAGGCTTAGACTACTTAACGCTTGACCGCTCTGCCCCAACACTCAGTGGTGGAGAGGCACAACGTATCCGATTGGCAGCACAGCTGGGCTCAAACCTGCGCGGCGTTTGCTATATCTTAGATGAACCCACTATTGGCTTGCACCCACGTGACAATCAAATGTTACTGGACACGCTGGCGCAACTACGTAAAAAAGGTAACACCGTAGTCGTGGTTGAGCACGATGAAGACACCATCTGCCGTGCCGATCATATAATCGATATCGGCCCAGGCGCTGGTGTACGTGGCGGCGAGGTAGTAGCTACCGGATCAGTGGCTGCAATCAAAAAGAATAAAGCATCGATCACCGGCCAGATGCTAGCAAAACCACTTGATCACCCACTTTACAAGCCCAGAGGCAAACCTGAACACGCCCTAAATATCAAAGGCGCATCAATGCACAACCTGCAGTCGGTTAACACGACCCTGCCACTTAAGCAGCTGGTGTGCGTTACGGGTGTATCCGGTTCTGGCAAAAGTACTTTGGTAAGGCGCGTGGTTCACGACAACCTTCGCAGCATTAACTTAAAGAAGCGGACTACCAGCCTGGGTAAACTTGCTGGTTGTAACAGCCTTGATGGCTGGCAAACCATTAACCGTGTGCTTGAAGTAGATCAAACACCAATTGGAAAAACACCCCGCTCCTGCCCTGCAACTTACATTGGCTTTTGGGACAACATCCGCCGTATGTTTGCTGACACCACTGAAGCTCGTATTCGTGGCTTCACCGCTAGCCGGTTTTCGTTTAATGTTGAAGGTGGACGTTGCACTGAATGCGCGGGCCAAGGTATGAAGCGTATTGAGATGAACTTTTTGCCTGATGTCAAAGTGCCATGCGAGATCTGCAATGGTGCTCGCTTTAATAGCGAAACACTGTCGGTTTTGTATAAAGGTAAGTCGATTGGCGATGTTCTCAATATGAACGTTGATGATGCCGTAGAGTTTTTCGACGCTCACAACAACATTCGTCATGCCGTCAAATTGCTGCAAGATGTTGGCTTAGGTTATCTAACACTAGGCCAGCAAAGCCCAACACTCAGTGGCGGCGAAGCACAGCGGATAAAACTAGTCACCGAATTAGCCAAAGCCAAGCCAGAGTTGCAAGACAACAGCGGTAAAGTCATTAGTCTTACTCACACCTTATATGTACTCGATGAACCCACCGTCGGACTCCATATGGCAGATGTAGAAAAACTGATCCACGTTCTACAACGGTTAGTAGAGGCCGGTAACTCAGTGATCGTGATTGAGCACAATCTTGATCTCATGGCAGAAGCTGATTGGATTGTGGATATGGGCCCAGAAGGTGGTGGTGGCGGCGGGAAGATCGTGGCAAGCGGACCGCCGGCTAAGATAGTCAGTTCTAAGCGGTCTCGTACTGGGGAATTTTTGGCAGGTGTGATCAATCGTCGGTAGGACCTCGCGCACGCAGTCATTCGCGCGCGGGATTGTCATCCCCGCATGGGCTGTCATCCCCGCGTAGGCGGGGATCCATCTCAACTCTGGCATGGATCCCCGCCTGCGCGGGGATGACAAGCCCTCACGCGGATGACAAGCCTGCGCGAGGATGACGAGCCTACTACCCGCCCAACAACCCAACCTTACCAACCCCACCTCCATGTAACAGATGGTCCATATTTTGCGTAGTACATCACAGTTTTCAATCAATGTGATTTACTGGCAATGCAACATCGATTTGACGAAGGTTCGGCTCAACAACACCGAGCTTGGCAAGGTCTATTTTTATCAGCGATCCTGTTATCTGGGCTGCCAATGCTTTTTGACACGCCAACGCCTGCGAGCACTACGCTTAAAGCAATCGATATCGTTGAAAATGCTATCGCCCCAGTAGCCCCATTTGAGACTCAGTACGAACACAAAGCGCTGAGTCGTATCACTCTAGCCACGCGCGACAACCCTCATCCACCACTTGTGGCTTATGAGCGTGAAGATCGAATAACGGTTAGTGATTTGCCCAACCTTGCATTTGGATCGATTCTCAACGCAGCACTAAAAGCACAAACTTATTCAGTGTTGCCCGTGACCGATGTGCTAAGCAAAATTGACTGGGTCACTACAGATTCAAATACAAACAATTTTTCAGCACACGTACAGGGTCGCTTAAGCAACAAAGAAAACAACGACAATAGCAACAACGAGCTGAAAACAAACAGACAGCTCATTGCCCTATTTCAGCCAGAGATCATCCCTGAACCAAAGCAATGGATCATTGTATTAGACGCAGGGCATGGCGGCTCTGATCCAGGATCAGAGGCAGTCAATGGCTTAATCGAAAAGGAGCTTACGCTTGATATTGCCAAACGCGCAAGTGCAATGCTTTCAGAGCTAGACAACGTAAAAGTCGTGCTGACTCGCGATGAAGACAAAGGTATGTCTCGTTGGTCTCGAGTGAACAAGGTCAAACGCAGTAACGCTGACATGGTTGTGTCATTGCACTTTAACCACCTGCCTCAAACCGATATCAACCTAGTGGAAACTTACTACGCCGGGCAACAGAATATTATGGAAAGCCAAGCCAAGCAGCTTGAAGAGCAAGGTAAAGCGCCCATAATGAAAATGAAATCCGGCAAACACTACAGCTTTACCAAGAAATCTGCGCGTCTCGCTAGTTTTATGCAAAGCCGCGTTTACAACGAAGTCCGTTTGGACAACCCACAAGCAGTTGATGCGGGTGTGAAACAAGACACACTATTCATCCTCACTCGCAGCTTTACGCCGGGCGTACTCATTGAATTAAGTTGCCTGAGCAACAACATAGAAGCTGAAAAACTATCCGATGACGCCTACCGCACTCGGCTGGCTGCATCGCTAGTTGATGGCATCCGCGACTACCTGCACAACGAACTTAAGCAAAAATCTGACTCTGATATCGAAGTGTGAAGTAGGAGGCTTTATAGCGTGTGAAATCGCGACAGGGGTCGAAGAAAACCACGTTAGTTACTGACATAATTCTCTTCGTCAACAGCGGCCCAGACCCCTCCTAGGACTGAAGCCCATGTTAAAAGCCCGGTTCGAGACCAGAGACTCACCCGGGCTTTTTTCTGCCCAATGCAAAGACGTGTGCTTGACGAAAACAACTTGTCAGCCGTGCTACATCGTCGCACCAATTTGCCAGGGCACAAATTCATTATTACCAATATTGTGGACTTCGCTTAAGGTTTTGTGCCCTGACGCGATGGATAAAACCAGTTGGTATATTTCAGTACCGAGCGTCTCTACGCTTTCGCCATCACTCAGAATTCGCCCAGCATTAATATCCATATCGTCCGACATACGTTCATACATATCGGTGTTGGTCGCAATTTTGAAACAAGGGGCCGGCTTGCTACCAAACGTTGATCCGCGCCCAGTTGTAAATGCAACGACATTACAACCAGATGCAATTTGGCCGGTAACGGATACCGGGTCGTAACCTGGAGAATCCATAAATGCAAACCCTGCTCGGCTGATGGGCTCGGCGTATTTATAAACACCTGTCATGGTGCTGGTGCCACTTTTCGCTACAGCGCCTAATGACTTTTCAAGAATGGTTGTGAGGCCACCAAGCTTATTGCCCGGTGACGGATTGTTATCAAGCGAGCCATTGTTGCGGGCTACGTAATCCTGCCACCAGTTGATCCTCGCGAGTAAATCGTTGCCCACCTCAGTTGACGAGGCTCGGCGCGTGAGCAGATGTTCGGCCCCATAGACTTCGGGGGTTTCCGCCAACACGGCTCTTGCACCCTGCTTTACCAGCAAATCGGCTGCGTACCCGAGTGCTGGGTTGGCGGTAACACCCGACCAAGCATCTGAACCACCACACTGCAACGCCAGCGACAAATGAGATGCTGAGCACGGCGTGCGCTGGTGTTGATTAGCCTCCTGCAGCATCTCGGTGATAAGAGCCTGACCACGCTGCACCGTTTTTTTGTGCCCACCGGTGCTTTGAATATTCATGGTACGCAGTAGTGGCCCTTCTTTAAATCGGTAGGTATCAAGCAAAGTTTTGAGTTGACTGACTTCACACCCTAACCCTACGAGTAATACGGCCGCGACATTGGGGTGAGTGGCATAACCTGCGAACACACGTTGCAACTGATCAAAACCTTCGCCGTTATCGGCTAAGCCGCAACCGGTACCGTGGGCAAACACAGTAACACCATCCACTGCTGGATAATCAGCTAACACCGCATCGTCAAATGCCGCAGCAATTTGATAGGCCGCAGTGGCAGAACAATTAACGGAGCTAATCACAGCAACATAATTACGCGTACCAACGCTTCCGTTTGGACGCAAAAAACCATCGAAGGTATCATTGCTGTTTACAGGAAAATCATTCGTGTGACTCGCAAACTCGTATTGAACTTCGGTTTCCCTGAATTCTAAATTATGCGTGTGTACGTGACTTCCTAATTCGATATCGTCGCTGGCCACGCCGATGGCTTGCGCGTATTTGATAACGTCCTCACCCTTGGCAATCGCTTTAAGTGCAAATTTATGGCCTTTCGGTACGGCCGTGCTGAGCTTGATATCATTAACTTCGTGCCCTTGCGCCAAGTTACGCAAGGCAACAGCCACTGTATCAGCTTCGTTGAGCACCAAACAATCATTCGGCGCCTCGTTCTGCCCTAGCCAAACGATTGTTTTATCGTCGTTGTTACTCATACGTGGCGGCACAATGCCGGGAGAAAATCTTCTCCGTTACCTTGTTCCACCACTTTGGTGATAGTTTCCAATGCGCTGCTGGGTACCGATACGTTTTTATTAAGCTCACTCGCCATAGAATTAAAATAGCCAATATCTTTTGTGGCATTTTTAATCGAAAACTGCAACTTGGTTTCATCGCCGCTAAGTGGGCCTTCAAACATCCATTTCATAAAATCACTACCCAAGGGGCCAGACGTCATCACATCGGCCAGTAGCTTTACGTCAATGTCAGCCGCTTTCGCAGTTTGTACTACTTCGGCAATCATGATGGCCATGGATACTGAACAAGCGTTATTCAAAAGCTTCACCTTATGGCCTGACCCTAGCGGCCCTAAATGGAATAGGTTCTCCGACATGGTTTTTAGTAATGGTGTAGCACGTTCGAAATCTTCCGCACTACCACCAGCCATCATGTTAAGGGTGCCCGATTCTGCAGCTGCTGAGGATCGACCTAGTGGCACGTCCATTAATGAGCAGTTAGCGTTTTTGAGTTGTTCACCCAATTTCAAGGTTGATCCCGGCAAAGACGTACCGCAATCGACGACCAATAAACCATCATTAGCGCCGGCCAATAAGCCATCTTTGCCTGAGATTATCTGTTCAACTACTTCTGATGTGGTCACGCAAATGACGACGATATCGGATTGTTGCGCCATCTCTTTGGGGCTGCTTACCTCAACAGCACCTTCTGACAACAGCCGCTCAACAGGCTCTCGCCGATTGTTGCCCATAACACTCAGGGAATAACCGTTTTTTAGCACGTTGGACGCCATCCCGACGCCCATAGCACCGAGCCCGATAAAGCCGATCCGTTCAGAGGGTTTAGCTGACTGATTGTTTGCTGAAGCCATGGGATTCCTATTAAAAAAGAGTGATAACCAGAATAACAGTGTGCTTACCTTGCGACAAGAGCTGCTCTATATTGGCTTGCGAAAGCTAGCTTGCCACTAAATCAATGCGCTTTCCCTGACGAATTGATTCGAGTACAGCTTGCGTCACAGCAAGAGAGCGACTGGCGTCTTCAGCGCTTATTAGCGGTTTCTCATCGCCTCGTATGACTGCGGCAAAATGGGTAAGCTGAGCTTGAAACGCATTGTGATACTCATTATTGATTTTGCTCGATTGCATAGGCGCGAACCAATCACCGTTTTCGAGCGTTGATGTCCAGTGCGTTAAATTAGGAAAATCTAACGAACCGTGACTCCCTATAAACCGAAAGCAGTTTTCGCCAGTGCCAGGAACTGCCGGGTTTTCATCAGTAGCGTATTCCCAAGCCCAGGGTGATGGAGCTTGATCGGAGAGAATAAATGTACCCAGTGCTTCATTATTAAATCGCATAATGATAGCTGCAACGTCTTCTTTTTCGAAACCGTGTACCTGGTGGCTACTTTCGGCATAAACACTTTGGATATCGCCACAGATAAAACGCAGTAAATCGATATCGTGAATCGCATTGGTCATGACAGGCCCTGCTGGCCATTGCTTGCGCCAATCAGGCTCATAGTACTCATTGTGTTTTTTTAAACACCATTGACCAGACACGGCTAAAAGTTTGCCTAAACGCCCCTCTTGTATTATTTGTCGAGCTTGCTGCACAGCTTGATAATAACGTCGATGATGACCAACCAAAACATGCAGGCTCGTGCCCGCCAAGGCTTCGATGATTTGATTTGACTCATCCAAATCAGTAGTGATCGGTTTTTCAATAAGTAAATGGCAACCGGCAGCTAACGATTGCAGCGCCGGCTGCAAGTGATGCACTGTAGGAGTGGCGATCACCACACCGTCGGGTTTTAAATTTTCAAATAGTGAAGCCGCATCGTCAAAACACGCGATGCCGTTTAGATCAAGGCACGCCAGGGAATCAATAGAAGGCTCAACGACGGCGCATAGTTCGACATCAGCTGACGTTTGAATAGCTCGTACGTGGCGCTGGCCAACATTGCCTGCGCCAATGACGGCGAGTTGTACTGGTTTCATAAGTATTAACGATGGAGTTCTTCGCCGATGATATCTTCGATCACCCGGGTAACCACCCAGTTATCACCATCGGGGTGTTTGGTTTTACCTGCGTGAAATAATTGCATGGCAGTGGCTGCAGTATGCATAGGTACGCCTAATTGCCCCGCCAGATCAAGTGAAATGACCAAATCTTTGTGCATGGTAGAGATATGGCTACCTGTTTTATAAAACTGCCTGTCAATAATGTTTTGGATCGAACCATTAGCAATGCCACAGGATGCACTGGAGCTGGATACGACCTTATAAAAAGCCTCACCGCTAACGCCAGCTTTAGCAGCAAGTGCACAAGCTTCAAACGTTGCGCTGAACATAGAACCAATAAGCGATTGCAAACAAGCCTTCATGGTTTGCCCCTCACCTGCTGTGGTACCCACTCGATGAATGGATGCTGAGACTGCTTCCATAACCGGGGCATACTCATCGAGTACAGAATCAGGCGCTGCCGCCATCATCGTTAAGGTGCCGCCTTGCGCACCCGGAAATCCACCTGATACAGGTGTATCGATTAAGTGAATTCCTGAGCCTTTTAGCCTATCGCCAATCTCTTGTGCTTCTGATGGCTTTATGGTGGCACTTAGAATAATCGCACTGCCTGTTTTAAGCGTGCTGAGCAACCCATCATCATCAAAAATAACTGACTTAACCTCATCACCATTCATCACCATAATAAATACCGCATCGGCATGCTCACCCACTTCGCGCGCGTTAGTTTTTGCGATACCGCCCATATCTCGAAAGGCTTGCATGCGATCGGCTGCAGGGTCATGGCCTGCAGTGGCAAACCCGTTTTTGATGAGATTTAGCGCCAAGCC
>CALJAA010000123.1 GCA_938028465.1 uncultured Granulosicoccaceae bacterium | reverse complement strand
TTTTGTGTTGAACACCACATTTTCGTAAGCTGTGAAGTACTCGCAACACAGGATTGATTTCCGCACCAATTTGTGTTGTGGAGCAAAGGCCACAGACCTCAGTCGAACAGACTTCGTGTTGAGTACGACAGGCGGTATCTGGCTCAATTGCCTATTAGCGTTGTTCCTGCTTCACACTGAATTTCGTTTAACAATGCTTACAAGGGTTGGGGCAATTTTTTCAGCGTCAGAACCATACCGCTGCAGAAAAGCGTCAATACGTCGGTGTACCTTCTGTGTGTGGTTTTGTGCGATGTCTGATAGTTGGTGAGCTAAGAACGGGTTGGAGAACCGCTCCAATGTTGTTGTTATGTAGCCTATTGCCGTGTCTTCCATCCCTTGATTAGCAAACCCAAGCAACACTTCTTTTGTCCATAGTGTTAGGAGCTTGCTCTTCAACTCGGTATTCATCGCATCGTAGACCGTTACACCTTTCGGTTGATCGTTCTGTAACCAGTGTTCAGCCAGATAAGTATGGCCTAGGTTCAAAATGTGTAATTTCAGCTGTGCGATTTCATCAATGTTCTGCACCATAATGACAGCAGGGTGGTTGCAGGGGCATTCGATACCTGGTGCGTTTTCGATCGCCCACAAAGCGTAGGGTTCAGCAATAGCACCTGCAGGTTCGATAGGCTCGGAGACGATCCGGTCCACAATGGAATTTGCTGCAGGCATAGCACTTAGCCAATCACTAAATCCTGCCAGTGGAATTGCGGCCTGAGCGATGTTCAATATACGGGCTTTTAAATGATCACCATTATTTGAAATTAGCTCAGTGGGTAAGAGAGTAGGCGGTGTGTGCCCTTGCGAATATCGATACGCTAAAATATGGGCCAGTTTGGCTGGATAGCTCATGAGCTGACTGGGGCTGTTGTCTAAATCCTCATCCCTTGGTTCAAAGCCCTTCTCAGAAGTATTCGAAAGGATAAACTTTGCTGTAGCCGCCGATTGGCAGACCTCATTCCAATTGGTTACGGTTGATAAAGCATGTTTTATCGATGTGACACGACGAGCTTCGTCAATGATGTTACCGTCAAGCATTCCCTGAATTTTTACACTAAAACCCTCTGGTCGCGCCAACGCAGCAAGACGCGACGATCTCGAGCTATCGCCAGATGACTGAACAACGGTTACAGAACGCGACGGGGCGGCTTCTGAAAAGAACAGATCGGCATGAGCCTGTAAAAAACGGCTGGTACCGAATTGTATAACGTCTGTGGGTTCTGATTCATTCATTATTGATCTGAGATCGTAATGATCGCCTTTATTAACTGGTCTCGGTCAGCAGCCCATTTAGCGATATTTTCAGCAGCATCTTCCAATGTCGTTTTGTGAGTTCCAATCTTGCCTGTATCGATATCGCCATTTTTGATAGCGTTAATCACATATTCAAAATCCGTTTGTAAAGCATTTCGGCTAGAGATTAATGTGGTTTCTCGCTTATGGAATTCAGGGTCAGAAAAATTGAGTTCCCCCTTGACCACACTAACCAAAGTATAGGTACCTCCGTTTGCAACATAGCGTAGCGAAGCGTTCATCGCATGGATGTTTCCGGTTGCCTCGAACACATGCGTGATTCCACTTTCAAGCCCGTCCATGTGAATGGCATCTTTAGCATCGACGCAATCAAAGCCAAATGCCTCACTTAGCAGCGTAAGCTTTGCGGGCGAGGTGTCTGCAATCGTTACCTGCGCACGCTCCATCCTTGCAAACAATGCACAAGCCAGCCCAATTGGCCCGCCACCAACAACTAACACTTTAGCGCCTGCGATAATGCCGGTGCGCGCCACCGCATGCCGACCGATCGCAAGAAACTCCACCATCGCCGCTTGGTCGGGTGTAAGGCCATCAGCCCGAATTAGGTTTTTAGGCGGTAGTGCATATTTCCCAGTCATTGCACCATCAATATGAACGCCAATAACCTTAATTTGCGAGCAGCAATTAGGCTTGCCAAGCGAACAGGCATGACAACTACCACATGAAAGGTATGGATTGGCTATGACCAGATCGCCTGGTACAAAATCCGCCCCTTGATATTCATCAGACACTCGCCCTGACACTTCATGCCCCATGACCCGTGGATACTCTAAAAATGGCTGAGTGCCAGCAAAGATATGATAATCCGTACCACAGATGCCTACACGCTTCACATCGATGGGCACCCAACCCTCCGGAAAGCTCCAAGGCTCAGTTTCATCATGAAGAATGAGTTTGTGTGGCTCTATACAAGTAAGCGTTTTCAGTGTCTATATCCCGTTTAATGTCTGTATAGGAACTCAGGAAACGCAAGCGTCAGCTGAGGAAGAAGAGTAAGTAACCCAACTAAAATAATCAATGGCACTAAGAATGGCAAGGTGGATCTGACACAGTTTTCGAATGATTCCTTGGTCATTCTTGTCGATGGTTAGCCCAACTGATGTTATGCATGACATAGTGAGACTGGTAACTAAGTTGACAGGAGCCACTCACTGCTTATCGGTAGCCTGTTAATCAAGTATTTTTTGTGATGCTGATTGACCAAACTCGGCTGGTGTTTATCACTTAAATTTGTCATGATGAATTGTGGGTTCAATACCATCTGGCCACACAACTAGCTAAATTTCTGCTCATAATCAATCAATAATTGAAAAAGCTATAAATACATGGAGCCGTTACATGAAGAATAAATTAGTCCGATTTATCGTTGCATTGACTTCTTTAGCCGCATTCAGCGGAGTTGCTCAAGCTGACTTTCCTGAACGCGAAGTACTAGGTGTGGTTATGTGGGGTGCCGGTGGGGCAACCGATACTGTTGCCCGTGCAATTAACCCAGCAGCCGAAGAAGCACTGGGTAAACCTATAGTGGTGTTAAATAAATCTGGTGGTGCTGGCGCGATATCAACTGCCTACGTAAATGCTGCACCAGCCGATGGTTACACGTTTTTATACGGAGCAGAGAACCCTCAATTGCATTCAGTGATGGGTGTGTCTGATTTAGACTATGGCAGTTTCTATCCGGTGAATATTTTAGGGCGCGGTATTGGCGTCATTGCAGTAAAAGCTGATTCCAAATACCAGACCATGCAAGAACTCATGACCGATATTAAAGCCAACCCAGGCAAAGTGCTAATGGGTTCGACTGGTCCAGGCGGGTTGCCTAGCACCATTGGTGCAATCATTTCGAATTCGGCAGATTTTGATGTAACTGCCATTCCGTTCGATGGAGAAGGTCCAGGGCTCACGGCCATGTTGGGTAACGAAGTTGACTTTATGCCGGCCGGAATCTCCGCAGCGGCAGAACAAATAAAAGCTGGCAATATGCGCGCTCT
>CALJAA010000122.1 GCA_938028465.1 uncultured Granulosicoccaceae bacterium | reverse complement strand
GTGGACTATCTTAATTTGGACCGCACCACCTTGAGTAGTGTCGGTTTGGCTACACAAGTAGGCAGCATCAATGCGAATCTCAGCGAAGGTTCTACAGCGGTGACCAACAGTTCCGAAACGCTCATCAGAAACCAAGCGTTGCATCGTTTTTGGGATTCACTGGCGACCGACCTTGAGGGCATTCAGAGTCAGTTTTCGCGACCCTCTATTCAAGGTGCTGCTGCATTAGCTATGTCATACACGATCAATCGAGATGCAGGATTAGTAACACTGTTTGCTGATGCCAAAGTACATAAAATATTGAAGCGCTACCTTGAACGACTCAATAATAGCGTCAGGCGGCAAGTGGTGATCGAAGCAACTGTAGTAGAGGTAACCCTGTCCGATCAGTTTGAAGCTGGTGTGGATTGGCAGTTTTTGGCTGATGGCGTAAGTGGGCTTAGTGGTGTACAGAAGCTATTAGGTGTAGGAGCCGTTGATGCCACTTCTGCTGCCAGATTGCCCACTCCGTCAGCATTATTTAGCATGGTTCAAAAAAGCAGCAAAGGCAATATGCGGGCAACCCTAAGTTTGCTACAGCAGTTTGGTGATGTAAGAATCCTATCCCGGCCGCGCATCATCGCACTGAACAATCAATCCTCTGTGCTTAAAGTGGTTGATAACCGTGTGTACTTTACGCTTAACATCGAGCGTAAAAGTAGCGACACTAAAGATCAAATAAGCACTCAGTCAGAAATTCATACGGTGCCTGTGGGGCTAGTCATGAATGTCACTCCATTTATCAGTGCAGACAATGAAGTCATGCTCAATGTGCGGCCAAGCTTGTCGCGAATCATCGGGTTCGTTGACGATCCCAATCCGGAGTTGGCTCAGGCGAATGTCCGTAATGGTGTGCCTGAAATACAGGTTCGAGAAATGGAATCTATGCTTAGAGTTAAGAGTGGTGAGTTGGCCGTTATTGGTGGTTTGATGCAGGATGTGGTTGAAGATAACCATCGCCAATTGCCAGGTTTATCCCGATTGCCCGGCATTGGTAAGCTGTTCTCCAGTAAAAAACGTAACCGCCGGCAAACAGAACTGCTAGTGGTTTTACGGCCCACAGTCATGCCCAGCCGACAACACTAAATTTTATTGATAATTCAATTTCAAACTTAAGGAGCCGCCCCATGGATGGAGCGAATTTTTCGATTAATGCCTCTGGTACAACGTTTGTGGACTGGGATAGTTTTGTACCCGATCCACAAGCGGTTAAATGCTTAGATATTTCATTGGCGAAAGAATGTTGCACGTTGCCCATCTCGTTTGATAGGCAACGTAATCGATTGTTCTTGGCAACTGAAGCGATTCACGATGTGTTGATTACCGAACGACTCATTCGTGCGTTGCCAGATTCGATACAGGTCACTATTGGTCCCCTGGATTGCTCTGCTTTTGATAAAGCAATCATGCTGTGTTATTCGAATGCTTTAGAATTTGATGAGATCATTTCTGAACTTGGCGTTAATTCAAGTGATAGCCTACAAAAACCCTCTGATCATTCTCATCCGTTAATCCGGTTAGTTAATAGTGTGTTACATGCTGCTGTTGATTATCGCGCCTCTGATATTCACTTCAATCCAAGCCTAAGGCCAACGTGCTATGTACGATTTCGCATAGATGGCGTATTGAGTGTGTGGCAAAAAATGTTAGCAGGGCAGCTTGTCGCTGTCGCAGTACGAATCAAGCTGCTGGCTTCGTTAGATATTGCCGAATCGAGGCTACCGCAGGATGGGCAGTTTAGTTTGCAGGTGCAAGGGCGTTGGATAGATTTTAGAGTGTCGACATTTCCGACCACTGCGGGTGAAAACTTAGTGTTAAGGGTGTTAGACAAGCGCGAGAGAATGCTTGGAATCAGTGAGTTGCTAACCAACAAAGGGCAGCAGCTGCAGATTAAAAATCACTGCGACAGGAAAGATGGCTTAACTATAGTGTGTGGGCCAACCGGTTGCGGTAAATCAACCACGCTATTGGCGATGTTGTCAGAGCTGGATAGCCAATCGCTCAATATCATGACACTGGAGGATCCAGTTGAGAACACAGTTGAAGGTATACAGCAGTGCTCTATTAAGGCAAATCGACAATTGGATTATGCAGATGGTGTTCGTGCGATGTTGCGGCAAGATCCCGATGTGCTGTTGATTGGTGAGATACGTGATGCGGAGAGTGCGGCAATGGCTTTTAGAGCGGCATTAACAGGGCATGGCGTCTTTACCACAATACATTGCCGAGATACGCAATCGGCAATGTCGAGGTTGTTGGATCTAGGAATTGGCTACAGCGGGATTGCAAGCTGCGTTAATGTGCTGATTGCACAGCGCTTGGTACGCCGGTTATGTGATGAATGCTCGTCAAACCAATTACATAACTCATCTGGTATTTGCACAATATGTAACGGGACAGGCTATTTCGGTCGATTTGCAGTGCTTGAAATCATGTCTGTGACTGAAACGCTTCGCTCTTTACTATGTAGCAAAGCGACTCTATCTGAGATATGGCAATGTGCTGTAGCTGACGGCTCGCTATCGCTGCGTGATCAGGTTGAAACAATGATTGATTGTGGTTTGACTGATCGCGCAGAATTGCATCGGGTTATGGGGGCAGTGTGATGCCGGTTCAGTCCGCAGCACTAGCGTCGTTCTCAATTAACCTTTCCTATTTGTTGAGCGGTGGCGTTTCGTTACCGGCAGCTCTTACCTTGCTAAAGCAATCCGAACCCTCGAGCCAATTAAATCAGCTAATTGATGACATCTGTCAAGCAGTACAAAGTGGCAGTATGCTTTCAGCAGCAATGGGCAATCACGCTAGCGTATTTAGCGAGGTTTCGATTGCGCTAGTAACAGCAGCCGAACATGACGGTACTCTTGCTGACAGTTTTAGAGAAATCGCCAATCTGATCAATAAAGAAGCCGTAAGCCGAGATCGTATGCGCAATGCAATGGCCTATCCATTGCTGCTTAGTGTTGCGGTAATTTTAACATTGGTGTTTATGATTGCTTACCTCACACCAGCAGTTAAACCATTGTTATTGTCAGTAGGTGCAACGCCAGGGCCAACAACGCAAGTATTATTTTGGTTGGCAAGCGAAGGCGCTATAGCAGTAGGGCTACTAATGGTTTTGCCGATATGGATTGGTGTCTTTTATCTGTTGTCTCATTTTAATGCTAGCGTCCGATATCACTGGCATCGGCATTTGCTGTTGATTTGGATTGTTGGTGATGTTAGGCGAGATATTCTTTATGCGCGCCTGTGTCGAATTGTTGCTCGCCTACTCGATAGTGGTTCAACTATCGATGAAGCGCTTGCTATTGCTAGTAACAGCATCGATAACGTGTTTATCGGTGCCGAACTCAACGAGATGCGATTGCAGATGCAGGTAGGTAATCGCTTTAGTCAATCAATACGCGGTTTAACAACGGCTCCAATGATTCTAGAGCCGCTAATGAATGCGGCAGAATCATCCGGTGATGTAGCACCTGCTTTGCATAGGGTTGCTCAACAGTTAGATGAGCAAGCCGCTGCCATGCTTGCACGGTTTACCACGCTTGCTCCACCGATTCTGGTACTCCTGTTGGGCTTTGTTTTGTTGGCTTTAGTAGTAGGTTTGCTGGGCCCGATATTCAGTTCGGCGGTGACGATGGGGGCGACGCTATGAGTAGCGCATCTTTTGCAACGTCTGGCGATGGGTCGCTGACGATCTCAGGTAGCGAATCGCCAACTGTGTTACTAATTGATAGTACATCTGAAACGATTTCTGCTAAGCGAGTAACTGTACATAAGAATCCATTGCTTCGTTTGTGGCAACGAGCTAAGTCTTTGCATGAAATACAAGCCGCTAACCCAGCCTGTGCAGTCTATTGGTGTTCACTGGATAAGATGACGGGGTATCTATGCGTATCAGATCTTTCCTTGCATACTGATGCTGAGCGCGAATTAGCAAGCTACGTAGCGAAGTCTAAGCGTTTGAAGTTTGTATGCTCGCAACTGATGAGTATTGGATACGACCTACCATTACGACACAAGTCAACGTTATTGGTGGTTCAAGGTATCGATAGCGTAAGGCACGTTTATTTAATTGACCACAAGCCCGTTTTTATAAGATTGTTGCCGATTAATGGCAGCACAGTGGATTATATGGAGCCTTTAGAGGCGACGATTCAGCATTTGGTTAATAGAGGCATGTCGGACGGTGAGCCAAGTATTTTATGTCATGGCTTGTCTGAATCTGTACTGCTCGTGATAAAAGACAAATGTACGATGGGCACTGTGGGGTTACTTAGCAGCGATACTTCTGCGTTATCGTCACTCGCCGCAAAATCCTATTTAAGTAAACGCCTTCGGCGGTTTATGAAGGGCCAGTTGCCTGCTTATTGGCTTGATGGGCTTGAGCGTTATCGTTTTAGATGCTTATCGATTTTAAGCACATCGGCGTTATGTGTGTTGGCATTGATTTTAATCGTGGGTTTACTCAGTGTTAACCATAAGGATTGGAAAAATATGCTACACACGCGTAATTCAATTGCAAGCACTATTGATAATACGGAAGTGTTGCGTAACAAAGCGGCAGCATTTAGCACTGCTCCAACAATCACAGCACAGCGCTTAAAGCGGCTTGATTTACTCAGATCATTGCAGCCTGCTGGCCCTGATGTATTGCTTGCAACAGTCTCGGACGCTTTTGAAAAACACCCCGATGTTTCACTAAATCATATTTCTTGGTTTACCGTAGTTGCCGACGAAGAGTTTCAATCGCAAACTCAAGTTGCCCATCGAGATCAATTATCGATGAGTGTTTCCCATTCTGATTACCTGTCGATACTAATCACTGGAAATATCGACGCCAATTCTCTGAGTCAACAACAAGCAATATTTAGCGAATTCAAAGCTACATTAATGTCATTGCGAGGAGTGGGTGACTTAGTCGAAGAGCAAACGCCTGTTACGCAATGGCGAATGCCTGATAGTGCGTTGGCTCAACAAGCTGGAAGCGCTGTTGATAGTTTTACCTTAAGGTTCTCGTTAAGCGATGCATCAAGTTAGGGCTATTTTTACTGCAGCCCCGTTTGGATATTTAATAGGGCCTGTTTTGTCACTGTTGTTGCTATTTGGATTGCCGGTGTTTGCGTGGAAAATTGAATTACTTGGGCAGGAGTTACAGGGTTTAAGTCGCGAAGTGCAATTGGAGAATGTACGTTGGCAACAGTATCTAAATCTGCTTTCAAATGCACCGATAGTGCAGCTATCGAAGTCTACCAATCGAACAACGTTGGAAGTTGCGTTGCGTGAAGTTGCTCAATCATTACAAGCGCGGCGAGAAGTGCAAATCGATGCGTTTGCTGTATTACCAACAGATACCTTAGAAATAGAGGACGAGCTTGGGAGTTTGATAAAGCCGATTCGAATTAGCATCGAAGCGACCTTGCAGGATGCACCAGCTTTGCTCACCATCCTGGAACGGTTTGCGTTGGTGGCGGGTTGGCGAGTAATGGAAGTTCGAGGGTGTGCGATGCAGCGTTTGGCATCTGAACCTCGATTAGCAACTGCATGCACGATTGATATTTACCATTGGTCATGGACGACCAATGCTGATACGGAGATCAACTAAAAAATGAAGTTATTAGCGTCGTTATTTATGGTTTGGTACTTAGTGCTATCTTTAGCCCATGCCAACCAAGCTGACTCTGCATCAATAGATGCTCAGGCGTTACAAAACAAACGATTGTTTTTTAGTGAAGATCAACGCCAAGCACATATTAAAAGAAAAACGCTTAGAGAACAATCAACAAAAAGTGCTGTCAACAAGGGCTCTGCACGCGGTGCGTCACCAACTGAGCTTGGGTCGGATGACATGTTGCACTATACAGGCATTGTTTATAGTGACAGGGGCGTGCAGCTTTTACTTAACGGTTATCCCTGGCTACCTGGCCAGCTGGGCGTTATTAGCGCGCGTTTGCAACCTGAAACACAGCAAATAGAAATTAAGACAACTAATGGTAACCAGCACCTTTTGCTGCCGGGTGAAACGGTGGAAATTCAACCATGAAGCAGCGTGGTTATGCAATACTATTGTTACTACCAACATTGTTGGTAATAACCGTGTCAATTTCTATACTTCAACCATCAATTGGCCACAAGTCTGTTCGACAGCTACAAGTATTAACTGATGCACGCCATCAACTAATTGCTTATTCTGCAAGTTATCTCGAATCCTACAAACCAACAGGTGCTGGCCCCGGTCACTTGCCCTGTCCTGATACCGATTGGTCGCCTAATACGTATAAGGTGCAGGCAGGATTACGCGGTGATGGACCAAATCCGCCATGTGGCAAAGATACTATTGCTGTTGGTAAGTTACCTAGGCATATAACTAACGGAAAGAACCGCTATGCGTTTCATTTAGAAGATAAGCATGCCTTATGGTATGCGGTAGATACTCGCTTTATCAATAACCCTGTTAATCGGGTAGTTAATCCTGACACCATTGGCCGTATCGATTTAGTCGACGCGTTGCCGGCAGCTGCAATGGTTTTTATCCCTCGTGATGCGGCATCACTATGGGTCCAAGATAACGATGTTGTTTCAAATCGTTTGCGAGAAGCCTTGCAAGGTGGGCAGGGTTTGGATGATTTAGAAGATGCAATTTCTCAATATGTACTAATTACGCCCGAATTGTTGCTAAAAGCGGTTAGCCAGCGAATTGCTCTTTGGATGCATGAGCAATATCAAACTTCAACTCTATTTACCTGTGTTTCTGACCGTGCGTGTGCTTATATTGCTGTAAGTGCTTGTGGTATACCCATTCGTAGCAAAGCAATGCTTATACTGCTTCAAGCACATAACAGCGTAAATTGTGACGGGACGCCTAAAGATATTGATCGGGTTGGGCGAATCATCAATGACTCTAAACTGGATTCTGTTTATCTACGTCGTCACTGGTTCTTTCGAAACAATTGGTGGAAGCATGTTGATATTCAAGTAGCAGATACCTGTGCAAAAGCGTTAAATGATTGCTCTGCCATGGTTCAGGCGGCTACTAACGATCAGCGCATCACCTTGTATGTGAAGCCGTTATGAATCTAATGCATCAACGAGGGTTCTCTTTGATCGAATTGAGTATCGTGCTTTTTATTAGCGCAATTTTATTACGCGCCGCAATAGTGCCGCTACCCCAGCTGCGTGATACAGCAATGCGTAAGCAAACTAGGCAGCAACTACAAGACGTTAAGCAGGCGCTGATTGGGCATATTATAAGGACGGGTGCGTTGCCCTGCCCAATTCCCTTAACTCGCGTTGAGAACTACACGGGAATCTGCCAAATTGCCGAAGGAGGGCTACCTGCAGCCAGTGTTGGTTTGTTAGGTACTACAAGTTCTGCAGGAGCGGTGTTGGATGCGTGGGGTAGGCCGCTGCGGTACGCGCTAAGTAGGGCGGATCATCAAAGCAAAGGTGTAGTCGGATTACCCGATTGGTCTACAGCCGGAGAGGTTGCTGCTATTGGTCTGGCTGACGTGGAGGCTGATTTACGCATATGTCTTAACGCGGATAATAAGTGTGTAAAACAGTATTTGCGAGCTGATCAACTGGTAGCAATTGTTCTTTCCGATGGTAGAGACGGTAGTGCTAATGCAAACCAAAAAGAGAATCAGGACGGCGATACCGATTACGTGCTTACTGCTCACTCTCAAATTGAGGCTACCGTATTTGACGATATGATGATTGCTCTCAGTAGCAGCGATATGGCATATTGGTTGTTACGAGCGCATTGGCTCACGCCTGCCAACCCTGAGAAAATCAGGTGAGAATTTTATTCTCAGCTTGGTGAGCCGAACTGATGCTGGGTTGAATTATATCGTCAGTAATTTCAAAAGCTTTCAAGCTTAGCGTGGTCTCTTCAACCTCTTCAGGGTGTTCCTAAAAGGCAGCTCGCTTGATTAACACCTTGCCGCTGTCAGGCTTTGGCCGATCTTTTCCAGTGTTAATTTACCCATTAATTGGCTCAGGCGCAGTTCGCTAGGTAGTACATACTCAGTATCATAGCGACCAAAGAGCAAGTGCCGCGTAGGTGGTTCCATCTTGTCCATTGCTCAAAGTATAACGCCCATGTTTCTATCTTCTCTTTGTCACCGTTCTTTACTTGAGCTAAGCGATTATTAAGTGGAACGTTCAACATAGCTGTACAACAAAACATGCCGATCACATATATCAGCCCGCTTGAAATCAATACCCATCGTGCTGTTAATTCAGCACTAATCGCAGCTATCACAGCCATAAATAAATACAACAGTGTGGAGCCAAAGAACAACAGCATAAACCACGAATGCAGTATGACTTCGTTAATGGAGTTCATTGCATCCGCAGCCTTTACAGGCCCTAGTCGATCTAATGAGCGCATGATGAACGCTGAGAATGCGAAGTAGACGCCGGCCATGAGGCCGGCGCAAATGGATGCTACGGTGAGTGATATTGTCATTATGTTGTCGAACATCACGCCACCTTTTTCATCTGTGTCCTGCTGATCAGTAACACAAGCAGGCACCCTAAGCCAATTGCTGCTTCGAGTGCGGTTGCTAACACTAGGCCAGAGGCTGGTATACCATCTGCAACCATACTCACAGCACGTGCGCCGGCATACGACAGATAAATCAATACAGTTAATCTTAATGCCATATCGCGATATGTTTTTACAAAAACAGAATAATTAATAAACAGACCCGCTGCCAGTAAAAATCCTGCTGATGCCTTGAGTTCGTTAAGCAGGCTAACGTTTGCACCAATATCGATGTTGCTCGATGAGTAAAATTTGTCTGGTGATAAAAAAATCGACACACCGATAACAATCAGAAGCGTTCCAGATACGATCAGAAGCGCATTTTGTATTTGCGATAGATTCGTTTTCATATTAATCCCCTGTGAAGCTAAGCAAGAAAGTCAGATAGAAGATTGGCTGGGCTTAAGCCTGATGTAACAACCCACTGTGATGCCAGGCTCCGGTTGCCATCACTTTGCGCAGGTACTCGCTAAAATCTGTTGCAGGCCGCCCAAGCGCTTCTTCCACGCCATTCGTAGGGCTAGAGTTTCGGCCATCAAACACCACCGTGAACAGTTCACGCATAAGCCACAGCATTTCTTCAGGCAAACCTTGATCGCGAAGTGCCGTAAGAAAATCGTCTATCGAAATTGATGTGTATTTGACGGGGTAACCCACTACCTTAGAAATTTCAGCAACGCATTGTGTGAACGTCATTGCGCGCGGGCCAGTGACTTCAAACAAGCGATTGCGCAGCTCGGAGCGTGTAAGAGCCGCTACAGCAACGTCTGCAATATCATCGATATCAATAAAGGGTTCAAGGTTGTCTCCAGCCGGCAACATGAGCTCACCGCCTACAATACCTTCAATCATGAAACCCTCACTGAAGTTTTGCATGAACCAGCTGGCGCGAACAACATTCCAAGCCAGCCCACTGTTCATCAATACTTTCTCGGCGCGTTGTGCGCCTTGTTCGCCTCGACCAGAAAGCATCACTAGATGTTGCAAGCCAGCGTCTTTAGCTGCCTCGACAAATTCTCGGATTGTATCCTCAGCAGAGGGTATAGCAAGATCGGGATAGAACGTAACGTAGGCTGATTGGGTTCCCTCAAGTGCCTTGCGCCAAGTTGTGGAATCCTCCCAATTGAATGTGGGGCTAGAACTGCGCGAAACGCCACGCGTGGAATACCCAAGCGAATGCAAACGCTGCTCTACGCGCAAGCCAGTTTTAGCGGTTTTACCAATAACCAAAATGGGCGAATTATTCATTTTTAGATCTCCAGTTTATGTTTTAGGAAAGTCAGCAAGTATTTAACGTTGCCAACGTGAGTAATTTTGTAGTGATTGAGCTGGAGTTAAAATCACGAAATGTCTAAGATAATTATCTAATCGTCTAGGTTCACGAGCAGCGATGACTGGGTTTCAATTGGAAGCACCACATATCGATCCTGAATTACCGCCAAGCTCGGATCCGTTTGGTGAAGTCTTGCAGTTGCTGAAGTTCACTGGCGTTCTCTATTGCAACGCACAACTAACTGACCCTTGGGGTATAGAGATACCGCATTTACCAGGCGTTATGAACGTGGAAATGGTCACCTCCGGGCATTGCTGGATTGAGCTCGAAGGCGAAGCGCCCGTTTTTATGCCACAGGGCAGCCTCATCTTGATCCCGCGTGGCAATCGACATATTTTGCGTGGCAATCCCGGAGACAAAGCGACGCGCCTTGAAGATATTCCGGTTGAGCGGGTTGGGGATCGCTTTGAAAAAATGAAATTTGGTGGTGGCGGACGCGTAACCCAGGTAACGTATTATGGTGTGCGTTTCGACCCGTATTTGGCTAATCGCCTTATTCAGCTGCTACCCGCAATGCTGCATCAGCGCAGCCACATCGAAGATGGTAGTTGGTTGCAAAGCACGATTCAGTTTATCGCTCAAGAAGCAAAGCAAAAGTTACCCGCTGGTGAAACTGTCATTACTCGCTTGGCAGATATTCTAGTCATCCAAGCTATTCGTGATTGGATTCAAGGCTTGCGTGAAGAAGAGAAAGGTTGGATTGCCGCATTGAATGATCCTCTTATCGGCAAGGCGATGTCGTTGATGCATAGGCAGCCTGCTCGCAACTGGCAAGTAGAGAGCCTAGCTAAAGAAATTGGAATGTCGCGCTCGGGATTTTCAGCACGATTTACTGCCATGATGGGCGAATCGGTAAAGCACTATCTCACCACACTACGCATTCAATTGGCCCATCGCGAGCTGCGAGAAACGAACGATACGCTTGCAAAAATAGCAGAGCATGTTGGCTATCAATCAGAACCAGCATTTAACCGCGCTTTCAAACGTGAAGTCGGATTATCGCCAGGAGAAGTGCGTAAGCGCCATTTGAATAATTAGCGTATACCGGTGATATGGTCTAGCGTTACAATGATGAATGTTTTTGTCTGTCCTCTCATTGTTGCTAGTGCTAGCGGACTACTAAGGCGTCTATTCGTCTTAGCGTCTCCATAGCTAGTGGGTTTGCTTGCGTAGCTGTATCGGGTTTTACTAATGTAGTAGCGGCTGTCCTAAGAGACTGCAAAGCAATCAATGTATCTTGGTCAAGTTCTGTGTCTTCCATTTCAGCTTCTTCTAGCAAGGGTTGGAAATCATCAAGTACAGCGCTATACACTGCTTCAGCGTAATCTAACTGGCCAGTGCGTTCGCTAATGGCGGCAGCCGCGATCATGGCAGGGCCAATCAGATGATGATCGCGGGAGCTTACGCTTAGCGTGGTTTGCGCCCACAGTTTTGTGGCTCTATCTTGTTCCGGTAAAAAATCTTTATCCGAAAGAAAGCGGGCCAATACTTCTGCATAGTTTGATAGTGCAACGCCTTCAATCCAGCTGTCCGCTTTGAGGCTGTAGCTTGGGTAATCGTTGGCTTGTGCTCTAATACGTGTGGCTTGTTCTTCCATTGCATCTAAGCAGTGGCTTAGTTGCTTGCTATGCTTTGCACGATCAAGCGGGTCATGTTTTAGAATTTGATCGACCAGTTTTTTAACTCGATCGACTTTGGCCTTGTTTGATTTTCTTAGTAGCGCTTTTATTTTTTTAACGACCAAGTGAGCTTCCTTATTGGGCGGTGCTATGCAGCAAGTGCTTGAGAGTACGGGCCTACCGGTTGGGTAAGTGCTTTTTGTTCATTCTTTTTCATGTGGCAGGACTACCGAATAAATCTAGAATTTCATCGGCACGAACAACCTGCGCATATTCGTCATCTAGATTGGCCAATGACATGTTATGCACAACCTCAGCTTTGTGTTTAAGGCCGCCAAAATCAGTTTTATCGAAGGTAAATGTGGCGTCAGATACCACGAAGGTGCGATAGCCTAAATTACCCGCCATTCTTGCCGTTGCCTCTACAGAGTTGTTTGTAATAACGCCCACTATCACCATTTCGGTAATGCTTCTGTTTTGCAGAGTAGTGTCAAGATCTGTTTGTATGAATGCGCTGTTAGTACTCTTTTCCAACACTTCTTCTGAATCAAAGGGTATAGCGATATCTTTAAAGTCATTCCCTGGCGTGCCCGGTCGATATTTTGAGTTAGGGTCAGTAGACATGTGTTTAACATGCAAGATGGGAAGTTTCTTTTCTCGCCACAAGCGTAAGAGGTTTGCTATTTGAGTTTCAGCATCAGGGTTGTTTCGTGTGCCCCAGCTCGGGTCGTCAATCGCTTTTTGGAGATCGATTAACATAAGTAAGGGCTTGGTTGTATCGAATCTCATATCGCACCGTCCGAATAGTATCTCTTTATGATTCTTGATTAAGCCCTAGTTCTCTTTGCTTTTTCTTGGTTAAACCCAGTGAGACGATTCGATGTGATTCCCGAAGGTGATCTTTTAGATCCTCTATTTTAGATTTATCCGATGTGTCTTGTTGTTGTATCCACTTCATGCCGCGAGATGCTAAATAGGGTGCTGGTCGATAGCCAGGCTGATCTTTTAAAAAGTAAAAATCACCTTCGGAAGTTTTAAAAGAGAAGGATGGTTCGTCGAGCTTCTCCCATCCACCAACAGCAAAGACTTTACCGCCGACTTTCCATACATGAGAGCCACCCCATTGAACAACATGCGAGGTTGCTGGTAGCGATCCGCAAAATTCGTTGTATTCATCGTATGTCAATGTGAATCTCCAAAACTACCGTGTTACTAACTATAAATGATCATGCTTAAAATTTCACTTAGGTTATTGGGAAGGGCTTTAGTAGGGTTAAGCTAGGCTGGAGAATACTTCCTTGGTTACGTCATTCTTTTGTTCGATTCGGTACTGCCACTCAGGTGGTGCCTCGTCGCAATAGTATTTTAACGTTAGTGCTTTACCATCATAAACATAACGAACAATACCGTCAGGGCTAGCTACTAGCCATGAGCCAAAAGCGACTTCATTGTATTTACTTAACCATAGTATTTTTAGGCTAGAGATAACAATGTATAGCGCCTTGCTTGGCAGAGTGCCCAGCGACACCTCCAAATAAAAAGCTTCCTGATAAATGCGATAACGTTCGTGCTCATCAACCCTTAGCGATACTTCATTGCCGGTATTGCGCAAGGCTTTTAAAAAAAGACCACCAGTTGATGTTGTTTCTTGTTCGAATTTCCAGTTCATAGCAGTGCTTAACTAGTTGTCGGTGATTCTATTGCTGATATTTGAGGTACGCTTCGTTTGACGCAAGATTACCCCACGGCGGCTAACTGTTCGGAGCCCCATGATTCATCGATAAGAGAAATCTTTTCGCTTGTCGGCGTCGCTCATAGCGTTTCTCTAGTTGGAGATGTGAAGCCTAGGGGTAAAACCGCATAGATCTGCATTGGTGGATTGAAATTAGGGTAGTGTTACGGCTGCCAGTAATAGCAAGCTTTTCATAGTATTCTCCCCAGTATTAGGGTTAACCCTAACAGCGAGAATACTGATTGGCAATATCAGCTTTTTAGTAGGTTCTTAGCATCACCAAAAAGCTCAAAGAAATTGTTTGTTGTGGCTTCTGCAAGTGCTTCCAATTCCATTCCACGTAGTTCAGCAACAAACTCGGCTGTATGCCTAACAAATGCAGGTTCGTTGGTTTTACCACGATGCGGCGTAGGGGCAAGATAGGGGGCGTCGGTTTCAACTAGTACCCGGTCGAGTGGTACTTTGCGAGCAACCTCTTGCACGCTGGTTGCACTTTTAAAGGTGACGATGCCTGAAAACGAAATATAGAACCCAATATCGAGTGCCTGTTTTGCAGTCTCCCAATCTTCAGCAAAGCAATGCATTACACCACCTGCATCAGCCGCCTTTTTATCGCGAAGTGTTTGCATGGTGTCTGCCGCTGCGGCACGTGTGTGGATTATCAGCGGCTTTTTGCATTGGCGTGCCGCTTCGATGTGATGATGGAAACGTTCGTGTTGCCAATCAAGGTTGCCGCTGCTTCTAAAGTAATCAAGCCCGGTTTCACCGATGGCGACGACCTTGTCGATCTTCGCAGCTTCCACTAAATCATCAGCGGTGGGTTCAAAACCACCTTCTGTGGTGGGATGCTTGCCGATAGCGGCGTAGATTGGTGCATGCTCTGCTGAAAGTTTTAGTACATCCTGTTGGTTCTCCCAACTAGTGGATATGCACAGTAAATGATGCACATCGTTGTTTCGACAGTTTTCCAGCACCTCGTTGATGCGGCCATCGAAGTCAGGAAAATTAAGATGGCAATGTGAGTCGACGATGTGCATAAGTGTTTTCGCAAAAAAACGCCAGTTTAGCGCGTTGTGAGGGTGCGAGTCAGGGCAGTAATCGGGTATGGTTGTATTTTTGCAGCAAATTTAAACGTTAGGCGACGTGTATAGAGGCCCGTGTGAATCAACAATCTCAAGTAGTAAAGACAGAAGTAACTGATCCAGTCGCTCATATTAATGAGCTGGGTGAGCGGGCACGGGAAAGCGCAAAAGTGCTGTCTATTGCCGCTACCGATTCTAAAAACAAAGCATTGCTAGCGATGGCAGATGCAATTGATGCGCAAAAGGATGTTTTGATTGCTGCCAACAAGCTTGACATGGCGGCAGCGAAAGAGCGAAAGATTTCAGATGCCATGTTGGACCGGCTGGAGCTTACGCCTGCACGTATTAACTCAATGTCGAATGGTTTGCGTGCCATAGCAGCTCAGAGTGATCCTGTCGGTGCATTGTCAGCAACAGAGCTGCGACCATCTGGCCTTGAAATAGCTCGCATGCGTGTGCCCTTGGGAGTGATTGGCGTTATCTATGAGTCGCGGCCGAATGTTACAGCCGATGCAGCAGCCATTTGTTTGAAGTCAGGCAACAGCGTCATTTTAAGAGGCGGCTCAGAGGCCTTTAATTCCAACCAAGCTATCGCGGCCTGTGTGCGCGCTGGTTTAGAGGCGGGCGGCTTGCCATTGGATTGCGTACAACTAGTCGCTACCACTGATCGTGACGCGGTGGGTGCATTGCTTACTGCTCGTGATTGGGTAGACGTGATCATTCCGCGAGGGGGCAAAAATCTGGTCGCGCGAGTGAGTGAAGACGCGCGCGTGCCAGTGATAAAGCACCTTGATGGTATTTGTCATGTGTACATTGATACTGGCGCTGACAAAGACAAAGCGCTAGGCGTTGCATTTAATTCTAAAACGTTTCGATACGGCATCTGTGGTTCGATGGAAACGTTGTTGGTAGCCCAATCAGAAACCGATCTATTGGTGGAGCTTGCAAAGCAGTTTGAAGCGCACGGGGTGGAGCTGCGGGGGTGCGAGCAAACATGCAAGTTACTCCCTAATGTGCTGGCTGCAACAAATGATGACTGGCAAACTGAGTATCTTGGCCCCATATTATCAATAAGAGTAGTAAACGGTATTGATGAAGCTATGCAGCACATTGCACAATATGGCTCGCATCACACTGACGCCATCGTTACAGAGAATATGCGACGCGCTAGACAGTTTGTTCGCGAAGTTGACTCAAGCTCTGTGATGATTAATGCCGCTACGTGTTTTGCAGATGGTGCAGAATATGGCCTTGGTGCAGAGATTGGCATCAGTACTGATAAACTACACGTGCGAGGCCCGGTGGGCGCGCTAGGTTTAACGACTGAAAAGTACGTAGTAACCGGAGATGGAACAACTCGTTCCTGATCTTTATGAATCTAATATTTGTCGTTCTTAACGGAGGCTTCAAATGAAGCGAAAAAAAGCGCTGACAGCCAAAAAGGTGTCGGTACGAAATCGGGTTGCACAAAACCCTTTGATCCAAAAAGGTGGTGTGCATCAACAAAGTCATAAAGCAAAACGTCAGGCACAAAAAGTAGCCTTGAAAAGAAGAGAGTTTGAGCGAGGCGCTGTTATCACGGCGATTGGCTCAAGCTCTTTTGTTTTAGCGGAAATGAGTTTGCCGGTATCGAGTTTGGCAATATCGAGTTTGGCTAGTCACCGTTTTAAAGCAGCCGCTTAATGACACAATCCCATCGTATAGGCGTGCTAGGCGGCACGTTCGATCCCGTCCACTATGGCCATCTTCGACCCGCTCTTGAATTAAGCGAAGCGCTCGAACTCGATGTAATGACATTAATCCCTAATCATCGGCCTGTTCACCGTGGGCAACCTCAAGCGACCACTGAGCAACGTTTGGCTATGCTGGAGCTAGCGGTCGAAGGCACTGCTTTGCAGGTGGATGATCGTGAAGCGCGCCGTGACGAACCTTCATTTTCTGTCGATACATTACAAGCCATGCACAATGAACATCCTGACAGTGCCCTGGTATTTTGCATGGGCGAAGATGCATTTAATGGTTTTGAAAGTTGGCATCGCTGGGAGCGAATCCTGGAGCTTGCCAATATCGTGGTGATGGAGCGCCCTGAAACGCAGCTCTCTGATTGGGCTCTGCAGCTAATTGAGCAGCGTTCTGGCGTAATCCAGCGCCGACGAGTCACGCAACTATCCATATCAGCCACGGATATAAGACGCCGAGTATTCCACGGTTTGAGCATCAGGTACTTGGTGCCAGAGCCTGTAAAGGAGTATATTACGCACAATAATTTGTACCGGAGCGCTCCCAGCGTGGCTGGCCAACCAAAGAACTAAATATATGAACACTGAAGAAATGACCAAGCTGGCTGTGTCCGCGTTGGAAGAGCTGAAAGGCATTGATATCGTGGTTTTGGATATCGCCGATAAATCTAGCATCGCCGATAACATGCTGGTGGCGACTGGCAGCTCGCAACGCCATGTGAACTCACTCGCTAGCGAAGTGCGTAAGCAATTCAAAGATGCTAGCCATCCGCCATTGGGTTTTGAAGGTGATAATCGCAGCGACTGGGTATTAGTTGATTTGGGTGATGTGATTGTGCATGTGATGACTCCAGAGATGCGTGATTTTTATGCACTAGAAAAGCTCTGGTCATTGGGTCCTGATTCAGCCGATCAAGACTCTGCTGTTTTATCACCAGTTTAAAACGCGCTCTATCCGCTGTTGTGGCGATAAGTGTTTATGCAGTAGGAAAGCGCATGCCTGCCTGGGTGCAGCAAGGTGTGGGTGATTATCAAAAACGACTACCGTCTCATTGGCGATTTGATTTGCGCGAATTTGCGCAAGCCAAACAGCCCAATGCAGAAACTGCTATGCAGCGCGAAGCCGAAGCCTTGCTTGCAGCAACGCCCGACCAAGCTCATGTCGTTGCTTTGGATAACTTGGGTAAGCACTGGTCCACTACCGAGCTTTCATCACAATTAGAAAGCTGGCAATCATTAGGTAAGCCGATCGTATTTTATATCGGTGGCCCAGATGGCTTACATTCGAGCTGCCGCGATCGTAGTAATCAGATGTGGAGCTTGTCAGCCTTAACCTATCCCCACCCCTTGGTTCGTATCGTTTTGTTAGAACAACTTTACCGCGCTCATAGCTTACTCATTAACCATCCTTACCATCGTGCCTGAGCAGGCGGGTTACACATTGATATTAGCGTCGGGTTCGCCGCGGCGCCGTGAACTTCTAGCTCAATTGGGATTCAACCCTGTAATTAGGGTTGCGCAGGTTGATGAATCGCCTTTGGAGAGTGAAACGTCGCTTGAATTGGTGAGGCGTTTGGCTGAGATTAAGGGAGCGGGTGTTAAAAGAGCAGATAACGAGCTGGTCATATCTGCTGACACCATAGTTAGCCTTGATGGCCAATTACTGGGTAAGCCAAGCAGTCAGCAGCACGGTATTGACATGTTGATGGCGTTATCGGGCCGACGCCACGAAGTTGTCACAGGAGTTTGCATGCGCTTTGGCGAGCAGATGGTGTCAACAACGGTAACAACCGGGGTGAATATGGGCGTAATCAGTTACGCTGAGGCCTCGCGCTATTGGGATAGTGGGGAACCAACCGATAAAGCCGGGGCCTATGCCATACAAGGTTACGGTGCGGTATATGTCACAAGCATTGAGGGCAGCTACAGCAACGTGGTTGGGCTACCTTTATATGAGACTGCGCAAATGATCGAGCAGTTGGGATGTTGTTTATATGACTTTTGCAATCATGGGGACTCGAGCGTAGATGACTGAAGAGTTGCTCATTAATGTCACGCCACAAGAAACGCGCGTAGCCACTGTCGAAAACGGCATGCTTACTGAGGTGTGGATTGAGCGTGTGCAAAAAATCGGTTTAGTGGGCACGATCTTTCAAGGAAAGGTCAAACGTGTACTGCCCGGTATGGAGGCTGCATTTATCGATATCGGCCTCGAGAAGGCTGCGTTTTTGCACGTGTCTGATTTAACAGGTTCGGTGATTGTGGGCGACGATGGAGAGCGGACAACACAATCCATCTCGCGCATGTTGCATGAAGGTGATCTCGTGGCGGTGCAGGTGATCAAAGATCCGTTGGGTACTAAGGGAGCCAGAGTCAGCTCTAACCTCACTACGCCATCTCGTTATTTGGTCAAGATGCCGTTTGAACAAAACATTGGTATCTCAGCAAAGATTGAAAATGAAGAAGAGCGCGAGCGCTTGCGTTCACTGGTTGAGCAAGGCCGTGATAATGAAACTGATGGCTATATTGTTCGTACCGCAGCAGAGGGTGCCACAGAGGAATCACTGCTAGCGGATATGGCCTATTTGGATAAAGTGTGGGAAGGCTTGCGGACCAAACGCAAATCGACCAAGCCAGGGGATGTCATCTTTAGAGAGCTTCCCTTAGTGCAGAGAACCCTGCGGGATATGAAACGAGATCACATAGAACGTGTTCGTATTGATTCGCGGGAAACCTTTCAAAGCTGCGTTGAATTTTGTGCAGAGTATGTGCCTGAGCTGTCTAGCAAGATTGAGCATTACCCCGGTGAACGCCCGATATTTGATCTTCATGGAGTAGAGGATGAAATAGACAAAGCGCTGGATAAGAAAGTGCTGCTGAAATCGGGTGGTTATCTGATTATTGATCAAACCGAGTCCATGACAACGGTTGATGTTAATACGGGAGCGTTTGTTGGGCGGCGCACGCTTGAAGAAACGATATTTAAGACTAACCTTGAAGCTGCCCAATCAATTGCACGTCAGCTCCGATTAAGGAATCTTGGCGGCATTATCATTATCGACTTTATTGATATGACCGTGGTAGAGCACCGACGGCAGGTCATGCGCGCACTTGAAAAAGCACTAGAAAAAGATCATGCCAAGACGCAGGTAAGTGACGTGTCCGATTTAGGCCTGGTAGAGATGACTCGAAAACGGACGCGGGAGAGTTTAGAGCAAGGCCTGTGTTCAGAATGCACAGTGTGTAGCGGCCGTGGCATGATCAAAACGATTGATACAGTAGGGTTTGAAATTACCCGAGAGATTATTCGTCAGGTAAGGCAGTTCGATATCGAATCTGTCACAGTTTTGGCGTCTATCGAGTTGCTTGAATGGTTTACAGAGGAACGCTCCGACGATCTTGCAGCCTTGGAAGATTTTGTCGGTGTGCCCATACGCCTTCAAGGCGAGCAATTTTATGTACGAGAACAATATGACGTTGTCTTGCAATAACAGCGCCCCTTACAGCCATAATTAAATGAAAAGATTTGCACAGCAAACATTGCGCTACACGTTGCTGCTACTCGGGATCGTATTGATCCTGTTAGCGCTACTTAGCGCTGTTGTGCGTGTGGGTTTGCCAATGGCAGCAGGCTATAAATCTGATATCGAATCTCGCGTTAGTGATTACATTAAGAGCCCAGTCACTATTGGCGAGCTGGAAGCGCAATGGCACGGTTTTGGGCCACAGCTCCACGCAGCTGATGTGGCGGTCATTCAATCTGCTGATCGCCAAATTGCGCTTGAAAAATTGGTTATCGACTTGAACATGTTCAAGTCGTTATGGCATGGCTCTCCCATAATAAATGATCTCACATTGATAGGTGCTGATCTATCGATGGAATATGCTGGCGACGGTGCGATTCGTATCCAAGGCGTAACAGGTGACGAGTCAGCTACAAGTAGTAAAAGTAAACGAGGTTTCGATACATTGTCGTGGTTGCTTAAGGCTGGGCACATTAACCTCCAGGACGCCCGTATCACTTTTATCGATTCGAAACAGAAAGAGCTTCGTATCGAAAAACTAAATGTTTTGGCGCGCAATAAAGATGGCGAACACTTCTTACGTGTTGATATGCAATTGCCGGAAGAGCTAGGCGGCAAGGTTTCGATGGGTATTGATCTAAGCGAATCAATAAGCCGTTTCTCCGATGCCAGTGGTAAGGTTCATATAAAAGCCGATCAGTTGCATTTTGCTGGATGGCGATCATTGCGCTCATCTGCTTTGCAACGGTTCGGCGAAGTGTCAAATAGTTTTGCTCGCCTTGATGGCACGGTTGATGTGGAGCTGTGGGGCTCGCTAAAATCTGGTCGATTAGCTACGGCTAGGGGGCAAATAACGGCTGCTAATATTCTGGATGTTCGAAACGGCGATACTGTCCTTGATCGTATTAGCACTGACGTTACCTATACCAATAAGTCTGAAGGTTGGGTGCTGCAGTCAGATGAGGCTGAGTTGCAGTACGGCGATGAGATATCGGTTATCGATAGCGTTGAGTTCGCTTACGAACCTGCATCCAATATTGATTGGAAGCTATCTAGCTCAAGTAATGAAATACCGTTAGCACTAGCGCTTCGCTTGCCAGCAATGTTGCTCAGTACTGAGGCAGGGGTCTCACGCCGAGATTGGCTCATTGACGCAGCGCCTTCAGGTGTGATGCATCGGTTTGATTCTGAATTTTCGATGTATGAAGGTGTTCCCGATATTAGTGTTAATGGCTCATTTTATGATGTATCGCTTGCTGCGGCAAACGGATTACCAGGTGTTGAGAATCTCACAGGCTCATTGGCAATCAGCCACAACCAAGGCGCTGTGACACTGCTAGCAAAATCAATGCAGTTGGATTATCCCAAAGCGCTGCATCAAGTCACCTCCATAGATGATTTGCAAAGTGAGTTTCAGGTCGATTTTAAAAATATAGTGGAGCCCAAAGTAGAGGGCACGACAAAAATCGACACCCATGGCATGCAGTTAGAGCTACGCCATAAGCTAGTGTCTACAAAGGGGCGATCGCCACATGTTGATGTGATTGGGCAATTTACAGCTGCTGACATTGGACAACTGCGCCCATTATTACCCACACGTCAAATGTCGAAGCCAACGCAAGCTTGGTTTAAAAACGCATTCAAAGGCGGGCAGGTCGATAATGGTGAGTTTATTTTGTTTGGCGAGTTGGCTGATTTTCCTTTTGATGATGACGAAGGTGTTTTTAAAGCAGCATTTGATTATTCGAACGGTCATGTGGAGTTTTTGAATACCTGGCCTGATGTCGAGAACGGAACAGGTAGAGTTGAACTCTCTGGCTTTAGTTTAAAAGCGATTACTACTAGTGGAACCTTGGAAGGCATGAAGTTGGTGTCTGCCGTGGCGAGCATTGATGATCTGAGAAAACCCTATTTAAAGGTTGAGTCATCTACCACTGCAAAGCTCGCTAATATGATTAAGTTTGGTAATGCTGGGCCACTGAAGGCGATTCTGAGCCCGGCCTTGTCCAATACTAGTGGTAAAGGCGATGCGCGGGTCGACCTAACGCTTGAATTATCCCTTACAAGAGAACTAGATGAATTCGGCAAGCCTATCGGTAAGATAGGTGATGATTTGAAGCTTAACGGTAATGTATTTTTGAAAGGTAATAGCTTTTCATTGCCGAAAGCTGAATTTACCGTAACGGATATCAATGGCGCTGTTGGCTTTAATGAGCTTGGTTTGCGAATTTCCAACTTAAACGCTAAATACCTTGATCAAGCTGTGCGAATTAGTACGGACAACAAATCGACACCTAAGAACCAAGCAACAGAGATACAAGTGATAGGCGCGCTACGTGCAGGAGATGTGCTGGCGCACTACGAGTTGCCAATGGCTGAGTACATTAACGGTGTGTCGCAATGGAATGTCACGCTCGATTTGGCAGGCGCACGTGAAAACCCCCGAGCCGGCATAGCGCTGGTTGCTAAGAGTGATTTAGTTGGTACCCGTTTGCTTTTACCAAAACCAATGAGCAAATCCACATCAAGGGTTTTGCCGATAACGCTGAGGTCTCAGCTGAATGGTAATTCAAGTCGTAGCGAGTGGTACATCAATGCCGGCAAAGTAGCGAGCTCTCGTATAGTCAGTAACCTTGATGGTTTGCAATCATTGTCAATTAATCTGGGTGGCGGCAAGCTTAATCGCAATATTAAAGAAGGTATTCGTATCGATGGCGCAGCACAAGAGATTGCTATCGATGCGTGGATAGAAAAGATATCGGAAGTTATCGATAATCTGCCAGAAACCGATGAGCAAGAGGCGATCATGCCGATCTCAATCGATGTAGTTACCCCATCGTTAATTGCTGGCGTGGAATCCTTGGGTGCTGCGCAGTTACGTGCAAACACCGATAAAAGCTATGTCAATGTAGTTGTCGATAACCCTGTTATTCAAGGTAACCTTCGCTACCCTCGAGAGCACTGGAGTAAAACAAAGCCAGTGAAAGTTCGTATTGCCTATGCCGATATGAGTGTGATCGATGCCTTGGGCTCGGCCCCTGTGACCGGGGGCATAAAAAATCGTTTGGACCCGCGTGAATTGCCGCCTGTTGAAATGCGCGTGTCGCAGTTTGTATGGGGTGATCTAAATTTACGAAACGTGACCTTACGCGGTACGCCGGATATCAGTGGTATGCAAATAGACACATTGGGTTTTGCAACGGGCACAACGCAATTGATTGGAAGCGGCTATTGGCGTGTGAAAGATCCACAGTCAGTTAATCCACAGCTTGCTGGCGTTCAGCACACGCGCTTGAACATGACATTGCAGAGTGATGATTTTGGTGATGGCTTACGATACATGGGCCTTGATAAAATCATGGATGAAGGGCAAGGGCGAATAACTGCAGCGATTACTTGGCCGGATGCTTTGTACAGCCCAGAGATCGAAAAAATTAACGGCACGATGAGTTTCGATTTAAAGCGAGGCAGAATTATAAAAATTGACCCCGGTGCTGCACGTTTGGTTGGTTTGTTTGCTCTTCAGGCGATCCCGCGCAGGCTTAGCTTAGATTTTAAAGACCTGGTTGAAGACGGTTTAGATTTTGATTCGGTTGGTGGCCAGGTTGAAGTTGCAAACGGCATTAGCAACGTGAGTACTATCCAGCTTGACGGGCCAGTTGGCGTGGTCGAGGTGACGGGTGAGACGAACCTGCTGACACAAAATTTTGATCAAACGATTACGGTTTTGCCTCGTGTGAGCTCGGCCTTGCCCTTGCTAGGCGCTATATCGGGCGGTGCGTCAGGTGGCCTCACGGTGTTGCTCGCTGGAGGCGTGCTAAAAGCGATCGGCATTGATTTTGATCGGATCGGCCTAAGAGAATACACACTTAAGGGCACGTTCGATGACCCCAAGATCGAACAATCGCCTTTTGATGCAGCAAGAGGTTATTAACGCTGGGCAAAGGTATAGAGATGCTTTATCTGTCTTTCAAAGTTCTTCACATCGTTGCAGTCGTAGTTTGGATTGGTTCTCTGCTTCTACTCTCGTTTATTAGCTCTTCCGAAAACTTAAACACTTCACAACTCAAAGCGGCGCGAAAAGTGAGTGAGGCGGGTATTGGCCTAACTTGGCTTGCCGGTATCGTGCTGGTGTTGATGGCTAGTTGGTATACCGCCACGTGGTGGCAAATAAAAGTCGTGTTGGTTGTTGTTATTAGCGCTATACATTCGATTATGTTCAGGCGTTGGCAGCGGCATAATGGGTCTGCTGCAAAATCCAATTCGGCGCTACCCTGGGCATTGTTAGCACTCGTGTTGTTGGTTGTATCACTGGTGGTATTTAAGCATCCTTGAGCTGGTCAGCCTGATTTTCATGAGTTGATGTGATGGGCATAGAGACACCCAGACCAATAAATATCAATCCTGGCCAAATCAAATAGGGAAGAATTTCTAAATTTTCGCCAAAAGTATATAAAAACAAAACCAAAATAACCGACAAGCCTGTTTTTGCAGCACCGCCTGCGGAGCCAGTGGCGAAAGCATTACGCCACAGCGCCACAAAGCTGATCAACATGGGTATCGCTAGAGACATGAACCCGACTATGCCTTTTACAAATAGCAATCCGAACCAAGTATGATGAGAACCAATGGGCATGTACTCAACCATGTGTGGCCCGCGTTCTACCACACCATGACCCCATACTGGCGCTTCTCTGGCCCAACGATCAACTGCAATACGGGCTAGTGCTGAACGTACTCGTGAAGAATCGACCCGCGCTTGGGTAAACGTATCGACGAGTTGCTCAGCGAAGGCCACAAGCGGGATTGCAATGAGGCTAAGTAAAAAGGTTGCTATGCCTATACCGTACAATACAAACGGACGCCCAAAATTAACTAAAAACCAGGTAACGGCCCATACACTGCCCAGGCTAATTAAGCCTAGGCGAGATTTGGACATTAATACGATGACGACACTACCAATTATTCCAATCGTTCGCCAGCGAATATCCTTCTCCTGAAGTGCAAAAAGAAAGTATAGATTTGCGACAAACCCAGCGGCCGGTGCCCACGGTGTAAAAAATCTCCACCGTGGTGCTCCTGTACCCGGTTCCAATTCATAAAGGTTGAGCATAAAAAATTCTGGGCCTGGCCCGCCCAATAATTTAAACGGTGATACCCAAAGATTTTGTGGAAGACCTAGTGCATAGGCCCCGATAAAAACGGGCAGTAATAACAAAGTGTGTAAGCACACGATGCATGCTGCTCGATATATTAACTCGGGGCGTATAGAAAGGCAGCCGATGAAAGGAAATATTGCAAGTAAGGCCCAACCTTTTGCCCAGCCGATGGTTGATTTAATCGTCGCGCCTAGCCCAAGGCTATGATTGGCATGGCCTATCCATAGTGCAAGTAGCATGAATGACATGCCTAAAAACCAAATCATCACTGATATCGGTAGATTGGGTATCTGATTTTTATTTGAGGATTTTACTGGGCCAAGCCATCGCCAGAGGCCCATGAACAATAAAACCCACGCCATAACAGGCACAATCAAATATAAGGCACCTATGAAGTAGAAACCGTAGGTTCCTATCATCGCGTACCAAATTAGCTTCTCTTCTGTAGTTTCTGGAGTAATACGCTGCGTTTCCATGAAATCAATAGAGCAAGACAAATGAGAAGGGATGCGATGGCAGCACCTGCCAGGGCAACGGGTTTAGTGAATTTCTCTGGCCCGTTGGGTTTAGTTGGCGCCATTAGCATTTGCGTCATTGGGTAGGAGGCAAAGATGTCCGAGTTTCCCAAATCAGTTTTGGCAGCTGCGGAAACATAGATAGCAGTGGCCACTTGATGAGTTCGTTCTAAGTCTTGCAAAGTCGCTGCGAGGCCAGCATTTATATGCATCCGACTTTCAAGCTCTTCCAGTTGCGTGTTGTAAGACTCAATCTCTGATGCGGCAGCAGATTTGTCGGCAGTTAGTTTGATCACTGTTTGAAATAGCTCGCTTCTGCCGCCCTCATCCGAGATGTAAAGGTTGTCCAATGCATTAAGGCTATCGATATTCGTTAGGCTTTTGGCTCGATTCAATAGGGCTTGCCTTGAAGAGTTAACACGCGCTCGTGCGTGAAGCACTTTGGGATGTTTTCGCCCCCAGACCGCTTCTTTTTCAACTAACTCAGCATGTGTTTCGGCTACTTTTATAAGTAATGAACCAAACACGGAATCGTTCTGTAGTTTTAATGCATGCGCTGCTTGTTGTGGATCAATATCCAGCGAGGCTTGTAGGTCTGTAAGGCTAGTATTGATTGATTGAAATTTAACTTCAGATTCAGCGCCGCGCTGCTTTATCGTTTCGACATTGAGAACTAAATCCTCAAACTGTTGGGGTGAGACGATGGTGGATTCGCGTTGAAATGCGAGCACGGCTGATTGTGCTTGATTGACGTTATCCCGGTAAACTGACAGCACTCGCTCGTTCGCTTTGCGCCGAGTGCTAAGCTCCTCGCTGCGAAGCTGAGATAGTGTCGATTCGAGTGCTGCGAGAAATTCGGCTGACTTGGTGAAAGCTGCTTCGCTTTCCGTAGCTGATAGCGATATTTCTAATAGGGTGGTTTGATCTATCAGTTTGACTTTAGGTTTGCCAAAGCTTTCGCGGGTTATGCCTAAGCGCTTGGCTGCTAGATCGATAACAACGGGGCTCATGGCGATGGCTTTGTAGTTTGTTTTGGGGTCAACTTTGGAGCTTGAATAGGCTGAATTTACTGACGTAGTTGCCTGCCCTAGATCATCAAGATTGACGCTCGATCCCGCACCAGCCCCAGGGATCAGCAGCGTAAACTTACTGATATAGCGATCTGGTGTGAAAATAACAAACGAGACTGCACTGGCCCATATGATGGCTAGATTAAAAAATGCAGCTAAACAATATCGCTTTTTACGAGATAAGCCTAACCGGTCCCAGATGGTAGGCCGCTGCTTTTCTATGTCGTCAGGCAGAGGAGTCGCTTTATTAGTTGAATCATTTATCGATTCCGTCTCAGGTGTCGGTATATCTTCAGCGAGATCAACATCCAATTCCTCACCGTTGTAAATAAACTGTTTTGCTTGATTCCTCATGGTTTAGTACAAGCTCTTCAAATCCAGAAGAGGTGATAGAAATTCACCGAATGTCCGCGTCACATCTCTGAAGTTGGTTACGCCAGAGTCATAGCATGCAATGCCGTCGTTCGGCATAAGGAAGGGGTTGATTTCATCGCGTTCTGGGTCGCTAACTAACTGTTGTATTGATCGCTCAATGACTTCTGTGCGGCCCGTTAACGGGTTAGTGCTAATCAATACAGCGCGCCGTGATGCGTTAGTAAGCTGGGTTCCGCCGATACAATTGCCTGATAACAAGCCCTGTAAGAACCGAGTGCCATATGGCATGCTGGTCGAGCTACTGTTGACGGCAGATTGTGAATTGTTCAAGGCCGGTATACTAAGATTTGATATGAATATTCGAATGCCCGGTGGCGTAATCTGGGTACGTCTTACGAGCTTTGCTTGAAAGTAGCCGGTGCTGGGGACGACGATTTGGTCACCTGCAGCTAGTGCGATATCTTTTGTTAGCGTACCGTCAAATAATCCGTAAAGATCGATGATTTTCACTTCACCATTTCGAATTAATTGCACGTGCTGTAAGTCTGCGTCGGGTCTGATACCACCAGCGGAGTAGAGCGCTGCACTGAGTAACCTGTCTTTCGCGAAGTCGCCAGAGAGTTGGCTTTGCTTGAAAGTACGATAATCCGCTTTTTGCCGATTTATGGTTACTCGACCAGGGTCGAAGGTAGCGCCTGATACCAACACGTCCACCGGTGCCCACTCCTGTACCGTTGTGCTCACTCGTAGCATGCCAGGGCGGAATATTTGTTCTTCAATTAATCGGTCGTGAATTGTTTTTTCCAGTTCTCGAGTGTCAATGCCTTGCGCTGAGATTAGACCGATAAAAGGGACTTCTAATTGCCCGCCTAACCCCACTTCGTAGACACCACTTAGATCCTCACCTTCGGGGATTGCGATTCTGATCCTGTCGCCTGCTGATAATGGGGGCCTATCGGAATACGCGGGTAGCAATGATTGATCGACACGATCTTGTAGTTTGAGTCGAGATGACGTTAGCGTTGTGGTTGGTTGCTGGTTTTGGGTTTTATGGCAGAGAGTACTGATTGCAGTCGCGGGTGATTGTTGCGTGCTGCCTTGTGTGCCGACTACTGCGGTAATGCTTACACGTCTATTTTTGGCGCGCTTAGTTGCATTGACATTAATTTCTACAGGTTTATGTTCGCCTGATGCTTGAATACGAATTTTGTTGCTCGGTACGATGCTTTGTAGCGCAGTTGATATTGCATATGCACGTCTTTTTGATAAAGCGTCGTTGCTAGTGAATGAGCCCCTGTTGTCTGTATGTCCATTGATAGTGAGATGGAAGAGTTCAGGGTATCCTTCTAACCTTTGTTTTACTTGTGCAAGTATTGTTGTGCCTTCTGCTGTCAAGGTAGTTGAATTAGTAAAAAACAGTCCAGCTGATTCAATATGAATGGTGTCAACTGGATAATGTTGTTCGTCAGATATACTTTTTAATGACGGAAGCGCGTTTTGAAGAGTAGCGCCATCTGTTTCAGTGCAACTCCCCTGAAGGTTGCCTGAGACCCAACGATAGGCATGACTGATAGCTTTTACATCCGCTTCCTTTTCAGGTGCATAGAATGCACGGCGTTCATTTTGGTAATGAGAGCCGTCGATATCATGCGTGTCCATGGCGCGACAGCCAGTTAAGGCGGCACAAAGTATAGCCAACGCTATCATGGCGAGAGAGTTAGGTGCACTAAACATGGGCGTGTGTATCTTGCCTTATTGGCTTGAAGCTAGCTAAAAGCGGCTATTAGCGCTTCTTGATCATCAAAGATATCTATGATTTCGTTTAAACGAGTTAGCTCTAGTAAGGCCATAATTCGAGGATTTACATTTATTAGAACCATATCACCACCTTCGTTGCGTGCAAACTTTAGGGTGGATATTAGTACTGACAGCCCGCTTGAATCGACAAAGTCTAGTTCGGCCATATCGATTGAAATATTCTTACTACCGCCTTCGAGAATGCGATGCAGTTCGTCTGATACGCTGCCAGCGTCAGCGGCACTTAGGCGGCCGTGAAATGCGACGATGTCGACGCCTTGTTCAATAGAATGGCTTAGTGTGATCATTACAGTGATACTCCCGTTCCCTCTGTGGATTTTTCTTGGCGATGTTTTTGTAGACTGAGAGGGTTATTTAACAGTTACATGACTACCTAAGAATTGATAATGAATGAACTTCTTGCGTTTCATCCAAGAGCACTATCGACTGGCAATGAGCAGCTCTTTAGTTTGCGGGTTTGTATCACATGTAACATTGCGTTTTAATGCGACGTACATAGCGAATACTGAGTACTGGTGAGATATGTGAATTTGCAATTAAATGTAACGTGGACATCGGCCGTTAATTGGATTGTTCGAAGAGTATCCGCAAC
Organism: uncultured Granulosicoccaceae bacterium; assembly: GCA_938028465.1. Taxonomy (GTDB): domain Bacteria; phylum Pseudomonadota; class Gammaproteobacteria; order Granulosicoccales; family Granulosicoccaceae; genus Granulosicoccus. Next base: position 27,001 of record CALJAA010000122.1, on the reverse strand, counting down.
ATTGTTATTCTCGCTGGGTGTGTAACCAGTCGTAATATTCTCCCTGTTTAGTATTTTACTAATACTTTCACACCTCCTCGATTTGCGCCTGTTGTAAGTGCAGTATGCACCTCTCCATCCGTATATTTATTAAAGTGACATTGATCGCTATGAATGATGCTAGTCAATCTTTAGGTAAATCCGCTGCTTGGATAGGAGGCTCACAGCTTGCTATGCGACTAGCGAGAATACTATCTACGATTGTTGTTGCGCGTTTGATAGCCCCTGAATTGTTAGGTGTTGCTGCCATCGCATTGGCAGTAAACGAAATTTCCCATGTATTTTCCCGTAATGCTACCAATAGCAAGATAATTAGGGCGGAAGAGTGCGAATTAATATCGCTGAGCGATACCGCGTATTACGTTAATTGGTTGGTCGGTGCTGCCGTATTCTTAATTCAGTGCTTAGTGGGGTTCGGTTTATCGTGGGTTTACGATGACGTTACAATTTTTTACCTTGTTTCCGTATTGGGTTTTACTTATCTATTATTGCCAGTAGCGCAAGTGCATTCTGCCTTAAACCTGCGCCAAGAGAAGATCGCGTTAATTGCTACTACAGAGATACAGCAAACGGTGGTAGATGCGGCGTTAACCATAGCTATGGTGTTGTTAGGTTTTGGTGTTTGGTCTCTGGTTCTGCCGAAAATACTTGTTGTTCCCATCTGGATAAGGGCCCATAGACGCGCAAATACATATATCGCACCCAAGCGGTTCACCTTGTCTCGATTATCGGATCACCTCTCCTTTAATAGCCGGGTTGTTGGTGTGGAGGTGTTGGGCGTTATACGCCACAACATTGATTATGTGTTGATAGGTTTCTTTTTAGGAATGGAAGCATTAGGTATTTATTACTTTGCGTATAACGCAGGGCTTGGTTTGTCTCGTGGCTTTATCCTATCTCTAAACAATGCTTTTTACCCCTATCTGTGTGCTGCTAAACATCAAAGTGAAGAACTACAGAAGCGCTTTCGACAGGGTTTGTCGTACATGTTGTTATTGATGATTCCGCTACTGAGCTTGCAGGCTTTTATGGCAGATATTTATGTGCCTATCTTGTTTGGCCAACAATGGGTTGAGCGGGATGCAGCTGTTCTAGTATCGCTTTTATGTATGGCGGGTATTCCACTGTTAGTAACCGAAGCTGGTAGCCAATACCTACGCGCCCAAGATCGGCCATTAGCAGATTTGCAATGGCATCTCTCTTATAGCGCAATTTTTATCATCGCCATATTTATTGGAGTGCAATGGGGATTGATCGGTGTGGTCGTAGCTGTACTGCTATCGCAATACCTTGCTGCACCACTACATTATGTTTTTATTGTTAATAAGCAACAATCAAAAAATCAGCAAACCGTGTTTGCTAAATCAAGAGGACTGATAGGATGACTAAAGTTTCAGTGATAATGCCAATTTATGGTGTAGAGAAGTACGTAGAAGCAGCTGTCAGTTCTGTTTTAGCGCAGTCTTTTACTGACTTTGAGTTACTTATCATTGATGACTGTTCTCCTGATAAGAGTGTAGAAATTTGCCGGCTGTTTGATGATCCAAGAATTCAAATTATTCAGCATGAAAAGAACAAAGGTTTAGCGGGTGCCAGAAATACGGGTATACGTTGTGCAACGGGTGAATATCTGGCATTTCTAGATTCAGACGATGCTTGGGAACCAGCTAAGCTTATGGCGCACGTCGCGCATTTGGATTCGAATCAAGACATTGGCGTTAGTTTTAGTCGCTCAGCATTTATTGATGAAGAAGGCAAAAGACTCGCTACTGTGCAAATGCCACGTTTGGATTATGCGCCTGCTGAACACTTGCTTTGCCGAAACCCCATTGGCAATGGTTCTGCTCCCGTTGTGCGCAAAGCAGTTTTCGAAGATATTAAGTTTACTGCGGATAAGTTTAATACAGATTACTTTAGTTATTTCGACGAGGCGTTCAGGCAATCTGAGGATATTGAATGTTGGATTCGGATTCGTATAAAAACTAACTGGCGCATTGAGGGTTTATCAGAGGCGCTGACCTTGTACAGGCTGAACGGTGGCGGCCTGTCCGCCAATATTCCTAAGCAATTAGCAAGTTGGGAGAAAGTGATTGAGAAAACCCACGGCTATGCGCCCGAGCTAATCGAACAGTATGGCAAACGAGCTAGAGCTTATCAGCTGCGCTATCTAGCCCGGCAGGCGATCCGATTAGGGGATGGAAAAATGGCCGTGGAGATGTTCAATAAATCATTGTCATGCGATTCATCAATATTATGGAACGAGCCATCTAGAACAATCATCACTGGATCGGCCGCCTACATTCAGAGAGTTGTACCTAGCAGTACTTTTAACAAATTAATGCCTGTAGCGAATGCTGTCACTGGTGTGGCACAAAGGGCACGAATTGCAGCTCATAGGATGGGCCAAAACATCGTGAGGAAGGTGAAGCCTGTTGATTCTGCTGAGGTATTGCGATGAATAAGTTGGTGTTTTTAGTTGGTCCACCGCGCAGTGGTACCACTTGGTTGCAAGGCATGTTAGCTAATCATCCAGATATCGGTACCGCACAGGAATCGCATCTGTTTAATCATTTTCTGCAGCCGATGATGAAAACCTGGAATGAGTTGTTGGAATTTGACGATGGTCGCGGTGGTATTGGTTTGCCGGCGTATCTCACAGAAGAAGAATTCATCGATACCATTCGAGATACTGCTCAGCGTGTCTATTCCAATGTGCCCGAGTTTCACGCTAATAAACTATTTCTGGATAAAACGCCAGATCACATACGTTGTATCGAGGATATACGAAAGGTATTTCCCGAGGCGCGCATCATTGTATTGTTGCGCAAACCTGAAGATGTTATTGAATCACTTATTAGCGCTGCAAGGAGCTGGGGTAGGAACTGGGCACCTAGTTCGGTTTTTTCTGCGGTAAGAACTTATCGATACTTTTTTTCAGTTCCAGGAACAGATCAATTGTTGCTAGAGGATCCGAATCTATGTGTTGTGCGATACGAAGAATTAAAAGCATCGCCTAAGAGCACCCTGAAAACAGTACTGGATTATTTAAATAGCTCTGTCGACGATGACGTACTTCAGCGGATGGTAAGCGAAAAACATGGTTTACGTAAATACGGTGAATTTGCACGCCGTTCTGGTGTAGATGTTGTGGAGCCTGAAAACTTTGCAAGAAAGAAGAAGGGTAATTTGTCTTGGCTTCAAAAATTGATAATTTCAGTCGCATTGTCAAAACATACTAAAGCATATGGATATTCTGACAAACCTGTCTCGAAGCCAGATACAGAATTAATGAGAGCTCATTTATGAAGCACTTTAATCATATTCAATGGTTTGACAAAATCGTAGCGGTGATAAGTATTCTGTTACTTACGCCCGTTTTAATAATAAGAGCAGCTTTGGGCTTGTATAGAACCGGCTCGGTATTTGAAAAGAGTGCGATAGATAGCAGTCGTAAAAAATTTACTCTATTGAGATTTTCAAGTTTTGCTCGTGGTAGAAAATTGGGGTTTCTATTTAATATTGCGAAGGGAGATTTAGTATTTGTTGGTGAAGGGCTGCTAGTAGAAGAAGCTATTGCAATGCAGCGTAGTGGTGATACCCAAAAAACTCCAGAACACGCAGAAGTGCCGTGTTTAATTAATCTAGATAAATTGCGTAAGCGTAGTGGAACGCAATATGAAAGCCAGAAATTAACTGACTTATCGGTGATGGATAAGTTGAGCATTCTAAGCCGATATGTGCTGATCAATATCATGGTTCCCAAGCAAAGCTACTATCGACCTGATCGATTTAAGATGCTGGGGGTGCCTATCGATAATTTAACGCTTGATTCCGCTACTTCTCTGGTAGTTGATCATGCCTTGGAGGGGGATAAGTGCCGCCTAGCATTTGTTAATGCGGATTGCTTGAACATTGCTGTAAAAAACGAACGTTATAAAGATGCTTTATCAAACATGTCACGCGTTTTTGCAGATGGTATTGGTTTGCAAATAGGCGCTCAAATGTTGGGAGTAGAGCTACTAGGCAACGTTAATGGAACCGATCTATTACCTAAAATATGCCAACAAAGTGTAAAGAATGATTTTTCTATTTACCTGTTAGGTGGTAGGCCAGGGGTGGCGCTAGAGGCTGCCCTTAGTTTGCAAGCCGCTAATCCTGGATTAAATGTTGTTGGATCACATTATGGTTATTTTGCCGAGGAGGATACAGATGATGTCATCAACCAAATAAACATGTCCGGTGCGGATATCTTGCTTGTGGCGTTCGGCGCACCATTGCAAGAATTTTGGATAAGCACTCATCACGAAAAACTAAATCCAGCTGTTCAAATTGGGGTGGGCGGCTTATTTGATTTTCATACTCAAAGAATATCTCGCTCACCGCGTTGGGTTCAGGATATTGGTATGGAGTGGGTATGGCGCTTAAAGCAGGAGCCCGGACGATTATGGCGTCGATATCTGGTGGGCAATCCATTGTTCCTTTATAGAGTAAACAGGCAAGTCAGCAATGATAGTAAGTGCGCTAACTATCGGCGTTTCAAGGATCCATACAAAACAGATTCAAAACCAAACAAACGATATAAGCGCAAGCAATACCTATGGTTGTTGAAGCTCCAATTAACCAAAATCGGAAAGCGTTTGATAGATTTACTTGGGTCCACCGTTGCCTTGGTTGGATTGTCGCCCGTGCTTCTGATAGTTGCTTTATTAATAAAACTTGAATCTAAAGGCCCTGTACTTTTTCGGCAGAATCGTGTTGGTCGATTCGGTGAATCGTTCAGTATGCTTAAGTTTAGATCTATGCGCACTGATGCTGAAAGTATCAAAAGTAATTTGTCCGAATCAAATGAGGTTGCCGGTGGCGTCACCTTCAAAATGAAATCAGACCCCCGCATCACTCGTGTAGGAAAATTCATACGACGTTTTTCAATAGACGAACTCCCGCAGTTGATTAACGTCATAAGAGGGGATATGTCGTTGGTAGGCCCGAGGCCACCGGTGCCGAGTGAAGTAGAACTTTACACTGGGCGTGATCGTCGTCGTCTAGAGGTGATACCAGGTATCACAGGCTTGTGGCAGGTATCTGGGCGATCAGATACGACCTTCGAAGAGCAAGTTGATTTAGATATTAATTATCTTGAGTCGCGTGGCTTTATTCAAGATGTATTGATTCTATTGAAAACAGTGCCTGCTGTTTTCTCTGGGCGAGGAGCCTATTAATGGACAATGGAATTAGTAATAAAATGGACATCATCATCATAGCTGATGATCGCGGCGAAGGTCTTCTGCCATTAACTCAATATACCTGTTCAGCGTTACTACCTATTTGTGGTAAGCCCATGCTAGAGCATGTTTTAGAATCTCTGATACCACTCTCGGTGAGCAATGTAACATTACTAGTCAATGGATTTTCAGGGCAAGTACGACAGTTTGCTGGTGGTGGAGAACGGTGGGGTGTGGATGTTAGCTACCGCACCACCCGAGGTAATTCTAGTTTCACTGATGTAGTGTCCAAAAGAGATCGAGATAACCAGGTTCCTTGTTTAGTTTTGGATACGGGAATTTTAAGAGCTTTTGATATAGGCGATGCTATTGAGCAATTTAGGTCACAAGGTAGCTGGCTGTCCAGCGGTATGTTTGGAGGAAAAGAGACTGGGGTTCACTACATCGATCCAAAGAATAGGGCGCTAGACCAAGTCGCAAGCGAGGCGTCTGTTTTTGTTAACCTAGCCATGGATTATTGTGAGGATGTTTCGTTACTAAAAAAATATCATGCCTGTAATTTACGGCTTGCACATGATAAGCCTGAACGAGTATTGACACGAGGCACACAAAAGCACCCAGGAATATTCGCTGGGCCGGGTTGTCAGATTAAGGCCGATAACATAGACGGTGGAGAGCTGTTTGCGGGAGAGAGATGTCGCTTGGAATCCAACGTTGTTTGCAAGGGCACGGTTGTATTGGGTGATAATGTTGTGGTGGATAGAAATACCACCATTGTGAATAGTTTGATTTTGGATAATACGTTCGTTGGCGAACACTTATACCTAGAAAACGCAATCGTATGGCGTAATATTTTGATCCGTGTCGACAAAGAAACGTCCATTACGCTCGAAGATGATCGATTGTTAGGTTCATTGTCGAGTTCTGTATTTTCAGTAAAAGTGGGTAGCTTTATAGGCAGGCTAACAGCTCTCATGGTTCTGTTGCTGTCGTTACCCTTGTGGTTAGTGGCTTTAGTTGATGCTTCGTTTGGTCACGGTTTAAGTATGTGTAAGCGTGTTCGTTACTTAGGTAACGCTGTGCACAGTAATTTATCGCATCGTCAATTCAGTAGTTTTGAAATTAAAACTCGATATCAGGCTTTGGTAAAGTTGCCATTAATGCTTGAAATTGCGCGCGGCAATATTGATTGGTTTGGGGTGTCGGTGTTAGCGCCAGAAGATTTGGATGGCCGGACGGAGTCCTGGCAGTTTATGCGGGATGAGTGCCCGGTAGGTTTGATTGGCCCTGCGCAAATTGAGCTGGACGAGGAAAGTTCAATTGATGAAATACTAATGGCTGATGCCACTAGGCCGGGATGCAAGCGATCTGATTTGTTTTACAGATATTTAAAAAAACTAGTTGGCCTTAATTATGACGTAGTACCGCAACAAAAAATGAGTTCAAGATAGTTTAACTGCGCTTTGCGCTCATAATTTACAGACTTGGTAGCATGTTGCACCAGGTTCAATCCCCAGCCGGAAACAGGCAGTTTGTCTTGACTCACATCGGTAGCAGGCATGTGGGTTTTAGTTCCTGTCATGGTTAATATTGCTTCATCAGGTATTGGTGAAGTATTGTCTTCAATGAGTGCAGTAACTAAGTCATTGTGTCGAGAAATAGAGAGCTCAACATGAAGAGTAGATTGTTCAAGTGAATCTGCACCGTGTTCAAAAATATTGGCCAATACTTCGATAATTGCGAGGGTTGAAAAATTTAACTTGATGTCGTCTTCATACCAATCAATCATCAACTTTTCAATTTCAATCTGAATATTGGTAAGTTCAGAAAATGTGCATTTTCGTACATACTGAGGGGTATTAGAAGAAGTGGGGATGTTATTCATCGGAGTTCTTCTTGTATTCTAATAGAAGAATCGATAGATCGTCTTCAAATATTCTACCACCATTCCATGTAGTGACAGTTTCCGTAATAGATTCCGTCGACTGTTGAATGGTCTGGGTAGATGAACGGCGAATAGCCCGAATTAATCTGTTTTCGCCGAATTCCTCGTCATGTTGGTTTCGGCATTCGGTAACACCATCCGAATACACCAATAGCCGGTCTCCTTTTTTCATCAGGCATTGATAGATGCCAAATGACGGAGTATCAAACATCGCGACCGGCGTGCCACCTTTGCCGTGGGGTATGGCTAGTTCAGTGCTTGATTGCCATAGTATTGGAGCTGGGTGGCCGGCTTGAGCGAAAGACACTTCGCCCGTTTTAAGCTTGATTAATCCAAGCACCATGGTGAAGTATTGTGAGTCTGGGTGCTCGTGAAAAAACATATGATTAATATCAATCATAATATCTGAAACTACATCATCCAGCGGCTTATCGATTGAAAAATGTTTTTGACAGAGCCCATCCGCCTTTGGGTTGAGTTGTATCTGAACTGCAAATGATGTCATTGCTGCTGCTATTCCATGGCCAGCAACATCAATTACATAAAATGCTAGTACGTCCTTATTGAGGAGAAAGTAGTCGTAACCGTCTCCTGCAATAAACTGTGCTGGTTTGAATTGGCCGGCTGCTGCTATGGAAGATAAATCTAGAGACCCAGGTAGTAAGCTGTTTTGAACCTTTGCAGCATAGCTTAGGTCTTGTGTAACTCGGATGTAGTTATCCGAAAGCCCCGTAATAACAGCATTCTGATTTTGCAGCCGCTGTGAAGCATCATTAAGCTTTTCTTGTGATAAATACAAAGTTCGTGATTTATCTTCAAGTATTTTTTCGGCATTTCGGCGCCGAGCTTTTTCTCGCTCGTATGCACGCTGTAAAACGGCTACTTTGTCTAACGCCTCATCGATCGTTGGTTTAGAGTTTGTCACGATCGTTAGTTTAGAGTTTGTCATGATCGTTAGACCATGGTGAGGTGCAATTTGCAATGCTTGTCGCCATTGTGCATGCATTTGTCATGTTTTAGAACATATTCAGTTTTGTAAAACTGAGCGGCACCTGTAATGAGACCTTCCGCTAACATACATAGCTTGCGCTGTGAGCTGTAGATCATCGTAAGCTCATTATCTGCTTCATCTTCGTATTCAAACGAAGGTAGCATTGCGTCTGGATGTAGCTTTTTAACTTCCACGTGAATTACCTTATCCACGCTTAGTAAAAATTCTTTTAGTGTGTACTGTGGTTTGCAAAAATCAGGGTGTGATTGTTGAAATTTAGCGAAAGAGTATTTGCCAAATGTTCGGATTAGGTCATTGCTTGGTATGCCCGTCGCTTCGTGCGCTGCCTGTACCAAGCGAAACAATTGGTCGTCGTCGTAGGATTCAGATGATACATAGAGACCATCAAGCCCCGCATGCTGCAGGATTGCATCCCAGGCGTCTAGCCCAAAGTGTTCCTCGACCATATCAGCGAGGTATGTAAATATTACGCCTTTCATGCCCCACTGTTGCACGAAGCATTCCAGATGCTTACAAGCAATAGGTATAGCGGCTTCAAAGTGAAGTATTTGCGCCCATCAGAGGGTTATATCCTTATATCTGATGTGTTACATGCCCTGTGCGTCTGCTTTACTCAAAGCTGGAAAAGGCAGGCACTGCCACAATCGGCGCTGGTAGTTTCTCCGACGTTAGCCAAAGTACACCGTCGTTATCCATTGTCATTGCTTCAGCTTGTCGCAAACCGTGCCTATGAATAACGTCCCCTCGCCCCAGTAGTGCATCCGACCAACTCTGGTTGGCGCGTTTAGTAAAGCGTACTACTTGTCGATATGTGAGCATAAAAGCGGCGGATCCGTCGGGCGCGAAGCTTAGCGCTGTTGCTTGATTCAAATCTACGTTTGCAAAAGAGGCAGCCAACCTGGATGTTACTGAGCTGGGCCGTGGTTGCATTTGCCCTATGTAGGTGGCGAATTGGGTTGAATCACTTTGACCTTTAGTTATATCTAAACGAAATAGCTTGCCAGGCGTGGGCTCACCTTTGCGCAAAGGTTCTTTGGTTATCAGAAAAATCGCATTACCGGTTGCCGCCATTGCTTCGACATTGTGGTTGCCATCAGGAAACTGATAACGGATGGTGTGGTAAGCAGTAATGGCTTGTTTGGAGTTGTTTGTCAGCATTGGTTCTGGCACAAAGTACAGCTTGTACTGCTTGTGATGTCGCAGGTTATCGCCGGTTTCACCAACGATCAAAACCGTTTTGTCGCCAATCTGTGTTCGGCTGAGTGATTCCCAATCGCGATTTTTTTCAGGCAATAAAAACTGGCCTAGTAGCTGGCCGTTGTTACCAATGGCGAATAACGCGCTGTCGTTACCACTATCGTTGATCGCCCAGAACCGAATCTTGGGTGATGATGCAGCTGTAATGCCGCTTATCTCAGCTAGTTTATTGTGAGTAATTTTCGCGTCGTTAACGTTGTTGTTATTTTTGACCACTCCTGTTGAAGGTGTTGGTATAGATTGCTCAGTCTCCGGAGGGCTTTGAGGTGCTGTGGCGGCGCATGAGCTGAGTAGGCTGGCTAATGCCAAGCAATAAACCCCGCAGCGCATCAACTGGGTATAACGTTGTCGCGAACCAATTTAAACAACTCGCGGGCAGCGGCAGGTGGACGTTCGGCTTCTCGTTCAGTAATTGCTTTGCGTTGTAGTTGTCGTAGGCGCTGGCGATCAGCATCCGGGTAGTCGACCAAAAATTGAGTCAGCGCTTCGGATGCGCCAATTTCTTTCAAGCCCAATAGCTTGTCGCGCCATTCTTCTACCGCATGGTGAAGCAGTGTGTGGCTTCGCGCGTTCTGCCGAATCGCCTCTAGCGCATCGAGCATGGGCTGCACATCGTGCCTACGTAGCTGTTTGGCCAGAAACCCAAGCTGACGCTTGCGGGCACCGTTGGCTTTGCAGGCGTTGAGCTTGTCTATCTCACGTACGATGTCTTCAGGAATCGGCACACGGGCGCGCTCGCTTGCGCCTAGGGCTGCCAGTTCGCCACCTAGATCTCGCACTTCGTGCGCATCACGCTTGCGTTGGCTCTTGCTGAGCGCCAGTGAGTCGTCATCTTCACTGGATTTTGGCGAATTGTCGTCTACCATATAAGTAAGGCTTGTTTTATGGGCGATCCGAGGATCATTAGAATTGGCTAATTTTTACAATATTGGTGCTTTTTACCGTTGTATTTTTACGACAATAGCGGTCTAATCACTCCATGGGAACGATCCTAAACAATTGCGCTAAATACGCGCTTATCATACCGTCTTTACTGGCTGGAGCGACGGCTTATGCGGGGTCTATCGACATGCCAGTCGATTTGCCTGCGGTTGCTGATACCGATGCGTTTCGCCTCAACCCTGAACAACTAGCGCCGATTCGCTTTTCCAGAGCAGAGAGTGAAGATACCCAATCAATCCCAGTGGTTGCTGATCACCGCACCGAGTTCTCGTTCCAGCTAAAGCCTGCTCGGCCCGATTTCTCACGTGAAGGTGCGTTTGGCCTGAAGATGTTTGGCCGTCCTGAAATGGCGATTCAAACCGGCAAAATCAGCAATGAGGATCTACAGGATTTCATCCCAGATTTGCATGAAGGCCTGTCATACTCCGCCGGCTTCAAAGTTGAACACGAAGACGAAGATATTGATGGTACGGCTTATGTTAGTTCTAGCCAGCTAGGGTTGTCTTATGGTCGGCTCGGGCGTACTTGGTACGGCGGCGTCGATGTCAATATTGAGCAGTTTGCTAATACGGGTGGCCAAGAGCCAAACGAGGTACTCACCTTTGATCTAACCACGGGTCGGCGCTTGGGCTTTACGGGCCTAGATGCAGAATCACCGCTTTGGTTATTGTCGCTGAAGGGCAATTTTGACGTGCAGCAACAAAGCGAAGACGATCAAAACAACGATTGGTATTTAAACCCGTCGCTGTTTTGGCAACAACCTGGGTTTACGTTTTCTGCTCAGGTGCAGTTGCCAGTTGAGCTGATTACTGACGATCTCGAAAAGCCTGATTACAAACTGCGTGCTGTATTTGAAAAACAGTTTAAGTAGCTAGCATCTGCTAGTTAGCCGTTAATTTTATTTATTGATCAGTTTTTTTTTTACTGATTTCAAATCACCATTCTCGTTACGCAGTTTAACCAATGTGAGTCGTGCGACTAAATCGCCGCGTTTATGCTGCTCTATTTTGACTGGTATGTAGTCTAGATCGGGTGCGAACCAAGTGACCGTATGTCTAACGCTTCCGGCATTTTGACTACGTACTCGAATAGTGTCGATTTTGCCTACGTTGGTTGAAACCGTTTCAGGCCCTTCGTTGATAAACAAAACCTGTTTGATACGACCTGAATCAAACACGGTTAATTTGGCTTCTTCAAATGGGCGATGCCTGAGCTCGTTCATTACCTTTAATGTGACAGACAAGCGATCAAGAACGGGATCAGAAAAAGATTCTGTACCTTCTTCACCACGACTTTTGTAGGTGAGTTCGTTGCTATCCCAATTAAACCAAGCATCAACGCTGCGCCGGGCTTCTTCGTCTTGACGATAGCTGTAGCGTTTAGGTAAAACACGCATGTCGTCATTGGCAGATTTAACAACCGTGAAGACGCTTGTTTCTTGTATTTTGCCTTTGCCTGTTAATTTAAAAACACCTGTAGGACGGGTGGTGAGGTTGTAAACCCATTCGTCACCTTCGCGCGTAAGAGATAGGTTAGCGCTACCAGCATTAATCAAGTTGTTTCCTACGTCGTACACCACCTCGAATGGCAGTAACGGTTCAGCGCTATTAGCAGAGCTGTCTTGGGCAAAAGCTTGCCCGCTTAGCGACAATAATGTGCCTAAGCAAAGTGTGAGAACGCGTTGTTTGATGCCGCTCATTTTGTCGTGTGTCCGTTTCGAGCTTTGATGCTCACTGATGTACTGAGTATGAGCGTTAGCGTGAATCATTGTCTGGCTAATCGTCAAGGTAACATTTCCCATTCTCATATCGTGCATGACCGCTAATTAAGAACTGCATCACAAGCGGGTAGAGTTTGTGTTCTATTTGCAACACCCGCTTTGCCAAGGTTTCCGCCGTATCAGAGGGCAATACATCCAGACTTTGTTGTTTTATTATCGGCCCGCCATCCAACTCTTCAGTGACAAAATGGACAGTGGCTCCGTGTTTTGGTTCTCCTGCATCAATTACACGTTGGTGTGTATTGAGCCCGGTATAGGCTGGAAGCAGCGACGGGTGGATGTTTATCAGCTTGCCGAGATAACGGTTTACAAGCTCAGGTCCCAATATTCGCATAAACCCAGCCAGCGTCAACCAGTCTGCGTTTATTGAATCCAGTGTGTTAATTAGCGTGCGATCGTAAGCCTGTCGATCTTGCTCAGGAAGTTTTTCAACGACATGCGTTTCGACGCCATGATCCTTTGCAAATTGCAGGCCGACCGCTTCAGATTGGTCAGATACGACTGCGATAATGGTTGCATCGATGCGGCCATCTTCGCAGGCGTCAAACAAAGCTTTGAAATTGGAACCACGTCCTGAAATCAGAACGGCGATAGTGTTCACACGTATGAAACCGTCGGGGCCTGCTCAGCCGAATCGCCAGAGCTTGTTTCAATTGATCCGATTACCTTAGCGGGGTTGCCACTGGCGTTGAGCAAGTCGCAGATGGCATCCGCACTATTCGGGCTCACAATTAGTGCCATACCGATGCCGCAATTGAAGGTAAGCCGCATTTCACTAGTGTTGATATTGCCGGTTTCTTGGAGCCAATTAAATATCGCAGGCATGTGTAGTTGCGATTCGTTTAATGCAGCGATGGTATTGACTGGTAGGCAGCGAGGGATGTTTTCGGTTAAGCCTCCACCGGTAATATGTGCCATCGCTTTTATAGGATGTTTGCTCAATACAGAGCGTATTGCTTTTACGTATATCTGCGTAGGTGCCAGTAACGTTTTACCCAGCGTTGATTGTTCAAACGGTTGATTTAAATCTTCATCTTTGGTGACAGCGCGTATTAGCGAGTAGCCATTGGAATGTGGGCCAGAGGATGCAATACCAATAATTGAATCGCCAGCTTGTACTGTATCGCCTGTAATAATGTTTGATTTTTCCACAACGCCAACAGCAAAACCTGCCAAGTCGAAATCTTTACCACTGTACATACCTGGCATTTCAGCCGTCTCACCGCCTAGTAATGCAGCCCCTGCTAGTTCGCAGCCTTTGGCAATGCCGGCAATCACTTTGGTCGCTTGTTCGATATCGAGTTTGCCCGTAGCGAAGTAATCCAAAAACCATAGGGGTTCTGCACCGCTAACGAGAATATCGTTTACGCACATGGCTACAAGGTCGATGCCAACGGTATCGGGATAATCTAAATCGATAGCAAGACGTAGCTTGGTGCCCACGCCATCGGTGCCAGAAACAAACACGGGTTGTCTATAATCACCTTCGGGCAGCTCGAAAAGGCCACCAAAGCCCCCAAGACCACCTAAAACGCCTGGGCGGTGCGTGCGCTTAACAAGTGGTTTTATGCGCTCCACAAGGGCGTTACCGGCGGCGATATCGACTCCGGCGGATGCATACGTTAATGGTTTATCGTTGGTCTTACTGGTCATTGATGGTAATTTTGGGCATAAGTGTGCTGGAACAGACACATGATACGCCGGAACGCCAACCGCTGTCGTGAATATGAAACAATGCACCTGAGTATGTAAGAGCATCAGTCACCATGCGAAATAACTGGCTTAGTTTGTCCAATTTGTCTCCACAGTCTGGCGCTTTGCGCCTGCTGGCTGTCGCCTGCCTACTAATGGGTAGTGTTGCGGCCTCTGCGCAAAGCAGTTATGTGGTTGAAGTAGCCGTAGCCGACAAGAGCGCGGCTGAGCAAAAACAGGCCTACCAAGTGGCGCTTCGCCGAGTGTTGCTGACTAACAGCCCCGATAAAACCCTATTGAACCGCGACGACGTTCGTGCCGGTCTAAATGAAGCTGAACTCTATGTTGAGTCGTTTAGTTACCGCTCGCCTGAGCCTGGCACCATCATTAGTCGTTCCACCCCGGTTACCGACGTGGTCCGTCGTACCGGCGAAGCAGCCCAGTTAATGATGGTCGCGTTTAATCCAGCGCGTATTCAAGAGCTGATTAGCGCGAAGAAACCGAAACAAGAAGATAGCGACGAACCTGCCCCTTCCGCATTGGCGAATGTCACATCGGCATTAGCTTGGATCCTAGTACAGGACGGCCGGTCTGATGTGTTAGTTGGCGGTAGTGTTGGGGCTAGCGTGATGCAACGCTCGCGAGAAATTGCTGGCGGTAACGGTATTCGATTAACGTTCCCAGCGGCTGACCAAGTTGATATAGATGCTCTAACGGGTGATCAATTACGCGCAAAAGATACTGCAGCTGTTAGCGCTGCCGCCTCTCGATATTCAGAGCCTGTTGTTGTTGCTGCCTATCTTGCACGGAAACGCTCACGTGGGTGGGTTGGCCTGTGGAGCAAAGTGGCAGGAGAAGAAGTCGAGCATCAAGAAATTGAAGCGGACACCTTAGACGACATGATGGCGCTTGGTATTTCATGGCTAAACCCAGCATCCGCTGGCGCCCAAGGTGAGTACCAATATGGTGGCGATGCACCGGCTCACACCGAAGGGTTGGTTTGGGTTAGCTCAGGTGGTGCGACGGCTGCCTATGCCAAGATGATGGGTTTTCTAAATTCAGTTGATTCGGTAGCAAGCGTTTACCCAAAAGAGATCGGGCCGAACGGTACCTTGTTTGCTGTTATGCCACGTACAGCGTTAAATGCGATAGCAGCAAATGCACAATCGCAGACATGGTTAAGGCGATCATCGCCACCAGCTGACGGTAGCCTTTCGGCACAAGCCGAGCTTGCATTCGATTTTTTGCAGTAGGGTCTTATGCATCCGCAAATACCGTTGCCATTGGCGACGGTCCCATCAACGTCTTTCGATACGTTCTTTACTGTTAAAAGTAACCAGCATGTTGTGTCTGCTTTGCAGGCATTTGCAGCATCTACTCTGGATGATTCACAAATCTATCTTTGGGGTGATGCGCAGTGTGGCAAATCTCATTTGCTAAGTGCTACCTGCAATACAGTAGCCGCAAACGGTTACCGAGTTGCTTACTTGCCGGCCGAATATATCGAAAGTGAAGGCGCTTTAGAGGGTTTGGAAGAATGTCACTTAGTTTGTTTTGACGACATCGATGCTATTAGCCCAACAGCTGAGATTGAATTGTTTCACTGCATTAATCGTTGCAGAGATAAGTCGGTGCGTATGTTGTTTGCAGCATCTGGCCAGGCTGATACACTTGATTTAACGTTGCCAGATTTAC
The DNA here is from genome assembly GCA_938028465.1 of uncultured Granulosicoccaceae bacterium. GTDB lineage: Bacteria > Pseudomonadota > Gammaproteobacteria > Granulosicoccales > Granulosicoccaceae > Granulosicoccus. The sequence goes on along the minus strand of CALJAA010000122.1, from coordinate 11,417 downwards.
GCACCCGTTTATCGTGGGGGCCGGTGTTTCAAGTGCAGAGTTTGCCAGAGGATCAGCTGCAAGCAGCCTTAATGCATCAGCTCCAAAGCCGATCGCTTAAGGTAAATAACGATGTGGCTGTCTATTTATTAAATCGCTTTTCGAGAAATATTACGTCGCTTAAAAAAATAGTGGATTTACTTGATCAAGCCTCGCTTAAGGAACAACGAAAAGTGACTGTACCTTTGATAAAGCAATTAGTTGATGAAAAAATAATAGATGAAACGGTAATTAGTTAGCATCATCTGTTGTAGGCACTTCTTTTTTCTTTTTAGGCACGCTGTATCGGGCGTACATTACGCAGCCAAGAAATAGCAACATACTAAATAGCGTAACTAGGGCACCAATCCACGCGCCACCTCGGCCAGGGTTGAACCAGGCATCAACACCGACACAAAAATAAAAGAGCGTGAAGAACATCACCCATTGGTGGGTATAGCGTCGTGCGTGTAATAAGCCGCGAAGCGGTATCAGCAATGGCACAACAAACAATACAATTAGCACCACGCGTGGCACGTTCTCGGGAGGTGCCAGCCAAGTAAACCAACTCAACAGTAGTGTCAGCAGGCCAAAGTAACCAAGCAGGGTTATCCATCTGCCGATTTGGGTGAGGGTTTTTGGGTTGGCCATTAAGTGTGTTTTTCAGCTAAAAACTGTGCAGTGAGTCACATCATTAGTGTAATTGAAATCCACGTTCATATGCGCGGGAATCAGCCGATACAGTTACAGATGAACATACCACTCCAAAAACCAGAAGTAAGCGACAGCGCTGAGTATTTAGCTAACCCAGCGACAGGCCTGCTAGAGCTTGAAGCCGTACTTGAGGCATTGCTGCAGGAAGGCTTGATAGAAGAGGCCAATAGTCAGCTGTTACGATCACTATCCAGCGGGAGCACTGAGAAGGGTGCGTTGGAGCGTATTGCTGCCAGTGGGTGGAATAGTGCGAAGGATGAAAAAGCTAAAATTGACTTGGATTTTTTGACCAAGTGGCTTGCTAAAAAGTCGGGTATTCCATGGGTACGAATTGATCCGCTAAAGGTTGATGTGCCAGCAGTAACGGCTGTAACGTCTTCGGCCTATGCCACACGCTTTAATGTAGTTTGTATTGAAGCGAATAAAGATTACGTTGTATTTGGTACAGCCGAGCCATACTTTTTGGAGTGGCAAAGAGAACTCACTCAAATACTCAATAAAGACATCAAGCTGGTAATTTGTAACCCAGATGATATTCAACGCTACCTAGTTGAATTCTATTCTTTGTCTCAATCTGTATTAGGTGCAAAGAACGACCAGACTCTACATTCCAGCAGCGCTGTTCAAAACCTCGAACAGCTCATGGAGCTTGGCAAGGGCGGTAAGCTTGAAGCCAACGATAGCCATGTTGTGAGTATTGTTGATTGGTTGCTTCAGTATGCTTATGAGCAGAGAGCCAGTGATATTCATCTTGAGCCGCGTCGTTCTGACGGTGGAGTTAGGTTTCGTATCGATGGTGTGATGCAGCAGGTGTACGACATGCCGGCGGCTGTTATGGCAGCAGTAACGAGTCGATTAAAAATTCTTGGTCGTATGGATGTGGCTGAAAAAAGGCGCCCTCAAGATGGCCGTCTTAAAACTCGAAACGCCGACGGTAAAGAAGTTGAATTGCGTATGTCTACCATGCCAACTGCGTTTGGCGAAAAAATGGTTATGCGTATTTTCGATCCAGCCGTTTTGGTTAAGAACCAAGAAGAACTTGGATTTGATAGCCGAGAGTCGGGTATCTGGAACGACATGATCAAGCAGCCTAACGGAATATTGCTGGTAACCGGTCCAACAGGTTCTGGTAAAACGACAACTTTGTACAGTAGCTTGCAATTGTTGGCTACGCCTGAAGTGAATGTTTGCACTATCGAAGATCCAATCGAATTAGTTGTGCCAGCGTTTAACCAAATGCAGGTACAGCATAATATTGACTTAGATTTTGCATCTGGCGTACGTACTTTGTTACGTCAAGACCCAGACATCATAATGGTGGGTGAAATACGTGACCTTGAAACAGCACAAATGGCAGTCCAGGCTGCGCTAACGGGCCATCTGGTCGTATCAACATTGCACACCAACGATGCACCTTCTGCGGTCACTCGTTTACTCGAACTCGGCGTGCCGTACTATCTAATCCGCTCAACGCTGATAGGCGTTATCGCACAACGATTAGTTAGGACCTTCTGCCCGCACTGTGTTGAAGCCGTACCTGCTGATGAAAATGAATGGGTCTCAAACATGGCTCCGTGGAAAGCAGAACCTCCAAAAACGGTAAACAAAGCAGTGGGCTGCCTTGAATGCCGTGATACAGGTTTCCTTGGTAGAGCGGGCATATATGAGCTGCTACAAATGACGCCGAGCGTAAAAGAACGCATTGTGCCTGACGTACATTTAGAAGAGCTGCGTAAGCAAGCCTACAAAGACGGCATGCGCCCACTACGTGTGAGTGGCATGGCCAAAGTTGCGCAGGGTAAAACCTCGTACGATGAAATATTGAAGGTAACGCCTTCACCGCTGGGTAACTAATTGTAGTAAAAGAGGTACAGTATGAGTATGGATACTCAATCTGCCACCTCAATCGACATAATCCCCGCCACTGCAGACCACATCCCTGCAATCACAACAATCTATGCTTGGCATGTCTTAAACGGCAACGGCAGCTTTGAAGAAACCCCGCCCAATAACGCGCAAATGTTGGAACGCTTCAACGCTTTGATTGAACAGTCATACCCCTATCTAGTGGCAATATTAGGTGGCGAAGTGGTGGGCTATGCCTACGCAGGCCCACACAAAGCCCGTTCTGCCTATCGTTTTACCGTTGAAGATTCCATATATGTAAACCAAGACTTTACAGGTAAGCGAATCGGGTCTCGTTTGCTTGAAGCGTTGATCAATGTTTGCAAGCAGGATGGTTACAATCAGATGATGGCGGTAATCGGTGACAGCAATAACGCAGGCTCAATTGGCTTGCATAAGGCGCATGGGTTCGAACCCATTGGTATTGCAAAATCAATTGGCTATAAGCATGGTAAGTGGATGGATGTGGTTTATATGCAGCGCGAACTGTAGGCATTAACTACGTCTTCCAGCTCATTAACATCTCTGCCGATTTCTTTTCTATATCCGGCACTGTTGTGTTTTCCGCCGGATAACCAGCTACCAGCAATAAAAAGGGCTTCTCGTGTTCAGGCCTATCGAGTACCGTGCGCAGAAAGCTCATCGGACTGGGCGTATGAGTCAAGGTTGCAAGCCCGGCCTGGTGTAGTGCTGCAATTAAAAAACCCGTAGCGATACCAACGGATTCTGGAGTGTAGTAATGCTTATGTTTTTTACCCTGATCATCCAGGGTAAATTTTTGTGCAAATACCGCTATCAACCAAGGCGCTGTTTCTAAAAAGGGTTTGTTGGCATCAGTCCCGAGTGGCGCAAGTGCATCTAGCCATTCGTCAGATGCTCGATGTTCATACAACTTTCGTTCTTCAATTTCAGCAGCTTCACGAATCTGTTTTTTTACACTCTGGCTGCTTACGGCTACAAAATGCCAAGGTTGCATATTGGCGCCACTCGGCGCGCTTCCAGCAATTTCTATCGCATTAGCAATAACTGATTCTGGTACCTTGCGCGAGCTGAACGATCGAACCGTTCGTCGTTTTTTCATCAAGCTGAGGAATTGCTCTGAACGCTCGATTAAACTGGGCTCATCTCTGTATTCAAACTCAAGTGGTTTGAAATTGTGTTCCTTGCTCACCATTGATCACTCACACTGTTTTATCGATGAGTATGTGAGTTTAGAATAAAACCCCTCCGTGGAGGGGTTTTAGTAGGCAGACTGGATAGCTGTTGAGGTAGATAGTTATCAATAGTCTAATAACACTATGGAAAGTGATGAGTCATTGCCAAGCTGCAAAAAAGAACCATGGGCATGGTGTGGTGATTCGATGGACTACAATGTGGCCTTGCACTGCATCGCAATCGTGAAACCCGTTATGGATTAGAAATTGAATCAAAAACAACAAACAATTTACGACCTAATTCAGGCGATCATTTTCTATTTGCAACAACACTCTGCGGAATCCGAGGGGGCCGCGTCAGTTCTTCAAAAGCTTGATCGTATGGAGTTAACTGAAAGCAGCATCGTTGATGTTGCGCCGCAAGCCAGCCGGCATGATGAAACCCTTAACGAGGCTATAGGCCATATATCGTCGCCGGCTTTGACGGGCATCGCCTCTAAATTAAAAGCAGCCAAAGAACATTTGGTGTGGCGCGAAGATGATGGTAAGTACTATCAGGATGGTGCTGACTTAGGTGAAGGTTATCGCCGCTGCAATCTGCACAGCTTATTAATCGGGCCAGGTGGTTGCGGCTTTGAACAGCGTGATTTCAGCTTAGGCTTTTTTATGCTTGGGCCGCGTACCTTGTAACGAGACCACCGCCACGCCGCGCCGGAGCTATATGTGAATCCCTCTGGGCGTTCGGGTTGGCGGTTTGGCGGTGGTGACTGGCAAGACTATTCGGCCGGTTCGCTTATATGGAATGCATCGGGTGAATTACACGCCACGCGAGTTTATGAGCAACCATTTATTTCAGTCTTTACTTGGTTAGAGCACGTGCATTTACCTTGTGAGGTAGTGCAGATGGATGACTGGGATGAGTTAGAAAAATGCTTGCAAGCTTAGTGCTTATCCGAGCTTACCCAGTGCATCACCAATATCAATAATTTCCGCTTCGCTCTCGCGGCGCCCCTTGTATTCAAGTTGATTATTCGCAATATGTTTTTCGCTAACAACAAAGCGATGCGGTATGCCGATGAGTTCCATGTCAGCAAACATAACGCCCGGTCGTAGTGGTCTGTCGTCGAACAGCACATCAACACCGGCGTCTTTCATTGTTTTGTAGAGCGCTTCAGCAGCGGCTTTTACCGTTTCAGATTTTGCCATATGGATAGGTGAGATCACGGCCGTGAAGGGCGCAATCGCATCTGGCCAGATAATGCCTTTATCGTCGTTGTTTTGTTCGATTGCGGCGGCAGCTGTGCGCGTAATGCCAATACCGTAGCAACCCATGTGCATGTTTTGCATCTCGCCGTTTTCATCCGGGATGGCGGCTTTCATGGATTCGCTATAAGTTGTGCCAAGTTGAAATATATGGCCAACTTCTATGCCACGCACGATTTTAATTTCACCCGTGCCTGTAGGGCTTGGATCGCCATCCACTACGTTACGTAGATCAGCAACGATGGGTTCTGGTAGGTCGCGTGCCCAGTTAACGCCTTGCAGGTGCTTGCCATTTTCGTTAGCGCCACATACAAAATCACTCATTGCTGCGGCGTCGCCATCAGCGATAACAGGAATCGTTAATCCAACTGGGCCTAATGAGCCTGCGTCGCAATTAGCGGCCGCTTGAATATCTTTAGCATCAGCAAACGTCAATGGAGCGAGTACAGCATCGATGTGTTCTGCTTTGATTTCATTTAGTTGGTGATCGCCTCTTATTATTAGTGCAACTACTGGCGCTTCGGCACCTTTTACCAACAGTGTTTTTATGGTCTTGGTTACGTCAACTTTTAGCGCTTCGGTGAGTTGATCTATGGTGTGCACTTTCGGTGTGTCAACTGATTCCATTTTGGCCGTTGGAGTTTGGCGAGTGGCCGTGCTAATGGCTTCTGCCTTTTCAACATTGGCTGCAAAATCATCGCCGGTTGAATAGGCTAAGGCATCTTCACCACTATCAGCAATCACGTGAAATTCGCGCGACTTTGCACCCCCGATGCTACCGCTGTCTGCTTCGACGGGGCGGTATTCCAAACCAACACGATCGAACACGGCGCAATAAGCGTTGTGCATGTCGTCGAATGTTTGCAATAGCGACTCTTCGCTTAGGTGAAACGAGTAAGCATCTTTCATGATGAACTCGCGTGAACGCATGACACCAAAGCGTGGACGTATTTCATCGCGAAACTTAGTTTGAATTTGATAAAAGTTGACTGGCATTTGGCGGTAGCTGCGTAGCTCGCGCCTAGCGATGTCTGTGATGACTTCTTCGTGAGTTGGGCCAACGCAGTACTCGCGATCGTGTCGATCAGTGAGGCGTAGAAGTTCAGGGCCATATTTTTGCCAACGCCCTGATTCTTGCCATAGCTCTGCTGGGTGAACCGCTGGCATGATGAGCTCAACGCCACCAGCGCGATCCATCTCTTCACGCACAATAGCCTCTATTTTGCGGATCACGCGCAAACCCATTGGCATCCAACTGTACAGGCCGGAGGCCAAGCGGCGGATCAGCCCGGCTCTTAGCATCAGCTGATGGCTGACGACTTCGGCATCAGCAGGGGTTTCTTTGCTGGTGGATATATGAAATTGGCTGGCGCGCATAGCCCTAACTCTGTTGATTGAGCCTTGAGTATAAGCCACCGGCCGATTGGCTGTACCAGTTCCTGTATTCTGTCACTTAGTTAATCATCTGCCAGTTGTTATAGTTAGCCCAAGCAACAGCAATTTCCAAACCGGACCGTACTCATTTATGCTTAAGCAATATGTCTGATCGGCGATTACAAGTTTTTCATACGGTGGCGGGAGTCCTGAGCTTCACCCGTGCGGCTGAAATACTCAACATGACTCAGCCAGCCGTGACCCACCAGATCCGTCAGCTAGAAGCGGATTTTAATACCCGATTATTTGATCGTGCTAACAATCGGATCAGTTTGACTGATGCTGGCAAGAAGGTCCTCGAGTACGCGGATCGGATCATAGCCTTGTATGGCGAGATGGATGTGGCTGTTAAGACGCTCACCGGCGACACCACGGGCCTAGTCACCTTGGGGGCGAGCACGACGATTGCTGAATATATGTTGCCAGGCCTGCTAGGTGATTTTCAACAACAGTTCCCACAGGTACAAATGCGCTTGCGCGTGGCCAACACCGATGCGGTAGTGAGCATGGTTGCTGATAACTCGATCGATCTTGGTGTTGTAGAAGGCGAGGTGAATAGTCAGTTGTTGTTGGTTGAGCATTGCCAATTTGATGAGCTCATCGTGGCGGTGCCGCCTAATCACGATCTGGCAGGTAAATCAGAAATTAAACCGACCGAGTTGCTTAATCATCCGTTTATTTTTCGTGAAGATGGCTCGGGCACACGAACGGTTATCGCTGCCTATCTTGAAGAACACATGCTCCATGAAAATCAACTTAACCAACCTTTTGAACTTGGCAGCACGGAAGCCATCAAAGGCGCGGTACAGGCTGGCATGGGTATTTCAATTGTTTCGCGAGCAGCCATGAGTAAAGAGTTGGGTTTGGACATGTTGAAGGCGATACCGTTGTCGCCGCCATTGGTTAGGCGCTTTTATTTTGTTCGCCAGCGCCAGCCGTTCCGCACCCACCTAATGGACGAGTTGTTTCAATTTGCCAGGCGCTATTGCGGGTCCGATGAGGCGGAAGTTTGACTCTACGTGTTCATATGTGAATTTCGATGCTGTAATTCCATCTTATTCACCCTGCGGCCCTCGAAAATGGCAGCATTAGCACTAATATTGCTTTATTAATCAATTAGGTTAGCGACGTTAGCTTTGAACAATCCGATGAGTCAATCACCCAAATCCGAAGATGATAGCGTAGCGCCAGCTATGCTCGACATCCTGCGTGGGTGGTACAACCGCAATTTCTCAGATCCACAAGCCGTTATCCTGACCATCGTTCTACTGCTGGCATTTGCCATGCTGTGGTTTTTCGGCAATATTCTTACGCCAGTTTTAGTGGCGCTGGTATTAGCGTATTTGTTCGAAGGGATCGTTGCCATCATGGTGCGGTGGGGTGCTCCACGAACATTCTCTGCCATCATCGTGCTACTGCTGTTTATTGCTTTCTCCTTAGTATTAATTTTTGGTCTGTTGCCAGTTTTGTCACAACAGCTTACGCAAATGGTGCGCGAACTGCCGGGCATGATCGCGAAGGGTCAAGAACAGCTGTTGCGATTGCCTGAAATGTACCCAGACGTATTCACCGTGCAACAAATTAATGAATTCATTGACGATGTGAAGAATGAAGCGGGGAGCGTTGGGCAGAACATTTTGCAGTTTTCGGTTGCCAGATTAGGCACCTTGGTGATGATCACCATCTATGCGGTACTAGTGCCGTTTATGGTGTTTTTTGCATTAAAAGATAAAGACAAAATTCTTGGTTGGGCAAACAAGTTCGTGCCGCGTCGAAGTGAGCTGTCATTTAAAGTTTGGCGAGATGTTGACCAAAAAATGGCTAACTACATTCGCGGTAAGTTTATTGAGATTGTTATTGTTTGGGTAGCAACCTACGTCGTGTTTGCTTTGATGGGGTTGAACTACAGCCTTTTGCTGAGCGCCTTGGTTGGCTTGTCTGTGATCATTCCCTATGTGGGCGCTGTTGTGGTTACTGTGCCGATTGTAGTTATCGGTTTTTTCCAATGGGGGTTAAGTGCTCATTTGGGTTGGGTGTTACTGCTGTATCAGATCATCCAAATACTTGATGGCAATGTATTGGTGCCACTGCTGTTTTCCGAGGCGGTCAATATTCATCCACTTGCGATCATTGTTGCCGTGTTGTTTTTTGGTGGCTTGTTTGGTGTTTGGGGTGTATTTTTTGCGATTCCGCTGGCCACATTGATCCAAGCTGTGCTCAATGCCTGGCCGCGAGCGAGCGATGCTGATATGGCTAATGCTGCCAGCTGAAGCAGTTAAATAATCTACCTGCTTGTGGTTCGCTGGCCCTGTTAGTAGTATGTCGCCTCTGATAGAGGGTAAAACATGTTTCAGGGCAGCATAGTCGCAATTGTCACACCGATGCACGCGGATGGCAGCGTCGACGAAGAGTCATTGGCCAACTTGGTCGAATTCCATATTGAGTCTGGTACTCACGGCATTGTTGCGGTGGGCACGACTGGCGAATCAGCCACGCTAACTGTGGCTGAACATGGCCATGTGATTAAACGTATGGTGGAGATGGCTGATAAGCGCATCCCCATTATTGCTGGTACCGGTGCAAACTCAACAGCTGAAGCCATTGAGCTAACGGAGCATGCTAAAGGTGTGGGTGCGGACGGTTGCTTGTTGGTCACCCCTTATTACAACAAGCCCACGCAAGAAGGCCTATATCAACACTTCGCTGCCATTGCCGCTGCGGTTGATATTCCGCAAATTCTGTATAACGTGCCAGGCCGTACCGCCGTTGATATGAGCCCAGAAATTACGGCTCGATTATCAAAAATTAAGAATATTGTTGGCATTAAAGAGGCCACTGGTACGGTTGAACGTATAAAAGAATTACTCGAACTATGTGAGCGCGGTTTTAAAGTGCTTACCGGTGATGATGCAACCGCGATGGAGAGCATGCTAGTGGGTGGGCATGGCGATATTTCTGTTACGGCAAACGTTGTCCCGGCACAGATGGCTAAAATGTGTACAGCTGCGATGACGCACGATCGTTCAAAAGCTGAGCTAATTGAAGCTAACATCAAAGATTTACACACGGATTTGTTCTGCGAATCTAATCCAATCCCAGTGAAATGGGCTCTGTATAAGATGGGTCGCATACCTGAGGGCATTCGTTTGCCGCTTACGCCACTCGCCACGGAACATCACGAACGTGTTATTGCTGCATTGAAAAAGGCCGAGGCCCTGTAAACAGCCTATAATCCTAGGCTTTAGCACGTAGACGACAATAATGCGCTTAAGTCTTACCCGATCTTTGTTGGCATTGCCCTTTGCGGCTGTGACTAGTGTGACTCTGCTTAGCGGATGCATTTCGATGGATCGCTTAGGCAGTCCCGAATCTGAATACAGCACGACTTCGGCTGAAGCCAAGGTGTTGCAAGTTCCACCTGATCTCACCGACATTAGTAATGGCGAACAATTTATCTTGCCTGGCATCAGTGGCGATGCACTTTCACGCAATACGTTATTGCCTGCATTTGAATCCGTAAAGTTTGTTCGTAATGGTGGTCAAAGTTGGCTAGAGATCGATCAAGCGCCAGAAGAACTTTGGCCAAGATTATTGGCGTTTACTCGCAAGAAAGATTACACCGTCGCTCAAACCCTGCCAGTTTCAGGTGTGATTGCCAGCGATTGGCGTGCGCTTTCTGAAGGCGGCTTGTTAAGCGGCCTCATTGGTAAAGATACGTTTATGCGCATAGCGTTTCGTCTTGAGCGTGCAGGTAGCGCGTCTCGCTTATTTGCTCGCGTACAGCAAGCCGATAAGTCCTTTGTAGAAGACAATCCTGATGCGAGCTGGCCTGCGTCGGCACATGCACCTGAGAACACTAATCAGATGCTCAGTGAGCTGTTGGTTTTCTTTGGTATTGAAGAACAAAAAGCCAAAGGTATACTCAGTGATGCTAGAGCAGCAAACTTATTAGATGACGCAACATTGCAAACCACGGCTGGAGGTAGTGTGTTGGTTATGCATAAGGGTTACCGTCCTAGCTTTAGATCAGTGCGCCAAGCATTGGCAGGAAACGGCTTTAAGGTTACGCGTGCAGATATACAACGTGGGCGAGTTGAAGCTAATGCTAATGAGGCTGCCTATGTTTTCGCTATTTCTCCCGTACACGTTAGTGCATCTAGAGTGTCAGTAGCCTCAGCTGCCGGCGAAAGGCTTGATGCTGATACTGAGAAGTCCGTATTGGATACGCTTCGACAACAACTTATCTAGGCCAACCATTGCCATGTTGCATGTAGCCTCATTAGGTAGTGGTAGTGGCGGTAACTCCACTGTTATCCGTACCGAAAACACAACGTTACTACTCGATTGTGGTTTCACACTAAAAGAAACAACTGCACGGTTGTCATTATTGGGCCTACACCCAGCTGATATCGATGCCGTGTTGATATCTCATGAGCATGGTGATCACGTTAAAGGTGTTGGCCCGCTATCCCGTAAATTTGCAACGCCTATTTGGTTAACGCATGGCACCTATTCAAGCTTGCGTGATAACCGATTTCATAAAATACAAATTATTGACGCGCACTCAAGTTGGCAAATAGGTGATATCGATATCAATCCTTTTCCAACACCACACGATGCCGCCGAATCTTGTCAATATATTTTTACCCATGATGCGGTTCGTTTTGCTTGTGTAACTGATCTAGGCGCTTGCACTCCTCATGTTATGGAAAAGTTAGCAGGTGTGAATAGTTTGATTGTGGAAACCAACTACGACAACTCCATGTTAGCTAACGGCCCATACCCCTACAGTTTGCAGCAACGAATAAAAGGTAACTTCGGGCACTTGGGTAATGATCAAGGTGCAGATTTAATAAAGCACTTGGATCACGCTGGGTTGCAACATATTTTGCTGGGCCATATCAGCGAGCAAAATAATAGTGATCAAGC
>CALJAA010000121.1 GCA_938028465.1 uncultured Granulosicoccaceae bacterium | reverse complement strand
GAAGGCGTATTGATTGGCGTCGAGTTCGCGACAATGGCTGCTTCCGTAAAACTTTGATTATTAAGCGGTTTCATGCTGGTCCGATAGTTTCTTCCTATGAACTATCGGCAGGATTAGCGATATTCTTCAGTTGTCGCTATGACTGACGAATCCTACCAAGCAATGTGGCCGTTATGCTGCGTCGATCAAACGAGATGCGGTTACGATGCAAACATTAGAGTAGCCAGTTAAGGACGCTTTTCCAACAGCAGATGAATTAGTTTTAGTACTGAGTTCGGCCGATGAAAAAGCGTTACCAGATGCTTGTATTATAAAAATAGCTAAAGATGCGATTGGTTGTTAAGCGTGATTGATTAACGCATGTATGCGTTTTGAGAGCTCGATTTGCCGTCGTCCAACCTTCCATTTAAAAAATAGATATAACGTTAGGCTCACATCTTCTGGCACTAGTGATCGCCACGCGCTGTTTATTATCGCGCCAACCCCTGACCGGTTCACAATGGTAACGATGGCATTTTTAAGCCAATGCCAAAGAGGCTGAGGAATGGCTATAAAAGCGAACACAACGTAACCAGTACCAGCTGTTGCAAGCAGTAGTACAGATGCGAAAACGAGTTGCATCCAAGTAGATAAAGATCGGTAATGCCCTAGCATCACCAGAGTGAGCATGGCGATGGAGTCTTTCGTCGCTGATACATACCGTCGCCATGGCGCGTGGGACATAACCACCATGACGGCAGATGTTTTTATAGCCGTGCTTTTTACGTGCGAAATGGTTCCGCGCTTAAACATGGCTACAATCGATTCTGGCGTGAGTAGCTTCAATAAAAGCTTACCTTTTAAAAAGATGGCAAGCCAAAGAGTTGATATTAGCGAGCTAAGTGGCGGCCACAGCGCAACCACCGCTGCCGCCACGATCGCTATTGATATGACGACCAGGCCAGCTCTAAACCGCGTATCACTCATCATCGTGGCTCCTCATCTGCGCTGCTTATGTCGCGCGTTGCCACCTGACCAGTAGCGCGTCTCCATATGATCGCGCTCGAGAGCCCAATGGTTAGGAATAAGGTATAGATGAGTAGTGAAATTGACTGCAAGTGAGTATTAGAGTCAGGTGAGAAAACCCCTTTATCGAATGCGAAAAATACAGCGCAAGCAATGACGATCAGTGACACGCTTGAACCAAGTCGCCCGAGGGCTTTTACTGATGCGACTATGAAGGCCAAGTGAATGGCGAAGATGATCGAAGCTGCGAGTAGAGCGCCTGATCCGGGGGAGTCTAAGCGATTGAGCCATCCCACAAATGAGAAATCGCTCCAGGGGTTATAAGTACCAAACGTGACTAGGAAAGAAACGATGACTCGCCATAGTATGACCCCAGTGTATTTGCCTTTAGTTAGTGAATTGATGAATGATCTTGTTTTTGTCATGTGCCTCCTGCAGAGTTGTTTATATTTTAGAGTTCAGATTTAGTTTCCTGTTTTAGTAGGCCATCCGGCGTGCTCTGTGGTTTGCACCGCAAACACTACCTTCGAAGCCAGATCGATGTTGAAACCGACGTTATGTGCCCGCGTTGCAATCCTTGTAGCTGCTGGCTAGTTGCCAATGTTGCTGTTTCGCTATCTGTAATGGGTGCTACTTGAATTAAACGAGGGTATAAACGCTCGTAATTTTGATAGCGGAGATAGTTTTTTGCTATCGTTCAGTTAAAACCCTGTGCTGGTTTGAGAAACGCTAGCGGATTGTCGGGCAATAAATCTAAGCAATTGGCTAAGCTGAAAAGGCAAGTAAGTTTACCGACCCTAAGCATCTAGAGTGGTCTGGTGTGCCTTCATTGTTATAGCGCTTAGATCTAGGGTGGCTGTTCTGGCGGACCAGAATCTTCATACCCAAGTTTAATATGGGGGTATCGCTAGAAATTTCAAGAGCCTATTGAAATTTCTGGCGTTAATTTAATCGCGACAGTCATGTTAAAGCTGTAACGAATGCTATTCCCCAGTGACGGCCAACTCACTTAGCAGCACTGGCGTACCGTTTGAGTAATCATATTGTAGTAACTGATCGCTTGTTATTACATACAAGCGCCCATTCTCTGCGATCACATCCAAGCAATCTACACCTGGGATTGAATCCACGGCGGACACATCAGAAGGATCGCTCACGTCGACTATCTTTATTCCTGCTTTATCGTCGCACACAAAGAGTTGATTCCCATCTAACGATAACCCACTCGGGCCTTGCATCGATAGCCTATCGATGAGGCTTGGATTGTTTATATCTTGAATGTCGATCACGTTAAGTTCATCGATGGCATTAAAACCATTAGGGTCAGTCTTTAACGTGACATAGGCATAGCCATCTGCCGCGACTACTGGATCTCGTGCTCTTGCATGTCGAAAATCAGCGATATAAACAGGATTACCAGGATCGGTATTATCGAGAATGTGCATGCCTGTGGCTGCGCCGATCAGTAAGTAATCACCATAGGGAAACAGTGTTTCGATATCCCAATCAACTCTGACTTTCGTCCACGGGTTGGGCATTTGTGGGTTAGTAATGGTAAATAGCTGAACATCGCTGCCTGCTATCGCATAGAGATAGTCGCCACTGATGGTCATGCGTGCGGTCGAACCACCTCTACCTGTCCCGTCTGTACCGGCTGAGTTGGCGCTTTCATCTGAGCAACCTAGCAATGCAAAGCTCAGTAACAGCGCGCTGAAGACACCAGAGTTCTTTAACTTATTCATAACCTACCACCACGCCGCGCGATTCATCTATCTCGTTGTAATCCAGCCAAATGGAGTCTGGAACATTTTGATACTCATCCCAAGGGAATACATCTTGTTGTCGGTTTATTTCTGTAATTGAAGAGGTGTTGTTTAAATCCAGTGTGACTAGATCTACATAGCTATCAGCGTAAAGGTAATTGTCTCGAATATTGATTTCGGTGTTGCCTGGTATCGCTATAAAATGAAGGTTAACCGGGTTACTCGGATCGGAATTATCAATAATGTGAATGCCTTGATTCCGTTTGTTCAGATAGATATAGTTTCCAAAAAGATAAAGCCTTCCTAACGATTCAATTGATCTAGGTCCTTCTTGCTTTACTGAGCTACGTAGTTCCGAGTAACTTAAGTACACTGGTTTGTTCACCGAGCCACCGCCACTGGAGCTGGACTCACCGAAGCTAGGGCCCCCCCAATAGCTGGCGGATGTCATTAACCATGAGGCACAGATTACGGCGGTTATACCAACGGTCTTTTGTCTTTTAGTGCTACGTTGATTGGTGGGTGGTGTGTTTAACGACAGGGCGATGCTCCAGGCAACGCAACTACCGAGGCCCGCTGCAACTAAATCGGTAACGGAATAAACCCCATACAGTGGCTCGGCTAACCAAGCACAAACCAAAACACAAACGGATAACGTATGTGCAAGCTGCATTTTACGACCGACGACGGCATAGACAATCAGCGTTAGGGATAAGGTTTGGATAAAGCTTGGGAGGCTACCCAGAGTTGGATCCGCAGAGTAGGAAAGCCCATCTGAAATGAGTGTGTTGAACAGTGCTGGTGCGAAACCACGGAATAATACGTAATACGTAACGCCCAAGAGTAGCGAAATACCAGCAAGAAGTAGTAGCGACCACGGTGTACCGTCGCCTCGCTTACCGCGGTGGCTCAAGTTAAGCCCATCCATAATGCCCACCTCAAAAGAAACCATAACGACAGCTTAAGGGACCGACTTTAGGGCTGGAAGGTAAAATTACCGTGATTCGTTAACTGTATGGGTTGCAATTGAATTTATTTGCCAAAACCAAATGAGCGTTAGGTAGCCGCTGGCTGTTGTTGGGTAACGCAATGAATGGCGCCGCCCTCTGCGGTCAGGCTAACAACTGGAATAGGGATGATGTTTCGTTCTGGAAAGGACTCTGCGAGTATCCTTTGTGCCAGCACATCGTTGGCATTACCAAATGCGGGCACTAGAATAATATCGTTACACACTAAATAATTTAAGTAGCTAGCATCGGTAAAGTGGCTGCCGGAATCCAGTGTTGGATCATGCCGCCCGCCGATTGCATAGACGCCACAAGCAGGTAGTAATACAGGGGTCAATGTTAGTGACTGACCACTTTCATCGGTAGCGGTTTGTAGTTCTTCAAGGTGTTTGACTAGGTAAGGGTAGCGAGGATCATCACGATCGTCAGTCCAAGCGTAAAGCACTTTGTTCTTTCCAACAAATCGAGCCGCGATATCCACGTGGTAGTCCGTACCATCGCCGAGGGCTTGTTCGCACACGTCGGCAGGCGCTCCGGATAGCCATATGAAATGATTAACACCAAGGTAATCTCGTAATCCTTGTTCAATTTGTTCTTGGCTTAGGCCGGGATTGCGGTTGTCGTTAATGATTGAGCTGCGCGTTGCCATTAACGTACCGCTACCGTTTACCTCGATTGCGCCGCCTTCAGTGACCAAGGGCGCAACAAAAACTGGCGCGTCAGTGATGTGCGCAACCGTTTGTGCAATATGACCTTCCGCTTCACCCCATTCGGGGTAGGTTCCCCAGCCGTTGAAGTTCCAGTCTGTTACAGCGATGTTGCCTTTGTCATCAGAGAGAAAGATTGGACCAGTATCTCGGTGCCAGACATCCACCAAGTCGGTGATATGGAATTCGACCTTGTTTTTATCAAATCCGAAATATTCCATGGATCGGCTGATGTGATCTCTCTGACCTTCGTTGTTAACGAGAATACGTAACTGAACTTGCTGATGGATTTCATGCGACATCAGCATCCACGTCTTTTCCATTTGCATTTGATAAAGCAGATCATCTTCTGCAATTGCGGCGGGGTGCTTACCGGGCCATTGAAGCCAGATAGCGCTTTGGCGTTCCCACTCGGCAGGCATTCTGAAACCCATTTGAATGGGTGTGTTATCGCTAATTATCTGAACCATGTTTGTGATACCGCTCGCTCTATACCTTGCCGTCTAGCGTCATGATCGCGCCGTAGTGCTCTGGCCGACGGTCCCTAAACAAGCACCATCGATTACGATGTTGTTCGATTGCATCGAGATCAAACTGATGGGTTATTACGCTTGAATCGACGCGGTTAGCTTCATTCACTATTTGGCCCATGTGATCACAGATAAATGAAGAACCATAGAACTCCATACTGTGAACCTTATCGCTAGTGTGTTCGGTACCGATTCGGTTAGATGCCAGTACGGGCATAATGTTAGCTGCCGCGTGGCCCTGCATAACCGTTTGCCAATGACGAGCAGAATCGTGTGTGATTTCTAGTTCAGAGCCAATGGCCGATGGGTATAGCAATATTTCTGCGCCCATTAGTGCCATGCAACGAGCGGATTCTGGAAACCATTGATCCCAACAAATACCAACACCGATATTGCCAAAGCGGGTATTCCAAACTTTAAATCCAGTATCGCCCGGTGAGAAATATTGTTTTTCTTGATAGCCAACGTCATTCGGGACATGTGTTTTTCGATAGGTGCCTAGAATCTTCCCGTCTGCATCGATGATGGCAACGGCGTTGTAAAAAACTTTACCTGAGCGTTCGAACCAGCTGATGGGTAATACGACTCCTAGCTCTTTAGCTAAGTGAGAGAAGTGTTTGAGCGTGCTGCTGTCTTCTGCGGTAGAAGCCAGCTCTAGGTGACGAGCATCCTGTTCAATACAAAAGTAGGGTGTTTCAAATAACTCTTGTATGAGGATTATCTGAGCGCCGTTTGATGAAGCCTTGCGAACAAGTGCCTCTGCGCGAGCAACGTTGCCTGGGGTGTCCCAATCGCAGTGCATTTGAGTTGCCGCTACAGTGACTTGTCTACTCATTAAATTGCTCCATAAAAAATTTGGGTAACCGTCGTCAAGAAACTAGCATAGATGTATGTTGTAATGAGTTTTTAAGCGCTTAAAAGTTTAACTAGTGAGTACGGTGTGTGCTTGGGTTGTTGGCCATTTCAACCACGTGTCAAGAATGTAAGCGTTCACGGTACAATTTGTCCCATTTTGCTGGCGCCACTTTACTCAATATTAAGATTGGGTTTTATGTCGTGTCACAGGGTTATAGCGCGTTATTATGAGAATGGTTAACAGAGGCTAACCGGCGACTACCGAGAGCCGGTCAGTTGCATGGCCAGTAAAGCCAAAATTGATGTAACCCATATAGTTGCAATTTAAAAGTTAGCATATTAGAGTCTTCAAATAACATGCTTTTTTCACTGCAACACCTTCACGCTCTGTGTAGTTGATCATGTCTTTTTAGATTACGCAGCAATTCAATCTTTACACTATACATAGAGGTAAAAGATGGCGATTAAATTAAAAATCAATGGACAGTCACGCGAGATTAACGCTGATGCGGATACGCCTTTATTGTGGGTAATCCGGGACGAACTTAATTTAACAGGCACAAAATTCGGTTGCGGTGTTGCTTCGTGTGGAGCATGTACTGTTCACGTGGATGGCCAACCGACACGGTCCTGTGTTCTGCCTATCAGTGCACTAGGGGATAAAGAGGTCACTACCATTGATGCTATTGATACACCGCAGGCTAAGGCTGTGCAAACCGCTTGGCAGGAGCTTGATGTTGTTCAGTGCGGTTACTGTCAGTCCGGACAAATCATGTCTGCCATTGGCTTACTTTCGGATAACGCTAAGCCTAGCGATGACGATATTGATACATACATGGGCGGGAATGCCTGTCGCTGTGCTACCTATCACCGAATCCGCGCAGCCATCCATCGCGCATCAGACATTATGGAGGGTTAAGCATGAGCTCAACTACTAAATCAATGAGTCGACGCCAGTTTTTAAAAACCTCCGCTGTGGTTGGCGGTTCAATGGTCATCGGCTTTAACGTCAGTGGTTCGCTAGCTGCCTCTACGGATACATCTTCAGGTGATGCAGCAATCGGATTTAATCCGTTTGTCAAAATCGATGCTGATGGCACGGTGACTGTTGTTGTTAAGCATTTTGAAATGGGACAAGGAACAAGCACTGGGTTAACAACATTAGTAGCCGAAGAACTAGACGTGGCATGGAATCAAGTTGAAGTTGAGTTTGCACCATCACATGAAAATTATAAAAACTTGGCGTTTGGTGGGCAAGGTACGGGCGGCTCTACAGCCATCGCGAATTCGTTTATGCAGTATCGACAGGCTGGTGCAGCTGCGCGCGATATGCTAATACGAGCTGCAGCGGCGCAATGGAATGTTGAACCTTCAGCGGTAAAGCTTGTAGACGGTCAGCTCAGCAGTGGCGGAAACAAAAAAGCACAAATAGGTGACTTCGTACAACAGGCAGCTAAGTTAACGCCGGTTGCAGAGCCTGCGCTTAAGGATGCTGCCAACTTTAAATTAATCGGCAAAAATAAACTTGCGCGCAAAGACAGTTTTGCAAAAACTACTGGTACCGCCATGTTTGCTATGGATGTAAAAGTACCGAACATGGTTTACGTCACTGTCTTACGCTCACCCTTATTCGGAGGTACCTTAACGAGTTTTGATCTAGGAGCTGCTGATAAGGTCAACGGCTTTGTTGATGCTAAGGCCTTGCCAGATCAATCTGGAGTGGCTGTCTATGCGGAATCAACTTGGGCCTCAATTAAGGCTAGGCGAGAAGTTAGCGCGGTATGGGACAACTCCGCAGCCGATGGTCGCGGCTCAGCTGAAATGCTCAGTGAATACACTGATAAATTAAATGCAGACCCAGCCTACGATGCCACTGGCAGAGGTAACTTGGCTGATACAGAAGCCGCTGCGAAAGCGGCAACTAAATCTGTTTCGGCTGACTTTCATTTTCCTCTGCTTGCACATGCGCCGATGGAGCCTCTGAATTGTGTTATTGAACCTACTGAAGGTGGTGGAGTTCGTTTGCACGATGGCTGTCAGTTCCAAATGATCACGCATCCAACCCTGGCCGCCATTATTCAAATACCACCAGAAAAAGTAGAAATCAAAACGTACTACGCTGGGGGTTCTTTTGGTAGGCGAGCAAATGGTGCATCTGATTATCATGTGCAAGCGGCGCTAGCCTATGTGGCATTGGGTAAAACAAAGGCAGTGAAGTTGGTTTGGACACGAGAAGATGATTTGGCTGGTGGGTTCTATCGCCCTATGTTCGCTCAACGCGCGCATATTGGTATTGGTGATGATGGAAAAATTTCGGCTTGGGGGCATCGCTCTGTGGCGCAATCCATTTTTAAAGGCGGCCCGATGGAGGGTATGGCGGTACACAATGGTGTTGATCACTTCTCGGTAGAAGGAATCGTAGATACGCCTTATCAGATTCCCATGGCGCTAGGTTTAACAGACTATGAATCGCCAATGCCTGTGTTGTGGTGGCGCTCCGTAGGTCATAGTCAATCGGGCTACACAATGGAAGTGCTAATGGACATGGCAGCAGAAGCTGCAGGCAAAGATCCTGTTGAATTTCGTCTTGCACATCTAGACGAATCGGATGAAGATCAAGCTCGATTTGCTGGTGTGCTCAAATTGGCCGCTGAAAAGTCGGGCTGGGGTGGCAAGCAGGTTGACGGCAAGGGCCGGGGTGTTGCAGTGCATAAATCATTTAACACCTATGTTGCTGAAGTTATGGACGTCTCTGTCACTGCCGAAGGTGCCATATCCATTGACAAGGTCACTTGCGCAGTGGATTGCGGGATTGCAGTTAACCCTGATGTTGTGCGAGCACAGATGGAAGGCGGTATTGGTTACGGTTTAGGTGCGGTGATGCGCAATAAAATCACCATGAAAGAGGGAATTGTTGAGCAAAGTAATTTCCCCACCTATGAACCGCTACGAATAAGCGATATGCCTGAAGTGGAAGTTCATATTGTTCAATCGGACAAAGCGCCCACGGGCGTTGGCGAACCGGCTTTGCCACCAGCAGGCCCCGCGTTGGCTAATGCAATTTATGCCGCTACCGGCAAGCGCATCACTAAATTGCCAATGACGGACAGCGGTATTACGTTTGCCTGAAGCTAAGCTATCTGCTTGCTTTACAGTTTTCACCCGTGCCCAATAATGTTGGGCACGGGTGACAGCTGGCTCTTATCAAAAAACGATGTATGAAACTGAAACTCCTTTTACTATTCTTGCTGCTCTCTTGTTCTCCTAGCCTTGTGCTGGCCACAGATGCTGCACGAGAGCAGCGCTGGGTGGATCAAACAGTCGATGCAATTTTTGATGGCGAGCCGGTGTTTTTGGAAGCGGAAGGCCACCGATTTTTAAGTATTTATACGGAATCAGAAACACCATCCACGAAGGGCATAGTCGTGTTGCACGGTACTGGATTTCATCCTGATTGGGAGCAGGTAGTGCAGCCTGTTAGGGTGAGAATGACAGCACGAGGTTGGAATACCTTATCAATACAGTTGCCCTTGCTGGAAAAAAGTGCTGCCTATGAAGAGTATGTTCCGCTATACCCAGAAGTTCCGCCGCGAATGCGTGCAGCGACTGCGTATTTAGTTGATCAGGGTGTGGATACCATTGTGGTGGTTGCGCACAGCCAAGGAGCAACAATGGCGAGCTATTACCTTGCCCGTTCAGAGCATGATGTAAAAGCCTTTGTTGCGATAGGTATGAGCTCACAATACAGACAAGTAACCATCAACAGCGCTGAATCCTTAAAGCGTATCGATATACCAGTGTTAGATATCTATGGCAGTAGGGATTTCCCGACCGTATTGGAGACGGCGGATGTTCGCCAGCAAGCTTCCCAACATAACAAGGCTTACCAACAAATTGTAATTGATGAGGCTTATCATTTTTTTGATAATACTGATCATGAGCGTCAGTTGCTTAATGCTATGGCTCAGTGGCTTGATGAGAAAATTTGAAGGTTCGCTTTAGAGCAGGGATTGTGAGTTAACTATCAACGAACTGCAATCTTAAGCACACCAATACCACTTTGAGAAAGATAAACATACCCATCGCTCGATACGTCAATGCCACTGGGTGAAGTGGCCATATTGCGATAGTCGCTTGTTGTTAATTCTACAAAAGCCGTATCGATGGCGGGGTTCTTCATCATGTAGAGCGCAGCGCTAATTGATTTTTTAGAATCCTGTTGTTGTGTTAACCATAGGCTTCCATCGGGGCCTATCGCTAGGGGGCCGGGGCGTTTGATAGATGAATTGCTGTGGTGCTTTGTTAGGTCAGTGATGTTAGCGCTACCAGGTTGTCCAAATATCACGGTATCGGCATTTGTTAATTTATAAACTTTAAACCCAGCACCTATTGGCGAATTGCGATCGCCTTGAACAGAGAGATACAAGGTTGAGGGGTTGTTGTCATCAGCAGCGATATAGCCGGTGTTATAAAAATCGTTATTTCTAAATGTCATGGCCGGCCAAATGTTTATCCAGCTTTGCCCACCATCGCTGGAGCGGTATAGCCCAGCTGTTAAGTCTAATAAGTACACAACACCAGAGTCAATATTGTCTGGCCAGACAAAGTTACTGCGTTTTGTTGAACCTATTTTTACGCCGGTACTTTTTGACCAGGTACCTTTGTGAAGTCTAAAAACACCTTCTCCTTCCACGGCGGCTAGAAGGGTTTGAGACGTTGTAGAACGTCCATCGTGGTATCCATAGGATACAGCTCGTACTCTTCCATTATTTCTAGCGGTGGTAGCGCTGAGGTTAGTATTCGTCCACGCAATGGGGGATAGGCCACCTAGTTTGTTGGCTGATTTAATGTACACTTCGCCGCCGCCAGATTTATTCGTATCTCTATCGCCCGTGCCTAGAATGAGTTCGTTGGCTTTTACATCGAAGATAACGTCGTAGCCTTTTGATTCAGCATCAAGGGGTTTGTCACGAAACAAGTCGTTACGTTCAAATCGACTATTGGTGGCAAGTACGACGTAATCGGTATTGGCTAAGGCGACCTGCTTAGGGTTATTAGGATTAACCGCAACACCGTTGTTGGCCGTCGCTTGCATATTGTTAACTGCGGGTTCCCATAAGCTACCGCCATCACTAGATTTCCAAAGCCCGCCTCTACCCGATACATAAATGATGTCATCAGAAGTTTGGTCGGGAAGGTTTCCGCGAGATACTGCAATGGAGCTTACTACGCTATTGGTTCTGCCAAGCCCTGCCTGAGTGAAGGCATGTGTTCTGAACCACCAGTCATGGGGCTGGCCAAGAATCTTATCTGACACATTGGTTTTAGCCTTTACCAATGGTGACCAGCTATTACCGGCATCTTCTGTTCTCCATATATTGGAGTAGTTGCGTTGTTTGAGTCTTCCACCAAGGTTTGTGGTACCGGCGTATACAACATCTGTTTTGCCAGCAACATAACCGGTTATCGCTGTCCATTGTCGATTAGTATGATCAATTGAAAGCCCAGCGTTTTTTAAGCTCCATGACTTGCCATCGTATTTCACAACCCCTGCTGCACCGATAGCTGCGTATACATGCCCATTACTTAAAACGGTTAGACCTTCTGGGCGTAGAGTTGCATACGCTAGGAGGGAAGTTGGAGCTGATGTGTTCGTATAGTCAATTCTATAGATGCCATTTTTAGAAGGGTCAGCAAACTGAATTGCTGCGTAGGCAATGTTAGGTAAGCTGGAGCTGTGTGCAAGTGAGCGTACAAAGCCAGATGGGTTAACCGCTGAGGATTCTTTATCACCACCGCGCAGAAAAATTCGCACACCATTTTTGTAGCTGCCGGCTAATACTATGTCGTCTGTATGAGTGGAAGCGTTGCCGCCTGCGTCCACAATAATTAGATCGCCATTAGGCCTGGGATGCCCTTGGGGTACTGGGTCACCTGCAGCAGAATGATTGCCTGCAAACTGTGCTTTGTCTCCTTCGCCAGTTAATGCCCATGTCTCGCCGCCATCGATTGATCTGAACAAGCCGCTTGAGGTGCCTTTGTTGCCTGTTCCTGCGTAGAGGATTTGATCGTTGTCGGGTGTGATGGCAATTGATGCAACCTTATGACTCATCAAGCCTTCATTGACGTTTTGAAAGTGCAAACCACCATCTGCGGATTTAAAAATACCTGATACATCAGCAGCTGAGTAGACGGTGAGACCATTGTTCGAAATGGTTACGTCACTTTGAAACCCACCACCGCTGACGTTGTTGTCCTCTATTTGAAGTTCGATAGTTTGGGCAGATAGAAGGGTTGGTAGTAGGAGACAAAAACTACAACAAAGAGAAGTAAGTAAGTGCATGAAACCGGTCGGTATCGTGATTAAGCTCAGTACCAATGTACTACAGCTATCGGGTTTGTGCATTGGGCCATCCCTCACGGAATGGCCGTTTGCTTTGAGTCATAGTAAGTAAGTTTAGTCGGTATTCACTAAAACTTGGTATTCAACGCTACCGCTGACGACACTGACGCCGATTGACCATTGGCCGCTCGAGCCGGCCACAGCATTCACCATTGCCGGTAGGCCGCCATCGGTATCATTAGTGATGGGTGTGCCATTTTCGTCTCGTAAGAAGATCCTGACATTTGCATTGGCGTCATCCCATGTTACTTGACCATCAATCGTTTCTCCGGCAAGAACATCGAATCGGAATACCTGCCAGCGACCGCTTGTACTCGAACCACTTGAGTTGAATTCAAAATCAGCAAGTGGCTGAGGCGGGGTAAAGTCATCAGTTGTATTGACCAAAATATCGTAATCAACATCGCCGCTGATAATACTCACGCCGAGCGACCATGAGCCACTGGATTCGGCAACGGTTGATACCATCGCAGGCAATCCACCATCTGTGTCGTTGGCTATAGGTGTGCCGTTTTCGTCGCGCAAGAAGATCCTGACATCAGCAGTGGGATCATTCCACGTTACGTCAGCTTCAACGAGTTCGCCTGCGTTAACGTTAAAGCTGAACACCTGCCAGCTACCGTTGGTGTCGCTACCGTTTGATGAGAACTCAAAGTCTGCAAGTGGCTCGGGCGCTCCTGCGAATGGATTCACTTGTAAACTGAATGGCGTGCTGCCTTCACGAATAAGAACGGAAGCTGTATAGGTACCACCAGCGCCTGCAGGTACCGTCAAAAATTTTGGTGATCCTGCGGGTGAGCCATCTGAGGCAACCGCTTGGTCATTTGAATCACGCACAAAAAGTGCTAAATCTGCTGCAGGGTCATCCCACTGTAGGCGTAATAGCGTTTCTTCTCCCGCCACGACAGGGAACGTAAATCGTTGGAATCGATTAACTGAATCAGAACCTGAAGATTCGAATTCGAACTGAGCGTTATCATTGCTGATGGACGGTCCGTCTGAGAGAAATGTTAGTAGATCGTTATCCCAGCCACGCCCATCGATACCTGGGCCGCTGATGACTTGAGTAGTGCCTGAAACAACATCGGAGCCTTGAATTTGAGCGCGGTATAGATTGTTATCGCGAAGAGCGAAGTATAAATTGCCATCAACGATATCCATACCGCGTACTTCACCCCAAGCGATGTCACCTTGAACATCCGCAACGTAAGTTTCGTTACCAAAATAGGGGCTCGCCGGCGTGAATGCGCGCCAGTAAAGTTGAGAGTCAAAGCGTTGTGTGTAGTAGAGACGACCCTGTTCATAGTCGAAGAACATGCCGCCAATTTCACTGATATTCCACTGTGCATCAGTTAAGCCGAATAGATCAACCTGTGTGCGAAGTTGGAAAGTACCATTAGCGAAAACACTCGACCAAATGCGATCTTGGCTGTCTGCATGAAACAATATCCCACCAGTAAATACACCGCCACGAGTGTCCGACCATCCAGCATTGTTCAGTGTTGATTGTGTTCCAAACGTACTGCCATTGAAGTTGATGCCATCAAGGTTGTCACCAATAGGTGTCACGATGCTAGTAGGCAGTGTTGGGGCAATAGGGCGATTGATTGTGTTGGCAGACAGTGGTAAAAACTTAAGCTTGCGGTGCTCTGATCCATTGAGGAAATCAGTGTCATCGCCAATGTAAAGCCCTTCGTCTTCAGCGATCAGGGCAAAGGTGCCGCGCCCACGTGGATTACGATCAGATTGCCAATTCAATAGTGTTAAACCATTTAGCGGATCAAGTGCTGCAAGGCCAGCTCGTGGAATTGAGCCAGGCACCTGAGTGTCTGAACCGCCACCGTTGTTAAGCCAGCGAAAGTGTCCACCGGTATAGACGGCATGGTCAGTGGCTACGACTTCGTATACTGAGTCACCACCGGTGTAATTTACCCAAGTAGGCTGAACATCAGTATTGGTTAAATCATCAATTTCGAAACGCAGTATCGTGTCGCAAGCTGGGTCACCGATAATTCGAAAGCCCGTTGTAGCTGTTGTAAGGTAACTATCATCAGGTGAGATATCGATTCCAAAAATGTATTGAGGAAATCGTCTTGACGGGCATTGAATGTCAAACACATTGGTATTCCACGTAGAAACACTGGCTTGACCATCCAATTCGATCATCGCTAGACGAGGGCGGGAGATGCCATCAATGGTTTCAAAGTTACCGATGATAATCAAGATTTCGCCATCTGATGTGATGTCCATATCATCAACACCTTGTATGGCTTGACTCTCAGTAATGAGGGTAGTGAATAGTAAGCCGCCAAAATCGAAATTAAGATTTGGGCTAACAGCACCAGTCGTTGTGTTAAGTGCAGCGAGTTTTTCGATGGGTGTTGTGCTTATGTTGTTAAAGTTGCCGCCTATATAAAGCGTGTTATTTAACCGCACCATGGAGGTGACTGTTGCATCAGGCCTTGCGCCAAATCCAGTTACGCCGTCGCCGTTGATATCGATTTTTGCTAACCTTCCGCGGCTAAATTGCCCATTGAGGTTACCGAAAGTTCCACCCGCAAAAACGCCGCCGGCAGGGTCACCTGTCGTTTCAAGCGCGAGCACGCTATTATTGAGTTGCGGGTCGAAACTCTGAATGATGTTGCCAGTTGCTCTGCTATAGGCGAAGAGGTATGGCTGATTAATGATGTTGCCTTCATCTAGAGGATTATGTATTTGAGTAAAGGTACCACCCACGTAAACCGTGTCACCATCAATGGCGATCGCTTCTACGCGACCGTCAACAACGCCAGGCGTGTTAAACGAGGCGAACTCCGAGATGAGTGTGTCATGCGCAGGGCCAAGGTCAGCGGAAATCTGTCCAGAGAATGTTAAAGCCGCGAATAGGCTTGAAAGCAGAACAGCAAAACGAGCCTTATGGCTCAGACAGCTCGCGACATTAAACACGACAAATGTGCATCTCATGAAAAAACGCCTTTTGTAAGGTAAGTAAAGTTAAGTGATTGATCAACGGCCAGATGCTTCCAGCGTTGTTTATAAGAGGAGATTACGCGAACGAA
Organism: uncultured Granulosicoccaceae bacterium; assembly: GCA_938028465.1. GTDB lineage: Bacteria > Pseudomonadota > Gammaproteobacteria > Granulosicoccales > Granulosicoccaceae > Granulosicoccus. Next base: position 8,993 of record CALJAA010000121.1, on the reverse strand, counting down.
GGATTTTGAATTGAGACGGGAGTCACCTTTTCACTTTCGGTCACGCCACGAGATAATGTGTGCTTGCTGAAACCTAGAAGTTGTCAACAGATACTAGGCCATCCCGAGTTGGGATGGCCGTTTGGTAGCAATCACAAGGTGCTAGTTTGTATTAACTAGCACATCATAGTTAACGGTGCCGCTGACGATACGCACAGCGATTGACCATCTACCGCTGGATGCGGCAACCGCTGATACCATCGCTGGCAAACCACCGTCGGTATCGTTAGCAATAGGCGAACCGTTTTCATCTCGTAAGAAGATCCGCACATCCGCATTAGTGTCGTCCCATGTCACTTGGCCATCAACCGTTTCACCAGCAGTGACATCGAATCGGAATACTTGCCAACTGCCAGAGGTGTTTGAACCGCTGGATGAAAATTCAAAATCTGCTAGCGGGTCAGGGGGTGTGAAGCCTGCTGTTGTGTTGACTAGAACATCGTAGTCAATATTGCCGCTGATAATCCTTACACCAATTGACCAGGTACCGCTAGTTTCAGCAACGGCTGAAACCATTGCTGGCAAACCGCCATCGGTATCGTTAGTGATCGGTGTGCCGTTTTCATCTCGTAAGAAAATCCTGACATCAGCGCTTGGGTCATTCCAAATCACGTCGCCTTCAACGAGATCTCCAGCGTTAACGTCAAAGCTGAATACCTGCCAACTGCCAGCGGTAGCTGTGCCACTTGAAGCAAACTCAAAATCTGCAAGCGGTGCCGGCGGTGCTTCAGTCGGATTCACACGCAAGTTAAAAGGCGTGCTGCCTTCACGAATGAGAACGGAGGCTGTGTACGTACCACCTACACCAGCAGGTACCGTTAGCCATTTTGGCGAACCGGCAGCAGTGACTTCAGATGCAACCGCTAGGTTATTAGCATCACGAACAAAGAGCGCTAAATCGGCAGTAGGGTCATCCCATTGCAGACGTAATTGTGTTTCTTCACCAGCAACAACAGGGAATGTAAATCGTTGAAAGCGGTTAACAGTACTGGAACCCGACGATTCGAATTCAAACTGGGCAACGCTTTCGTTCACGTCCATGCCGTCAGATAGAAATGCGAATAGGCCGCTATTCCAGCTCCGTCCGTCGATACCTGGGCCACTGACTAATGTCGTCGTACCGGTTGTGACCGCAGCGCCCAGAATATTGGCGCGGTAAAGATTATTGTCAGTGCGGACGAAGTATAAGTTTCCATCAACGACATCCATACCACGAACATCGCCCCAAGCAATATCACCTTGATCATCGGCAACGTATCGGTAGTTACCAAAATACGGACTTGCCGGTGTGAACGCGCGATAGTACAGCTGAGAGTCGTTTTGTATAGTGTAGTAAATTCGGCCTTGCTCGTAGTCGAAGAACATGCCGCCGATTTGATCGATGTTCCACTGGGTGTCAGTCATACCGAATAAATCGACTTCAGTACGATTTTGAAAAACGCCATTAGCGAGTACGCTAGACCACATCCGTCCAAGGCTGTCAGCATGAAATAATCGACCACCAACAAATACACCGCCACGAACGTCAGACCAGTTAGCGTTGTTTAGTGTCGCCTGCGTACCAAGAGTGGTTCCATCAAAGTCTATGCCATCAAGGTTGTCACCGTTAGGTGTCACAATGCCAGTCGGTAAAGTTGGTGCAGTTGGGCGGCTAAGTATGTTTGAAGACAGTGGCAAGAACTTAAGCTTGCGATGCTCTGTTCCGTTTAAGAAGTCTGTGTCGTCACCGATGTAGAGACCTTCGGGTTCAGCGATCAAAGCGAACGTACCACGGCCACGTGGGTTGCGATCAGACTGCCAGTTTAGTAGGGTTAAACCATTGAGCGGGTCCAATGCTGCGAGACCTGCGCGTGGTGTAGAACCAGGTACTGCACTTCGGCCGTTGATGCCGTCATCGTTGTTAAGCCAACGAAAATGTCCACCGGTATAGACCGCATGGTCAGTTGCTACGACTTCATATACTGAATCACCACCAGTGTAGTTAACCCAAGTAGGCTGGACATCAGTGTTGGTTAAGTCAGTGATTTCGAAGCGACCAATCGTGTCGCAAGCTGGGTTATCGGCAATACGGTAGCCAGTTGTGCCGGTTAATAAGTAGCTATCGTCAGGTGAGATATCGATGGCTCGAATATATTGTGGGAATATTGAGGCTGGGCACTGAACATCAAAGACATCCGTATTCCAGTCAGACACTCTGGCTTGACCATCCAATTCAAGTAGCGCAAGGCGAGTGCGCGAGATTCCGTTAATGCTCGTAAAGTTACCAACGATCACCAAGACTTGTCCGTCTGTGGTGATATCCATATCGTCTACACCTTGGCGAGCAGCACTTGCATCAACACGGGTGGTAGTGATTAAACCACCGAAGTCTAAGTTGAGGTTGGGGCTAACCGCGCCCGTAGTTGTGTCAAGTGCAGCAAGCCGTTCGATTGGCGTTGAATTGATATTGCTGAAGTTGCCGCCTATGTAAAGAGTGTCGTTTAAACGCACCATACTAGTGACAGTGGCATCTACTCTGGCACTAAAGCCAGCTACTCTGTCGCCGTTAATGCCAATTTTTGCAAAACGCCCATTAGCAAAGAGGCCGTTGAGGTTACCGAATACGCCACCAGCGAAAACACCGCCTTCTGGATCGCCTGTTGTTTCAAGGGCCAACACGCTGTTATTGAGTTGTGGGTCGAAACTTTCAATAATGTCGCCAGTCGATTTGCTATAAGCAAATAGGTATGGCTGATTGATAATATTGCCTTCATCCAATGGATTGTGAATCTGAGTGAAGGTGCCACCCACATATACAGTGTCACCGTCAATGGCGATAGCTTCTACGCGGCCATCAACCACACCCGGTGTATTGAACGAGGCGAACTCTGATATGAGTGAATCGTGCGTCGCCCCTAGATCAGCGTGGGCAGCTTCCTGGTGGAACAACGTTGCGACCGCCAACAGGCTTGAAAAGAGAACAGCAAAACGAGCCCTATTGCTCGGACTGCTCTCAACAGAAGGAATGGTTGATGTGCATTTCATCGTAAACGCCTCTTATTATAATGTTTATCTTCAGAATCGGTTTGCAGGCAGAAGCTTCCAGCTGCAAATTTATGAGCGCAGATTACGCGAATGAAGGGCTATTAAATGAGACATACGTCGTCTTTTACTGACAGCAACTTCACAGAAACATAGGTTTAACAACGTTTTTAAATTTATTGCGCAGCAGCACTAAAAATGCGTGTGAACGCGCTTCTCGCTAAAGGCAAGCAGTGCCAATGCACGAACGTTTTAAGAGAGGCTTTTTGATCTAAAACTGCTCCAGTTGAGTGGGGAATGGCACCTTTTACATCACGCCCATGCGGGCTCCTGAATGGCGTGACGTTGTGATGTGTTCGAGGGCAATGCCAGTAGCTTGAGTCGATTACAAGGTACGTCGAAAAAGATATTAATCATGGTGGATAACCGCGCAGTGCTTTGTGTTGTGCGCCATGTGCGGTGGATTAGCCGTTTCACTGCGCCACTGAATCAGTGGCGATAAATCGTAGAAGTTGCGGGAAGTCGTTATTTTTATTAATAAAATATTCGATGAGTTAACAAAAGCAAAGGGTGCTCTGCAGTAAAATGACCTGCGCTCGATACAGGACTGACAGTGGAATAGTTAGTCAAAACTTAACTTACCGTAGATAGACAGTTGACCAATCACAGAAACTCAAAGGACAGAGTCATTCTCACAAAGGTTGCGATGGTGCTCGGCGGATACCAAACTGGTTTTGAACTGGTTAAAGGTATACAGCCCGAGGCGATCGAAAACTTTACGATGATATGTTCACGCGGTGCACCGCGAATGCTATTGCCGCCTGCTCAGCCAATGATGCAGACAGCAATGGCGAGTTTTTTGAGTGGGCGTCGATTAACTTCTCTGGTGCCACCATTGGCACAGATGGCTTCACGTATAGGTGGGCCACTTTCTCGTATAAGCTCGAATGTATCGCTACTATCGAAAACGGGCGGATCTTCTCCGCTCAGGCAACTCATTTCGAAGGTGCTCGAGCGCAATGATTTTCAAATTGCTCTACGAGTTAGCTTTGGTCGCCCTAATGGTAAGACCGTTGCAATGGCGATCTCCAATGCTGGAGAGGTGCTGTGTTACGTCAAGTTAGGCTCTGAGGCGATGACGAGCGACTTAGTAGCGCATGAAGGTGCGATGCTGGAACAGTTTGAAGGCACCGAAATGCCGGTGATCTTGCCGCAACTGCTTTATTCCGGCACTTGGGCAGATGGACACAGTGTATTGATTACAGCGCCAATTAAATTGACCCCATTGAAACAGGACGCGAGCATTGCGCATATCGCTGCGGCCGCTTTGGCTTCGCAGGGTGGGGGTAGGAGCTCTGCTTTAGTTGATAGCGAGTACTGGCGCCGCATCGTTAACATTGTTGGGGAGTATGACGATAGTGAGATTCTTCGAACAACAGTGACTGAAATTGAGCGAATCTGGGGTACAAAAGAATTCGAATTTGGTGTGAGTCATGGTGATTGGACTCGCGCTAATGTAGGAATGATTGACGGGCGAGTAGCCGCGTTGGATTGGGAACGTTGTGTTGATCTTGCCCCCAAAGGAATCGACATCGCGCATTTTGCGATATGTGAAAATCCTCCTTATCGTTTAACTAAAGCTAGATCGATTAACGTTGATCGAGTGGCAGAAAAGGTTAAACAGTATTTTCAATCAGCGGAATTGCATAGCGAAACCACAGAAGCGATAATCGTATTTGCATTATTGGAAATGGTTATTCGTTTTAAATCAGCTAAAGACGCCGGGCTTCGCTCTACCGACTCGAAGTTTGGGCCTGCCTTACAAGAGGGTGTGCGAAAGTGGGCTTGATTATTTTGGTCATGTGCATCGCAAATTATAATGTCTAAGACAAATCAAACAGGTATAGCAACATCGGCGCTTCGTGCTATTCGACGTAATACTCGTCGCGTGGCCTTAGAAGGGTTTGTCACAGTCAGAAAGTTTCAAGCCGATCGTCCACCGCCTGACTATGTTATTGTCGGTGCGCAGCGCTGCGGAACAACCTCATTGTTTAGAGCGTTAAGCAAGCATCCTGCGATGATGCCTAATGTTATCAATGCAAAGGGTATTCATTATTTCGACACAAGCTATCACCAAAATCTAGCGTGGTATTTAGCGCATTTTCCCAGCCTTTTGGAGCGCGATAATCACGCTGCACAGCTTGGACAACAAGCCGTAGCTGGTGAGGCAAGCCCCTACTATTTGTATCACCCGGCAGGAGCTGCGCGTATGGCTCAGGCCATTCCTGATGCAAAAATTATTGTCTTGTTGAGAGATCCGGTTAAGCGTGCGATTTCACATCATCTACACATGGTTTTCGAAGGCCACGAGCCTATAGTAGATATTGATAAAGCGCTTGATAGTGAGTCAACTCGTTTGAAAGGTATCGAGCAACGTCTCCTGAACGATCCGACCTTTGTATCACGAGATCATCAGCACTTCTCGTATATGGCACGTGGTCATTATGCTCATCAGCTAGAAACACTGTTTACACACTTTGATCGAAAAAATGTACTAGTAATGACAACAGATAAATTAATCAGCAATAGCGAATCGAGTTTATCTACCATCCAATCCTTTATCGGGCTTGAACCTGACCCATCAATTAAATTGGAAAAGCGAAACGCTAGTTCTAAATTTGAGCCGCGGCCAGAAACCATTCAACGATTAACTGATGAGTTTGCAGAATCTAATCAGCGCCTTAAAGACGTTGTTGATATAGAGATTCCGTGGTTAAAAAATCAGTAGAGCACTGAGCTCATCACTTCAAAAAATGGTGCGCATCTGTCGTTAGGCCACCGATTGTTAGCTTGGTTTTGAAGCCATATTTGTTTCTCAAAGTTGAGATTTACTTTGCGTACTTGATCACAGAAGTTATCGTAACCAACTGGTCTAAGGCCCTGCGTAACTTACGGCTTGCGTATAATTAGCGGCATCAATTTCTATTTCCCCTTCGCTTGTGTTAGCCACCAAACTGCACAGTCTTAAGAGATATGTAAGGAAAATATCTATGCCCATTTTCTTGTCCATGGTGCAAGCTTTAACTAAAGCAAAATACTGCATGGTGTCGAAGCATTTTGCGAGGCTTCTGCTTTTATCGTTCGCGCTTGCCACAGTTAGCCCCGCAGCATATGCGGAGCCAATCGACATTGCCAGTGGCGTACTCGATGACGATAGGATCCTCGGCCCCAGATGGACTCGTGTCGATTTTAACCCGTTGATCAATGGTGATCACAACATTCGTATCGCTTCTGATAGCAGCGCCACCATTCGCTTTTCGGTATTCCGAATCGTGGATGCACCGAGCCCTAATAATAGAGTCCGTATTGGAACAAGTAATAGCTCCGCCACGCTGGCTGAATGGACGGGCGCTCTGGATAGTTCAGAGCAATATTACTTGGGCGTTTGGGCGGCATCAGGATCGGGAAACTACATTGCCACGATCGAAGCGCAAGCTGTAGGGATTCTCGCTCAGCCGGCTGACTTAGCCGTCACGGAAAGTGTAGACGCGTCATTCAGCGTTGCTGCAGTGGGTAGCGGCTCACTCAGTTATCAATGGTATGTAAACGACTTAGCGGTAGTTGATGCGACAGCCGATACCTATAGCGTTATCTCACCATCAATCACCGACAATGGGAATGTGTATCGAGTCGACATAACGGACAGCAATGGCACGCTTAGTTCAGATAACGCCGTACTCACAGTTAGCGCAATAGTTGCGTTAGAGATCATCTCTCAACCGGTTGGCCTGACGATAAATGAAGACGAAGAGGCGAGCTTTACTGTTACGGCAGCTGGCAGTGGCACACTTGCTTATCAATGGTATGAAAACGACGTAGCTATTGTTGGCGCGACAGCGAGTAATTATAGTTTAATATCGACTACCAGTGATGATGGGAACGTTTATCGAGTTGACATCACTGACGATATTGGCACGCTTAGTTCGGACGCTGTTGCATTAGACGTGCTCGAAATATATGTGCCGGTAACCGTTGCCACTATTGGGCAGGGCTCGCTAGACTCCAGCAGATCGACAGCGCCGAGGTGGGTTCGTTTTAACTTTGATTCATTAGCGGCAGCAACTCATACTATCACCCTGAATTGGGATTCGGATGCTGATGTCCGGTTCAAGGTGTTTACAGCTGAGGGTACGCAAATCAGCTCGATCATCCAGGGCACCAGCTCGAGTACTTGGTTGGGTGATCTTGAGGCGAATACCCAATACTATGTCGCCATTTGGTCTGCCAGTGGAATCGCGAACTTTGATGCGACGATTGAAGCGACTATTCCTATATCAATTACAAGCCAGCCTTTTGATCGGGTAGTCACCGAAGGTGATGATGTTACGTTCTATGTACAAGCTTCTGGCAGTGGCACACTAAGCTATCAATGGTTTGCTGACGGCGCGCCACTAATGGGTGAAACCTCAGATTCATTGACGGTTTTCGCAACGTCACTTGTCGAAAATGGATCCTTGTACCACGTTGAAATTTATAACGGCTACGAAACAGCCGCCTCTGAGCTTGCAACGCTTACCGTTAATGAGCCACTAGTTTTAGGGCTCTTCTCTCAAGAGGCTGACACTTCGGCTTGGATGTTGGACGGCCCAGCTCCAACATTCAATTTCAACACGCCTGAAAATACAGATGCCTGGGGTAAAACGCTTTTAAGGGTCGGTGATTTATTGTTAGTGGGCGGTGACTTTCAAGGTATTAAGCCAGCTCGCAATGCTGCGGCAACCATACAGCCTTTTCTTGCAGCATTGGATGCGGTTTCAGGCCAACCCGTATCAACCTTTCAGGTGCCTATTGAGATCAATGCCGTAGTCAGAGCGCTTGCACTGTCACCTAATGGTGAACAGCTATACGTAGGTGGTGATTTTGGTCTGGTGGTATTGAATGCGGCAACTGGCGCACTTGATTTTACGGTTAGCGTAACCAAGGGTGGCAATCCAGGTCGCGTGTTTGATATTGCAGTAGGAGACACGCAGCTTTACATTGGCGGAGACTTTACTGGTGTTAGCAATTCCTACCGAGCCAATCTTGCGAGACTTTCATTAAGCGGCCTGCTCGATGCCGTATGGAATCCAAGTGTTACCTATGGGTATAACAATGGCAGAGCGGCGCCTGTGCAATCTATAGCTGTTTCCCCTACTGGTGATATAGTTTACGTTGGCGGTAACTTTCAATTTATCAATGGCGTACCCGTTATGACAACGCCGGCAAATCAACGCGTCTCTATGCTTTCATTGAGCGCGCTTGATGGCTCAGTGTTGCCAGAAAGATTTACTGCCTTTGTTGGTACTAATAATAAGGGGTTGTCCGCTCTTGATATTGTTGTAACTGAGTTCTATGTCATCATCGCCTGGGGTGGCCCTAACTATGTCTCTTTCCATTCCTTGGATGGTACTCAACTCGTTCAATACCGTGCGAAAGGTGATGTGCAGGCCTTGCAGATTGTCGGTGACCATGTGTTTGTAGGGCACCACGGCGAATTCTTTGGAACGCTGGAGGATGCCAACCCGCAAGAGGCGATTGTTAGTCTTGATCCTGAGATCGTTTTACCATTCAAGATACATAGCTTCCGAATCGATGATCCGAGCTTCCTTCCAGAACAAGCTTGGCAAATCACCGGTGCTTTTGGGGTGTGGGGTATAGCGGCAGCCGAGGACTCCCTGTGGGTTGCTGGACAAATATGGCGTGCTGGGTCTAATGATCGGCCAGTTGATGGCTTGGTAAGGTTTGTCGCCCAATAAATACTGGCCTACTACGCTACTGACGAGATTTTGTAGTAACCTCTAGCTACAACAAACTAAACACAGGATCACAAGGATGTGCCCTGAATGCCCCAACTGCCGCGCTGATAGCGGTTCAGTGGTCCGTAATGGCCACTT
>CALJAA010000120.1 GCA_938028465.1 uncultured Granulosicoccaceae bacterium | reverse complement strand
CGCCTTCGCGGGGATGACAAGCTCTGCGGGATGACACTTAATCCTCGACATAACGAACTTGGTCACTTTCCAATAACTCAGCTATAGCGGGTAGCTGGGTTAGGCCGTCGGCGACTTCTTGATCCAGCTCAGTTTCAATTTTTTTAATAAATTCTAGCCGTTCAATGACAGCATCCAGCTTTTCAAATGGCACCACCACAACGCCATCAATATCGGCAATGATCATGTCGCCAGTTTCAACTTCAATACCACCTATCTGAACAGGTAAACCAATACTGCCTGGCCCTTGCGCAACGGGTGAGTTTGGGTTAATGCCAGTGCACCAAACAGGTAGTTGAACATCAATCACCCCTGTCACATCTCTAATGGGGCCGTCGGAAACAATGGCAGTAGCCTGATTGTTTTTTATCATGCCCGACACACGATCACCGAATGCGGCACAACTTTGATAACCGCAAAACGCCGACACGACAAAGTCACCTGGCTGAATAAAACTTAATGCGGCAATTAAGGCTAGTATGTCGCCAGGCCTATTATCAACCGTTAGTGCCGGCGCTGCGCAGTGCTGCTTTTGATCATTGCCGATGGGTTTAATGTTGGAGTGTAGGGCGCCTTTACCATCCATAGCATCAACCACAAAACCAGTGGGAACCTGTTGAAAGGCGTTGATCTGCGTAGCCGTAGGGCGCCTTGAGGGTTTTTTAATGGTTAGCTTGGGAGGTTCTTCAATCATAATGATTCTCGTTAGGTTTTGTCACGCGGCTTTCATTATTAGATTTCGATTCGGATTTGTCTATGAATTTAATTTAGCAGCCAAATTGGTATATCCACGAAATCGTAATCGGTTTGATCGTGTACTAGAGAGCAACGCAAAGTTTGGAAACCGTTGAATAAATCGCCCTATAGCAATTCGGCCTTCCATTCGCGCAAGATTAAGCCCGATGCAAGAGTGAGGGCCGCCTGCGAAGGCTAAGTGACGGTTGGGCTTTCGCTCTAGCTGCAGTTTATCTGGCTTGTCAAACATTTCAGGGTCGCGATTAGCAGCACCGATCATCAAATGCAAATTGGTACCTGCTTTTATGGCGGTGTGATTTAGTTCAACATCGCATGTGGTTAATCGATTGCCGAGCTGATTAGGGCTTTCATAACGCAAAAACTCGTCAACCCCGGTAGTGATTAATTCTGGTGACGCTATTAAGCGCGTAAGCTCGGCTGGATTATGGTGCAAACAACCTAAGGCATTGCCAATTAAATTAGTGGTGGTCTCGTGGCCAGCGTTCAGAATAAAAATGCAATTTTGCAGCAGCTCGGCTTCACTCAACTCGCCCTTATCGCTAAACATCAATCGAGTAAGCACATCGGTATCAGGGTCACCAGGGTGTTTGCGACGTTCCTCTGCAAGCGTTGCTAAGTAGGCAGTAAAATCGGTAACCGCACTATTGCCTTGTTGTTCTTGCTCAGGTGTTAGCGTGGGTTCGAGTGCACCTAATATCGCTAACGACCAATCACGGAGTGGGCCGCGATCTTCAAATGGCATATCAAACAAATTACCAATCACATTGATGGGGATTTTTGACGCAAAGTGCTCAATCAAATCAACTTCACCGTCAGAGGCGTGGTTAGGTAAATCATCTAGTAGCGCATCCACTAATTCAACTAAACCTGTTTCCATACGGGCAATTGCGCTGGGTGTCATGGCACCTGCCAATACTTTGCGAACGCGAGTGTGTAACGGCGGATCGTTAAAAACCAGTGAAGTGGTGTGATGCTCATACAGTGGTGAAGCACCGTATTTTGGACCAAAAATGGCTTGCTTATCGGATGAAAAGCGAGTGGTGTCTTTGTAGATGCTATCCAGTAAGGCATAGCTTGACACGAGGTAACTACCGTCTGCTTGCGCAAGAACAGGTGAATGTTCAAGTAGCTTGCGGTACACCGGGTAGGGGTCGTTAGTAAAACCAACGGGTGGCGATGTCAGATCAAATATCATGATGGCTTAAGCATAACGCCATTTGTGCAAACAATAAGGAAATACCGGATAATTGTAGAGATACGGCCGCTAAGGCTCTAGAATTGCTGGAAATTCGGTATAAGCTATGCGCCTTCGAAACCAACTTTTTTTAATGTTTTTATTGTTCAGCATGTTGCTTATTGCCTTAATGGCTGGGATCAACAGCTGGAGCTTTGACCGTGGGTTTTCTAACTTCGTTGCTAAAAATGAAAAGCGGCGCATGTTGCCAGTGCTAGATGAGCTTTCTGAACATTTTGCTGCAAATCAAAGTTGGGATTGGATCAGAGACAATCCAAGAGCAATGCGAGAGATACTTCGTTCTGGCCTCCGCGATGGCCGCAGAGACAAAAGAGGAGAGTCTCGCGGTCAAAAAGATAGGCCGTTAGGTGGGCCACCACCGAGAATACTGTTATTGGATGAAAACAAACAATCGATTGATGGTTTAACGATTCCAAACAAAAAGTTAATACTATTACCGATAACTGTTGAAGAAAAAATCGTTGGCTACTTGGGTACTCGTGAGCCAAAAGGCGTAACGGGTGAGATAGAACAAGTATTTTCCCAGCAGCAAAAACGTAGTTACGCCTATGCAGCTGTTGCAATGTCGATACTGTCTATTTTATTGGCTAACTTCTTAGCCTCTCGTATTGTTAAGCCCATCTTAAAGGTCAACAAGGCCGTTGAGAACATCACAGCGGGTGAATATCAGCATCGTATTGATACCGGTAGCCGCGATGAAATCGGCGATCTGTCGCGAAACATAAATCAGATGGCTTTGACGCTAGAAAAAAACCTCAACACACGTCAACAGTGGACTGCTGAGATATCGCACGAATTGCGAACACCTGTTGCGGTGTTACAAGGTGAACTGGAATCGATTCAAGATGGCGTCACCCCACTAAACGAGCAGGCTATAGCATCACTTCATGCTGAATCCATGCGTTTAAGCCGGTTAATTAATGATCTTCACGATTTATCTCTGTCGGATTTGGGTGCGCTCAATTATAAAATGGAGTCGATCGATATAGCAGCGCTATTGAAAAAGCGACTACGGGAAAATAAAGCCCTTGTCGCGAAGCGCGGGTTAACGCTGTCTTTGCAAGGTAGTGACTCTCCAGTGATAATACGAGGAGATGCGCAACGGCTTGTTCAATTAGTTGATAACCTACTACAAAATTCACTTCGCTATACAGATGCAGGAGGCTCGCTGGATATCAGTTTAAAGCAGGAAGCTGAATTTATCGTCTTAGATTGGGCTGATTCGAGCCCTGGGGTGACTGATGATCAGCTGCCGCGTTTATTTGATTCCTTATACCGAACGGATGAGTCCAGGAACCGAAGTGGCGGTGGGTCAGGCCTTGGGCTAACCGTCGTTGCAAAAATAGCTGAAGCGCATAACGGCCGAGTAGCGGCGTATCACTCAGCATCTGGCGGTTTGGGTGTTTCTGTGCATTTGCCAGTTTAGCTGCGCTGCAAAAACCACATTGTTTAGCCAATCAGGAAGTGACATGCATGTAGCCATTGTTGAAGATGAACCAAAGTTAGCATCACTACTTGAAAACTATCTAGTTAAAGAAGGCTATACCACCAGCGTATATGGTGATGGCGCGATCGCACTTGAAAGTCTTAAGGGTAATGAGCCCGATTTAATACTGCTTGATCTTATGTTGCCGGGCGCAGATGGTTTAAGCATCTGTCGTGAGCTGCGTAAAACATCTGATGTGCCTATCATTATGATCACAGCCAGAGTGGAGGAAATCGACAGACTACTAGGTTTAGAGATTGGTGCAGACGATTACATCTGTAAGCCTTATAGCCCGCGTGAAGTCGTCGCTCGAGTGAAAACGGTGTTGCGGCGCTTTACAAGATCAAATACTGCAAAGATTGATTCCCGTTTCGTTTTAAACGAAACCACAGCTAGTGCCACCATTGATGGGCAGGAGACGACACTCACGGCAGTTGAGTTGCAACTACTTAAGGTGATGAGCGATAAGCCTGGCCAAATATTTGGCCGTGCTCAGTTGATGGGGCGTATTTACCCAGATGGACGAGTAGTCAGTGACCGAACCATTGATAGCCACATAAAAAAGCTGCGTCAAAAGCTCAGTGCTGTAAATGATGCTGTTGACTGCATACATTCCGTGTATGGCATTGGCTATAAATTTGAGTTTGTTGAAGAGTCATAAAGCTTCCCACCTTCTTACACATTATTTGCACGATTAGGGTCGATAGTCTGTATGCAAGCGGATCGGAAAACATTGTGTTTGACGGCGCTAATCTACATACAGGGTAAATATTATGATCAAGCAATATAAAAATAAGGCTACAACATTCAAACTCGCTCCGCTATTTCTAGGCTGCCTATTGTCGTTCAGCGCTAACGCCGCCATGTTAGATAATTTGGTAGATGGCAACGGCGATGGTGTGATCTCAGCTGACGAAATAAACGCAGCTAGAGAAGCGCAAAAAGCCGAAATACTTAGTCAGTACGATGTCGATGGAGACGGTGAGCTTTCTCGTGAAGAACGCGCTACATTAAAAGCTGATCGTAAGGCAGCCAGAGTAGCGGCATTTGATACGGATGGAGACGGTGAGCTCTCACGCGCTGAACGCCGAGCTGCACATGACAGCAGGCGTGACGCACTAGACGCGCAGCTTGATGTTAATCAAGACGGTGAGGTTAGTGCCGAGGAAAGCGCAGGTTTTGAAGAAGTACGTGAAAGCCGCAAGGAATCAAAAGGTAACCGTGGCCATGGCGGTAAGAAAGAGGGTAAGCGAGGTAACCGAAGCTAATCCAAAGCTAGGATTACCCGTTGCGCTGAATAGCGCTATTTCCTTTCAACTAAGCCGGTATGCGTGTTTAAGACAATACCGGCTTTTTCTTATTTGAATAATGCCATGAAAAAATCATTAGTTAGCAAAACTGTAGTTATTACGTTTTTAGTAACACCACTAATAGTCTGCGCGGAATCTCTGCATACGAGTGAGCCTATCGCGAATTCGAAAAAGGGATCGGGTCGCGCTAACAACAGTCCTTTGCACCCATATCGCAAAGGCAGTCACGAAGGCGGGATGTATTCTCTTGATGGAAGCGGGAATAATCTAAACAAGCCCGCTCAGGGTGCAAGTGGTGACAATTATCGTCGTATAACGCCAGCTGTATACGCTGATGGCGTGGGGGCGTTAGTGGATGCACCTGAACTGCGTTATATCAGTAATCGAATTTTTGCTGATGGCTCCCAAAATCTGTTCTCCGAAAATTCTGTTACCCAGTGGGCTTATAACTGGGGGCAATTTATTGATCATACGATCGGGTTGCGTGAGGCAGGCACAGAGAAAGTTGAGGTTGCCTTTGATGAATCAGATCCATTGGAATTTTTTACCAACAGTGCTGAAAATATTAGCGTAACCCGTAGCGCCAGTGCACTTGGTACAGGTGGCAACAAACCTCGCGACCATGTCAATACGGTTAGTAGCTATATTGATGGATGGGCGGTTTACGGTGGTACCGATCAGAGGCTTGAATGGTTACGTGAAGGGTCGGTGGATGGTGATATGAGTAACAATGGCGCCAAGTTAATGCTGACTTTAACAGGACATCTGCCACCAGCTAGTTATCGGGGTGATGCCGCTTCAGCGCCAACGATTGAGCGCGTTGGCATGCTGCGCGCAATTCCTAATGCTGATGATGTTGTGGTTATCACTGGCGATAAACGTGCAAATGAAAATATCGCTCTGACAACAGTTCAAACTTTATTTGCACGTGAGCATAATCGAATCGTTGATTTACTACCAACTGAATTATCAGAGCAGCGTAAATTTGAATTAGCAAGGCAGTTGGTTATCGCAACCCAACAGTACATTACCTACAATGAATTTCTACCGGCAGTAGGGGTGCTCATTGATATGCCAAATGGGTATAAACCGGGTGTTGATGCCAGCGTTACTCATGAGTTTGCGACGGTTGGATATCGCGCTCACAGTATGATTCATGGCGAGATTGAAATGGTAGTACCTGCAATGCGTTTTTCAGCACTCCAATTAGACGCCTTTAAACAGTTGGGTATTGAAGTGGAACAAACTGAAGAAGAAGTTGAGTTGGCGGTCCCATTGAATGTCGCGTTTGCCAACCCACAGCTTGTAGAAAAACTAGGAGTAGGTGCAATAGCCGCCGGGCTTGGAGGTGAACCCCAATATAAAAATGACGAAACTATCGACAACCAATTGCGTAGTGTCTTATTTCAAATTCCTAATCCAAATATTGCAGATCCTGATGCTTGCCTTGATGGCCCGGATATGCCCCAGTGTTTTTTGTTGGTGTCAGACGTAGGCTTATTAGATATCTTCAGAGCTAGAGATCACGGTATTCCTGACTACAACACCTTAAGAGCTGCCTATGGACTGAAGCCAGTTCAGTCATTTAAAGAACTCACTGGTGAGGATACTGAAGAATTTCCAATTGATGACCCAGAAATAGATCTTGGTGATTCCATCAATGATCCTAGTATTATGGAGTTTATTGAACTTCGAAATAAAAATGGTGAGTTACTTGAGCTTGGTTCAAATGCTGCGGAGACAGAAGCTGTCACCGGTTTACGACGTACGACGCTAGCCGCACGCTTAAAAGCTATATACAGCTCAGTTGATCAAATCGATGCATTTGTAGGGATGGTGTCGGAGCCACATTTGATCGGTAGTGAGCTGGGTGAGTTGCAGCATGCTATGTGGAAAGCACAATTCGAGGCGTTGCGAAACGGCGATTCCAATTTTTATCTTTGGAACCGTTCATTGCAGCGAAATTTAGGTCAATTGCATAAGGCGGGGCTGACTTATAAACAAACTTTGGCGGACATCATCGTTAATAACTCTGATGTAGAACATAGTGACATACAAGCCAATATGTTTTTGACGAAGTAAAATGTTGATGGGGCGGCGAGTGCCGCCCCAAGTTATCGTTTGTTAGTTACGCTTAGCGCCTTGATCAATCCAAAGTTGTACAGCCGTCATCAGGTCATCATTAAGTGGAGCTGCACGCATTGGCATACGCGAACCGCTAACCTGAGTACCATTTAGTGAATTAATCAAGTAGCTCTGTGAAGAACTGCCCGGTGCTACTAACATTTTGTTAGGTTGACGCGTACTGGGTTTATTAACCAAGGCAGCGTAGCTTGCATCAGCAGACGTAAAATCCATAATAGATGGTTGAGTTGAGCCGCCACCGATATGGCAGCCAGAGCACATTGGTGAAAACACCTTCACCTGTAATTCTTCAAAGGCTTGTGTGCTAGCGGTTTGCCCGGCCAAGCTTGTTTGTAGTACACCGCCATTAGGTTGTGCAGGGCTTGGAATATTTGTATCAGCCGAGTGCGCAAACGATAAGCTTGATTCCGGGCTACTGCCTGGTGTACCAGCAGGTGCTGACGTGTTGCCGTTGCTATCACCGCCACTGTTGCAAGCACTGATAAAACCGGCAGCCACGAATAGTAGGGCCCATGCGCGAGTTGTAGTACTTAGTTTTAAAATTGGCATGTCTTACTCCTGACCCGAAAGTTGGTTAACCAGCTGATCATCGACTAGCGAAACTGCCAGCGTGGCATCTGTCGAGTAACGTAAACGGCGCGCAGTAATTGCAGCATTGCCATCCGTTACCGCATTAGGGTAAAAGTCGATTCCGTTGCCGCCTATTGCAGAACTATCGCCATAGAAGAATAAATCGAACGTAGTAGGGTTACCCAACAAATTAGCTGGGATTTGCAGCTCCATCGAACTACCAGCAGTGACGGGGTTGGTGTTACCAACAAACTGCCATGCCCAGCTAGTGCCATTACCGCTGTAGGCATAAACAGAGTTGGCCTCTACAAGAAAATCGATACCGATGGGTGACTCATTGGCAAAACCCCGGAAGCCAGTATTGAAGTCAGTGTCTGCATCAACATAGATACCGTTACCCCAACTCACTTGAGCGGCACCGTCGTTGGTCCAGGCAATGTAGAAGTTGTTCGCATCGTGTGCAGCTGCCGCGGTCAAGAAATCAATTTGATTACCAGTGCCTGATATGTCGTTGGGGTCTGATGGGAAGAACTCAAGCGCTGCCCAATCATCAAGGTTGCCATTCACTGCAAGTGCATTCACTGGATTGTGGAAGACAAACGGATCGTTATTCTCAGGCGGATCAATAGGTGGGTCGATAGGCGGATCAATAGGTGGATCTACCACGGGTGGTTCACTATCGCCGGAAAATTCATAAGCGAAAAATCGAGTATCAAGCTGAGCACTCGTATTGGTCGTTGAGTTAGGAACAAAATCAACTGCGTTGCCGCCAATAGCACTGTTATCGGCATAGAAGAAGAAATCGAAGTCATTTGGATCGCCGAGAAGGGCGCGTGGTACTGCCAACTCAGCATCACGTCCATTTAGCTCAAACGATAATGCAGCAACCCATGCCCATGACCAGTTTGCACCGGTACCGGTGTAACGATAGATAGCGTTTTGCTCAATTAAAAAGTCCACGCCAATCGGGATGGTGTTGTTTGGAGGACGATACCCTGTAGCTGGGCCATCAACATCAATGGCTTGCTCATAGCCCCAAGTTTGTTGAACATTGTTGGGCTGGTGATTGCGATACCGAATGTAAAGGTTTTGTGCGTCATTGGCCATCCAAAGTGTTTCATAATCCAGTTGGTTCGCAGCGCCGTCAGATGTGTCTTGTGGGTCATCCACAAGCATTGAGTCTGCAGGCCAATCGCCCATGTTGCCATCGATATTGATCGAAGCTAATGTGCTGAACACATCAGGCGTGCCTGGTGGTACAGATGGATCGGCAGGAGCAGGTTCTGAATCGTCGATTTGTAATAGATACGCCGACAAATCAGCTAACTCCGCGCCAGTCATGGCACTAAGCGATACAGGCATATTTTGCGTGTGTGCTTGAGTAGCAGCGGCAACTGTTAAGGCTGCACCGTCATGTAAGTAGGGGCCACCATTCCATAAGCCTTGCAAGGTTGGCGTATCGAGGCCACCGTTAATCAGTGGTTGACCAAAACGGCCACCCGTTTGTGCATCGACAGTACCGATGTTGTGGCTACCACCGAGCGGGCTGTTAGTGAAGCTCGTGCCTGAGTGGCAAGTTGCACAGCTGTAGTCTTCAAATACTTGGCGGCCAGCAACGGCTTGCGCAGTGAGTGCGCCATTATTTTGCCTGAACGGGCTACTGCCATGATCGTCGAGCGTATCGACAAAGGCTACCAATGCATCCAGTGGTGCGCTGCGGCCAGTTTTTAAACCGTTCGGATCGATAGCAGTTGAGGTGGCGTTAAAGTCAGCGTTGCTCATTAAGCCTGTGCCGCCAAAGAGTTCGCGTAGAGCGTGCTCGAAGTCCTGAATTTCGTCGAAATTTGCTGTCCAGTGGACTAAGCCGTCTTCCATGTTTCCACGGCCGCGCATTTCGGTCGTGTTTCTTAAGCCTTCGCCAACATCACTGAAATCATAAGTACGGCCATCATGCCCACCTTCGTCGTGGCATTGAGCACAACTGAGATAACGACCACCCGATAAACGAGGGTCTGCTGAATCGTGGAATAACTGCTTACCCAGTAGTACTTGAGCACTGAGTACCTCGCCAGCAGTTAAGTCAACCGTGTTGATTACGCTAGCTGCATTACCGCCAGCAGTGATGGCGCTTGTATCAATAATGCTTAGTGAGCGGCTTAACCAGTTATGTACATATACACGGTTGCCGTCGGGGGAGGCGATGACACCCGATGGTGCAAACTCTAATGTGGTTTCAAAAAGAATATTGCCGTTGCTTGCGTTGATCGCTTCAAAAGCGCGACTACCACGATGTACGACATAAATAGTGTTGCCGTTAGGGCCGTAAGCAACAGCGGTTGGAGCACTGTTGTTAGCAAATTCGATGCGGTTGCCTAAGTTTTCGGTGTTGTTGTTTAGGTTGATGTTAGCCACGATACCGCGAGTCCAGATATTGAATCCGCGAGCTTGTCCGTCACGCATTGTGCCGCGATGGATGTTGTCGATTTTGGCTGGTAGAAAGGCATTTGTACCGTTTGGCGAAATTGCCATTGAGCGTAGGTAGTTAGGTAGGCCGCGCGCACTGGTGTTGTTATCAGTACCGCTAGCTGCTTGGTTAAATGGGATTGTAATTGAACCTGCAGCGGTTAAGCCGTTGGTCGAAAGCATAATAACTTCGCCACCACCATTCACGGGATTAAGGCCGCTCTCCCCAGCAACAGGGCTAGTTATGAAACGCGGCAGGTAAACAGTCGTACCGGCGTCATTGATCGAAATTTCGCGTGGGTTAAGGCCTACGTTTGCGGACGCGAGCAATGCACCATTGGTGGTGTCCAGTTGCATCACAATACCACTGGCTTCAAGTACTAGATACGCACGGTCATTGTCGGTATCGATAACGATACCGTGTGGCCGACTACCGATTGGCCCAGGGATAGTGTTAGTAACAGCCAAAGTAGTGGTATCGATAATAGAGATACTAGGGCCATTTTTGTTGACCACCCAAAGAGAGCCGTTACCATCAAGTGCAACGCTTCTTGGATCATCGCCGACGGCCACTTCTGTTATGCGGTTGCCGTTCACGGCGTCAATAACCGAGACCGTATCCTGATCAGGATTAGCGACAAATACACGATCGTTTCCAGCTCGATCTTCGTAGGCCATATCCATCGACCAAGAAGGTGCGGCGCTGGCGACGCCGGCAAAAGTCAGCAAGCCAATAGCTGTAAAGGCAGCAAGCGACTGCTTCAATGCATGGTAATTTATATTCAATGTGTTCATCCCGATTAAGTCGATAACGTGCAGGGGCCCGAGGGAAACTAAGACGATCGTCGATCAATTGACTGTTGCGGCTATTTTGCACCTTAGTCGTGTACAAAATCGCTGTGAATTAGCTCAATTGACAATGTTTTTTTGGTAATACGACCGAGAAGTTCCGAAAAACTGAACTAGCTCACAAAAAAAGTAGGGCGGCACTAGCGTTTATGCCACTTGTGGCGATTGGAAATTCGTACTTTTGGGCTCTTTCGGGCTCCATATAGTGGCCAATTTCGATCGCTTTTTGATCAGTATTGCCCCTAAGTTGGGTATGGCAAATACTCACAGGTGATCCGATCAGTGGCTCCGGAACGTATAGCTATGGCTAGGCGCATAGTTTGATCTATAGTTTCCTGGTGGAACACCCAATTGTGTGGCTGATCAATTGCCGGTGGCGGAAAATCAATGGCAATGTCTTCGTCGGTATCAATATCAAACTGAAAGCGATCCAGCCCCAAACTCAATCCCTTGCCAACGGCTTTCATGTAAGCCTCCTTGAGCGTCCAAAAATCGAAGAATCGTTGGATTTGAACATCGGTTGAGCCTTGCTTAATTTGTGCTGACTCAGGCTCAGTAAAAAACCGATCAGCGATATCCAGAAAACTTGTGGGCCTGCGCACAGAAGTGTTTTCTATATCAATGCCGCACTCCTCAGATTCTGAGATAACCAGTACGGTCAGGCCATTCGTGTGCGATAAATTGAAGTGCGGGGTGTTCTGGCTCTGTGTGGGATGGACTTGTGGCTTGCCGTACTGGTTGGTGGTAAAAATCCATTCTGACTCACGGATATCAGGTCGGTATACTGTCAAGCTACGCCTTAACATCTCGCGTCTGCATTGAAATCGGTACTGCAGCTCTGGTGTGACAAAGCGTTGTTGGCGCGATAGTTCTTGCTCGCTCAGTATCAGGCTTTTACTCAGCTGTTGTGGTACAGGTAGTTTGTCATGGAACATCAGCCAAACATGCACATGATTGTTAGTAGGTGGCATGGCGGGTGGCAACTGGTTTGGGGCCTGAGTGTGGTGCTGATCCATAACACTAGTTTAGTTTAAGCCCAGGGAAAGCGTTGACTTCAAATCCTCATCTTGATTTTTTTAATGACAATACACCAGCATTAGAGCGGTGTCAGCGTGAAGTGCTGGCCACAATTCTACAAAGCTTTGTGTCGTCCGACTATGCAGGCTCACTAAACGCCAGCAACGTCGCATCGGCTGAAGAATATGTTGATCAGGTGCCAGTAGCAAACTATGAAGACCTTCGTCCATGGGTGGATCGGATAGAGGCCAATGCTAATAGCCTTACCGCTGATCGCACGCTCGCGTTTTTTAAAACCAGTGGATCAACATCAAAACCCAAATTAATACCCGTAACACCTGCACTGATGAGGCAAAAGGTTGGGGCGTTTGCCATTTTTTGGGGCATGATCTACCGCGATTACCCAGAGGTTGCGACGGGCACCTTAGTTAGTAATTTTATTGATGCCAGCCAACCGGAACCCGATCAATCAGGTATTGAGGTGTGTTCCGAATCCAGTTTTTGGTCGCGTCGCGGGCGTGGCATGAATACCATTGCCCGATGGCCATTGCCTACTGAATTACGCCTAGTTGATGATCTTGACGCGCGGCTTTACGCGATAGCACGATTGCTGATGCAATCAGACTTACATTGTATTATGTGCCTAAATCCCAGCACTTTATTGCAATTTTGCCGCGTTATCCAAACGCATTCTGCACAACTGATAAAAGGCTTGCAATCTGGCCATTGGGGTACAAATGATGATCATGTGTTGGCGTGCTTGAACGTAGAGGGTAAGCAAACACTTGAATCTTACTTACGTGTTGATGAAGGTGCGGCTAACAGGCTTGAAACAGCACTTGATAAAAACGTTACACCTCATTTGCAAGACATCTGGCCGATGCTAAAACTAGTTGTGTGTTGGCGTTCCAATATTGTGCAACCTTACTTTGAACAACTTGCGCCGTTTCTGAATGATCTACCCGTACGCGATTACATTACCCAATCAAGCGAATGCATGATGGCCATACCGGTTAAAGATTCCGTTAGTGGCGGTGCCTTGGCCTACACCACGCATTTTTATGAATTTATTGAAGAGGCAGATGTAGAAACCCCTAATGCAAAAACTCATTTCGCTTGGCAGCTAGAAAAGGGCAAGCGCTATGAGTTAGTGGTAACTACTGGTGGGGGGCTCTATCGTTATCGAATGGGTGATTGTGTACAAGTAACTGGCTTCATCGATACCGTGCCAACCATCGAATTCTTATATCGTTTTGGTAAAACATCTAGCATCACTGGCGAAAAACTAACCGAGAAACATGTGCTGCAAGCGGCTGCTGAAGCCGCTAGCCAAACTGGAATTAGCCCGGTGGAGTTTTTATGTTATCCCTCCAGCGGTGAAGACCCTCATTACTCCCTGATGTTGGATTTTTTAAACAGTAGCGATGATCAAGCGCAAGCTTGGTGTCATACTTTTGATGACGCCTTAAAACGTGCTAATAGCGAATACGCCGACAAGTGCCACTCCGGCCGTTTAGGCGCTATTGAAGCTTATAGAGTTGATCAAGGCGCGTTACGTAGTGCCCGGGTAAGCACAAAGGCTGCGGGAGTGAGTGATGAACAAGTTAAATCTGAGGTGCTGACTAGTCGATTGGATTGTCATGATCAAATCAAATCTGCCCGTCTCCTCAACAACAACGCTGAGTGAATACCAAAGTGAATACCAAGATGAATACATCTCAACCTCTGAGCCGTGCTCAGCATCTAGTTTGGTTAGCGCAATCGGTAGCTCAAGATGTTCCGTTATATAACCTACTAGTTACTTACACAATAAAAGGTGATCTAAATATACAGCGCTTTACGACGGCGCTAGAAACCCTAGTGCAGGCATCAGATAACTTGCAAAGCGTGATCGTAGACGAAGAGACAGATCATCCTTCGCAACAACGTGTGCCAACGATCAAAGCTGATTGCGAGCTAGTGACTATGGCCAACCCTGACGATTTGGATCAATGGATTGCTAATCGTTGTGCTGTGCCAATCGATCCGCGCAAGAAAATGTTTGATGGTGCGTTAGTTTCATTACCCGATAACACGCATGTTTTCTACTGGTGTCAGCATCACATCAGCACCGATGGTTTTAATATCGAACTACTGTTGAAAAAACTATCGTGTATCTATAGCCAAGCTGATCGATCCATGACCGCTGATAGTTCCAACGATTGCCAGATTCCTTCCTATTACGAATTTTTAGAAGCGCAACGTGAGCTAGATGGGAGTGATCGTCGAAACAGAATAAGCAACTATTGGCGTGAAAAATCTGCACGCGAAGTAGAAGAGCCAGTCTATTTTGGAAAACCGTTTGATCATTCACATGCAAAGGTGCGCACCCCGATAGTGCTTACTCACGCGCAAAGGCAGGCGATTGACGAAACCTTAAAGCAGCCTGGTTTTAAATCCATTGGCCGTGATATGTCGCTGTTTTCACTAATGGCTACCACCATGATGGTCACGGGCTATAGGCTGCACCGTAAAACCGAACTCCACCTGGGGTTTCCTGCGCACGGCAGACAAACACCGAGCGATCGTGAAACTTTAGGTATGTTTACGGCGATTGGGTTTCTAGATTTATCGCTGACGTATTCTGACAGCTTTAGGGATATTGCTCGGCAAATTATGCGCGAGGCCATGAAGTCGTTTTCGCATATCGAACCAGGCGTTCAAACTAAAGAGAGTCAATCAGCTTATGCTTCAAGCGTTAATGTACTGACATCCCAAATTACACACTTTGCTGATATGCCTGTGGATGTGGTTTGGCACTACGCTGGATATTCAGATTCCAACTCGCAGCTCGATTTAAACGTTAACGATTTTTCAGGTGACGGTGAATTTACGCTTTCTGTAGATCTTGCCGCCAGCGTCTTTAACAAGCAATATCAACAAACCTACTCTGATACTTTCTGCACGGTGTTAAACGCATTGTTGGAGGATCCTGATCAAGCCGTCAGTGCATTCGAGATCGTTGATGATCAAGCTCGATTGGCCTTACTAGAAAATGGCACGGGGCCAAAGCCCAATGCGATCCAACCTGATACCTTACATGCTCATTTTGCGCTGCAAGCCAAGCGTACGCCGCAGGCGATTGCAATAAAGGATTCAACTGCGCAACTTAGCTATGCACAACTTGATGATCAATCGAACGCCATCGCGGCTTTTTTGGTAGCGCAGGGCATTAAGCCAGGTGATGCTATCGGTATTTGTTTTAAACGATCCTTAGCGATGTACCCAGCGATGTTGGGTGTGATGAAGGCAGGCGCCGTCATGGTGCCATTAGACCCAACTTATCCAGCTGATCGTTTGTCTTATATGGTTGAAGACTCACGCGCTAAATTGGTGCTTAGTAACCAAGCCACTGATCCGCAATATAACGTTGGTGATGCACAGCTAGTGTTTACTGATAGCTTGCCAACCAGCAGCGCCACCGGATTTTCTGCATGCTCTCCTGATGCCGCCAGTGATGCCTTGTACATCATGTATACATCAGGCAGCACAGGGTTACCAAAAGGTGTGATTGGTACTCATGCCGCGACCCTCAACCGCTTTGGATGGATGTGGCGCCATTATCCATTTCAGACTGACGAAGTGTGTTGCCAAAAAACCGCGTTGAGTTTTGTTGATTCGATATGGGAGCTCTTTGGTCCACTGTTGCAAGGTGTGCCGGTTGTCGTCATTTCAGATGAAACAGTGTTGGATATTTTTGCATTTGTAAATGTGCTTGAATCTGAGCGCATTAGCCGCTTAGTGGTGGTTCCATCTTTTTTATCGGTTGTATTAGATAGTGAGGTTGATGTTGCGAACCGCCTCAGAACTCTTGAATACTGCATCGTCAGTGGTGAGCCTTTGCCGCTACACGTTGCGCGTAGCTTTTTGCACAAATTAGGGCATTGCCAACTACTTAATCTTTATGGGTCTACGGAAGTCACGGCTGATGTCACAGCCGATGTAGTCACGCACGATAAGCTAGCAATCAAAATGCCTATTGGGCGCCCAATCGATGGCGTCAACATCTACATTGTAGATGATCAAATGAAACTATTGCCAAGTGGCTCAGTAGGTGAAATTTGTATTGCTGGCGCTGGCTTGTCGGGCGGTTATTTTGAGCGGAATGACTTAAACAGCGAAAAATTTGTTGCCAACCCGTTTGCGGATGGCTTGTTGTTTAAAACCGGTGACCTTGGACGCTTTAATGATAAAGGTCTAATTGAGCACTACGGTAGGCTTGATGCACAGCTGAAGATACGTGGTCATCGTATCGAGTCAGCCGAAATTGAAAATGCGATGCTCGAGTACGACAACGTCAGTTCAGCTGTCCTGTTTGTTGGCGAAAATGATCAGCTTTATGGTTTTTATGTTGCTGCAGCCGGTGAGGAGGTAGACGAACAAGGCTTGTTAAACAATTTACGGCAACGCTTGCCAGACTACATGGTGCCTCAGCCGGTGCGCATCATGCAGGTACCGTTGCTATCAAATGGCAAGATTAATCGTAATGCACTTGGCTTGTTGATACCAAAAATTGAGATTGATGATTCAGGCTCAACCATTCCCAGAACACCGACGGAAGAAAAACTAGTCGCACTTTGGAAAACGACACTAGGCCTTAAGGATGTCAATATTCACGCTGATTTTTTTAACCTTGGCGGCAATTCGATTGCGGCAATGCGTATTATGGTTGGTGCCAGAAAGCTCGGTATTGCCTTGTCACTGAAAGAGATTCTCGAGATAGGGAATGTCGCTGAGATCGCTATCGAAATCGATAATAATCCGCTTTTGCATCTGCTTGAGCAAACAGATTCAGCTGGGCCAAGCTCTGATGCTGGTAGCCTTGCGAGCGATGACGAATCGTTATCACGTGAAGAATTAGCGCGCCGTTTGCCGTCACTAGGTGGAGCCGACAACATTGTTGATGCGTTTCCTCTGACTAGTGCGCAAAAGGGCATACTCTTTCACTTATTGTTGCAAGGTACGCAAGCGCCTCTCTACCTAGCACAAATCCGCTGTGATCTTCACGGTGAAATGGATGCCGGGTTATTTAATAAAGCGTGGAACCTTGTCATAGAGCGTCATGACATGCTTCGAAGTGTTGTCTTACACGAAGGCCTGCAAGAACCCATTCAGGTTGTTTCAAAAACAGCATCTATATCAATTGATGTTCATGACTTCACTGACAAAAGCGTAACTGATGCTGTTGCCGGCTGTGATGCAATAGCTGCAAAGGCAATTCAGCAATCCGTTCAGATAGATCAACAGCCAATGATGCGAGTGCATTTGGGCTTGATCAATAAGCAGCTGTCTCATTTAATTTTTGAGTGGCACCATATCTTGATGGACGGTTGGTCGCTAGCGGTGATAGCCAACGAAGCCTTGCTGGCTTACGAGGCATTTGTTAGAGGTAACACTCCACACATGCTGGATGCTGGTAAGTTTAAAGATCATGTAGCGTATCTAGCTTCACAAAATAGTGAATCGATACAGACGTTTTGGAGCAACAAATTACAAGGCTTCAAATTACCGACACCGATATCAAAGAAAACTGACAAAGCAGCAGACTTATACGCCAGAGGCAATATCAGGGTGGCGGTGGATCAAGAGTCTACTGAGCGCTTATATGATTTTTCTAGAAAATGCAGAGTAACTCCAAATAGTATTGTGCAAGCCGCGTGGGCTTTACTTTTATCAAAATACAATGATACCAATGATGTTATGTTCGGTTTTGCGGTTACTGGCCGCTCATCTGGCATCGATAACTACGAAACGACCGTAGGCATGTTTGTTAATTCATTGCCAATGCGCATTAAATTTGAAAGCTCGACAACGTTATACGATTGGGTTCAAGCCATTCAGCAAGATCAACTCGCGTTGATACAGCACGAAAATTCAAGTTTGACTGACATCCAAAAGGCGAGCGAAATGCCAGCCAATGCACCGATGTTTGATTCGTTGTTGGTGTTTCAAAATGCGCCCCAGCTAACGCTTTCTGATGATTTTACCTTAGAGGTGCATGATAGACGAGTACATGAAAATAGCCCAACGCCAATGACTGTTGAGGTATTTCCTGAAGAGCTACTCGAAATACAAGTGATGTATATCGAAGAGATGTTTGACGACAATGCCGTTGAGCAAATTATTTCGCACTTTACTAATATTATTAACTCAATCACCTTGTTAGATACATCCGCCACGGTGTCTGATATTGACATGATGAGCTTTGAAGAGATCCAGCAAATGACTGAATCATTCAATCAAACGCAGCGCGACTACCCACAAGAGCATCACGTTGCTGATTTAGTTTGGCAGCAAGCTCTGCTGCATCCAGATAAACTAGCAGCAAGTTTTGGCGATGTATCACTGACCTATCAGCAGCTAACAGAGCATGCCGATGTGCTCGCGGCACATATGCAATCTCGTGGTATTGGTACGAATGATCTTGTAGCAGTTTGCTTGATTCGAGATGCAGAACTTCTCGTCTCACTACTTGCGGTTCAGCGAGCGGGCGCGGCTTATATACCACTTGACCCAGATTACCCACAAGATCGCATCGATAGTATTTTGTCTGACGCTGATGTCGCCTTGTTAATTACCAACAGCGATGTTGAGGCTGCGGGAGGTGATCACGCAGCGCCGGTATTAACGCTTGATGTCGAGTGGGATGGCATTTCAAGGCACGCGAAGAGTGAACAAGCTCATAGGCTAAAACCGGTGTCGCCTAGTGGTGAAGACTTGGCCTATGTCATCTATACCTCTGGCACAACTGGTAAGCCTAAGGGCGTGAAGATTACCCGATGGAATATGGTGAATTTTCTTTATTCAATGCAGGAGACACCGGGCCTGCACGAGCACGATAAATTACTTGCAGTAACAACCGTCTCGTTTGATATCGCCGTGCTGGAAATGTTTTTACCGCTAATCACAGGCGCAAGTGTTGACTTCGCGTTACGTGATCTGACCTTTGACGGCCGCAAGTTAGCTGCGCGTATTAAAGAGCAGGGAATAACGGTCATGCAAGCCACACCTACCACGTGGCGTTTGCTATTGGCAGCAGATTGGAACGGCATTGCTGGCGATGTGCCTGAGTTTAAAGCATTGGTGGGGGGTGAGGCTTTGCCGCGGGACTTGGCCGCTGCGTTGATACCCAAAGTCAGCAGCTTATGGAATATGTATGGGCCAACTGAAACAACTGTTTGGTCCACCTGCGACCAGATAACGGATGCTGAGGGCCTGATCAGTATTGGTAAACCCATAGCCAATACACAAATTTTAATACTTGATGGTGGCAATAATTTATGCCCACTATCCATTCCGGGTGAGCTTTGTATCGCAGGTGACGGCGTAACATTAGGTTATGTGAATCGTGAAGAGCTTACCGCCGAGAAATTTATTGAGCATCCCATGCATCCGGGTGAGCGCGTGTATCGCACTGGAGATCTTGCCCGTTGGACAGAGGACGGCAAATTGGAATGCCTTGGTCGTATCGATAGCCAAGTTAAGTTACGAGGATTTAGAATCGAGTTAGGCGAAATAGAATCGGTTTTAAGTGAGGCTGATGGTATAGATCACGCTGTAGTAAAACTAATCAAGCAGCAAGACAATGAGTTTTTAGCTGCCTATATGGTGCCAGATACCAGCTATGCGGATGTCACGCCAAACGAGCTAATTTTGCGTGAGTTGCTGCGGGAGAAATTACCGATATACATGGTGCCGTCAACTTTTATGTTTATCGACTCTATGCCGCGTATGCCGAACGGTAAGATCGATCGCAAGGCATTGCCAGACCCACATGCAAGCTCTGCTAATCTGGCGGCTGCTGCCAATATTGATGTATTTGATTTACCTGAAAACCAACCGGCGACCGACACCGAAAAAGCCTTGAGCGAAATATGGGAGACGGCGCTAGGGCGAGACCAGCTCAGTGTTAATTCTAATTTCTTTGACCTGGGTGGTAACTCCATTTCGGCTATGCAAATCATGTCCTTGTCCACTGATCGGGGTATAACGCTTTCGATTGTTGAAATATTTGATCTTGGTACGATCCGCTTGTGTGCCCAAGCATCGGATGTTGCTGTTGGTGCTCAAGTTCAGACAGCTGAACAAGCAGCAGCGGAATCAGCTGCGCAAGGGGTGGAACAAGAGCCCCAACATTCCCAAGACGATATGGCGAGAATTGCGGCAATGCTTAAAGGCGGAGGAAGTTAGCGTTTCAGTCGAGTAGTAACTTGACTATGCAACCAGTTTTTTAAATCTTTGTCGATCAGCAATAATACTATCAATAGGCAGATACTTGCTAGCATGCCTTTTATGGCCATGTTGACAAAACCGTTATCTACGAAGGCTCGATTGAACACCACAGAGGCTGCCACTGATGCAATCAGTATCAGAGCCGGCTTTTTCCATGATAAGTTAAACGTCAGTAAGCGCAAGGCGTTATTGACCACGCCAGTTGTAAAAATAATAAATGAGCATAAAGTGACGCTGGCCGCGCCCTCGATACCAAAGTGAGGTATCGCAAAATAATTTCCCAACACATTAATGAATCCTGCCAAAAGCCCCCAAGCCAAAAAGGTTTTGGTTGATCCAAGAAAATACACGCCAGCGGACAGAAAAATCAAAGCACCATCGAGTAGAAAAACGCAGGCGATGTAAGGGATGATTGCTGTGCCTGCGCTGTAACGATCACTTGCTAAAAAAATCAGCAAATCAGGTGCGAGTAGGATAAACACGGTGATGCAAGGTATGCCTAGCATCCAATAATTGTGCAGCGACTTAGACAAAAAAGCCTTAGTCGCTTGTGGCCCTTCGCTTTCCCATATTTGCGTATACATCGGGCGCACTGCACCGGCTAAACTGGCGATAAAAATGATCTCAAGATACGAAACTAAGTTATAAGATGCGGAATATAAGCCTAGTTCGTTGTCACCTAATACCGCACCAATCATGTATCTATCTATCATGCGTAGCAGTAAAGACAAAGACTCAAGTGCCATCAAGGGTAAACCAAATCGTAAAAGCCTCTTCGTAAGATCAGGCGAAAATGCAGAAGCTCGATAAGACCAGAACGGTTTAAATGCGTAGGCTGCATACAGCACAGCAGCTAACTCTGCTAGCACAAAAGCAATTAGTACAAAAGTTAAACTTACTTGTTTAAACGCCAGCAACAGTAACAACATCAGTAGATAACTACCGCGGCCAAGCATGGTGCTGTAACTGACATCAGCACTATGTTGTCGTGCGCGCAGCATATTCCAAGTGACGCTGCCCACCATGCGTAGCAGGATGAATAGCGAGGCGATCCAGAAGTACTTTGTTATGTTCTTGTTTTCGATGACGTGAGGCAGTACGAAAGTTCCAGCAAAAAGCCAAATCGCCATTGTGATAAGCGATAAAATAAGAAATAAGCTCACTACCGTTGATTGAAAGGTGATTAAGTTATAACGTTTGTTTTGCATTGCCTCAGCGTAATACCGGACAATCGAATGCTGCATACCAAGCT
The DNA here is from genome assembly GCA_938028465.1 of uncultured Granulosicoccaceae bacterium. GTDB lineage: Bacteria > Pseudomonadota > Gammaproteobacteria > Granulosicoccales > Granulosicoccaceae > Granulosicoccus. The sequence continues at coordinate 25,740 of CALJAA010000120.1, read as the reverse complement.
TGCCGAAGGCGACAAATAAGGCAATACTCGCAGTAATTAGTCCTACGATGCCGTAGTCATCGACCGACAGATTTCGTGTCATAATCGGGAACGTCAAAAAACCAACCACAGCGGAAACTACGCCTGCGGTGGCATAGTGCCTAATATGGGTAATGATGTTGGTTGATGACACGAGCAATTAAATTAGTAGAAATCACAAAATCCGAATAGTTTACCGAGGATAATCAGTGCCAACGAGAATTTTTAATATACGTAAACAAAGGTATCTGCGTCACTGTTTAGCGGTGCTGTTGCTCTCGTTGTTTAGCGTAGCCTGTAGTACTGGTGGTGGTAAAGCTGGCACACCTAATGGTCCAAACCTTACGCCTGAACAGCTACTTTATCAATCTCCCAGCGAAATGGAGCTAACGTGGCAAGCGTCGTTGGTTAGCATACCAACCAGGGATGGTGGCGTAGTTCGAACCACTGTAAGCGCACTTGAATCAGGTGAGGTAGTGCCAGATCAAACCTATCCCGTGGTGATCTACCTGCACGGTTGTAGTGGTTTTTGGTCTGGCAGCAGTTTCAGGATCAACTGGTTGGCCCAAAACGGTTTTGTTGTTATCGCACCAAATAGCTTTGCACGCGAGTTTTATCCGCAATCGTGTAACCCCAGTACTAATGAATCAGGGCTTTTTCGTCCAACGTTAGCTATTCGACAATTTGATGCGGGTTACTCCATTAAAAAGGCCGCTGAGTTCACATGGGCTGACAAAAACAACATCATGCTTGTCGGGTTTAGTGAAGGTGCTGCTGTGGCTACCACCTATACGAATCTTGAAACCCCGGCGGGTTTACTCAAAGCCCGCGTAGCAGAGGCTTGGGTGTGCCAAGCGGGTTGGCCCGAATTCCAAGGTATTAATGCACCCGAGTCGGAGGCGGTGCTAACTTTAGTTTCAGATCGAGACCCTTGGTACACGTCCCGTTATCATCAAGGAGATTGCGGGGAGTTCATGACTACAAACAATGGAAGCTTGTCATATGTAGTTGATTATGAGCCGTTACGAAATCGGCATGAGCTATGGGAGCAACCGGAAATACAGGAGATTATCCGGACTTTTTTGCTTGAGCAGCTTAGTCGCCCTTAGTACTCACTAAAGCTGCACAGATACCAGTAGTTAACGGCAAATGCCATTTTGCTTCTATAATGCATGGACTATAGCTAGATTGTCCTATGGCAGTTTTGTGGGTACAACGACGCCCATTAACCTTGCTCGACGTTGAAAATACATGGAAAAATTAGATAACGTCGCGGCCGTCTATCCGCTCACTGAAGCGCAGAAGGGGCTGCTGTACCAGATGCTTCTATCTGAGTCAGATGCTCTGTATCGGACGCAGTCGCGCGATAGCATCACCGGTCCGCTTGATCTTGATCGGTTTCGCCAATCCCTGCAACAACTTGTTAACAGGCATGAGAGCTTGCGTTGTCTGTTTCTGCACGAAGGCCTCGACGAGCCTGCAGTGATTGTTAGAGGCCAATTGGAATTCTCCTTGCGCGAGCACGATTTGCGTGAGCTAACAAGCGAAGCTCAACAGGCAAAGCTTGATGAGCTTGCCTCTCAAAGCATGCAAGAAAAGTTTGCACTTGATCAAGCACCGCTATTGCGCGTAACGCTAGCGCAGCTAGGTGATGCTAGCTGCGAGTTAATATTCGACATCCATCATTTGATATTTGATGGGTGGTCTAGCGTATTATTCTTTAACGAATTACAAACTATCTATGGGTCGTTGCTTGAAGGTAAGCCAATAGATCTCCCGCCACCGGGTAAGTACAGTGATTATGCCGCCGAACAAAAGTCCAATAAAAATGAACGCTCGGGCGCTTATTGGGCTGATAAATTAAGTGGTTTTGAACAATCCACTAGTCTGCAGTTAACTAGGGTCGTACCAGAAGACAATACATACCACACAGATAATCATTTCCGTTTGTCGCTCGATGCACTAACGGCTAAAAAGCTCAATGAACTTGCCCGTACGGCAAGAACCACATTTAGTGTGTTGGTTGAGGCAGCGTGGGGGCTAACCCTTGCACGCTATAACAACACTGATGATGTTGTCGTGGGTGTTACATTGAACGGGCGCAGTAATAACATACGAAATCATGATCGCACTTTCGGTATGTTTGCCAGTGGTTTGCCGTTACGTTTGCAGTGTGCAAACAGCACAACTGTCAATAAATGGTTATCGGATGCGCAAAAGGAAAAGGCCGAACTTACACAAAACGATAAAATATCGATGGCTGATATCCATATTGCTAGCGAGTTGCCAGCCGGTGCTAATTTATTTGAAGCGTTGTTGGTATTTCAAACTTTCCCTAACTTAGGCGCTTTGGGCGATCCGCCTATTCAATTTAACAACGTATCTGTACACGAAAATAGCCCTTTACCACTGTTGATCCATATATTCGAAGGCCAAGAGCTGAATTTCTTGATCATGCATAGTAGCTCGGTACTGCCCGAGCAAAGTGCGCGGCAGTTGTTGAAACATTACCTTACAGTGCTACAGAGCCTTGCCAATATTAAACATCCAGAGCAAGCCACCTTGGCAGACATCGTCATGCTTGACGATGAAGATCGAACCTTATTGTTAACTGAGTTTAATCAAACAGCTGTTGACGCATCAGCAGCAAAATTAAATGACACTCTGCATTCGGTATTTTTGCAGCAAGCTGATAAAACTCCTGACGCGCCTGCGGTTAGCGATAGTAAAAACCAGCTAAGTTATCAAGAGCTAACAAGCTCGGCTTCACATGTGCGTGATTATTTAATTCACCATAAAGTGAAACCAGGCGATACGGTTGCTGTTATTCTCCAGCGCTCCATCGATGTCTATACTGCCATGCTGGGCACAATGATGGCGGGAGCGCTATTTGTTCCAATTGATCCAACTTACCCAGCTAACCGCCAAAACAATATGCTAGCTAGCTCTGGTGCTAAGATCATTCTTACCAATAGCCAAACACCCAGCGCATATGACAGTAGTGATCTACAAGTAGTCGAGCTTGATACACAGTGGGAGGCTATAGCTGCATCACCAATAGCATCTGATAGAATCCTCGCGCCTCAAAAGGGTGCTTATGTGATGTTCACCTCGGGCTCAACAGGCGTAGCAAAAGGAGTGGTCGGCTCGCACAGCGCCACGCTTAATCGGTTTAGCTGGATGTGGGATACCTATCCCTTTGAACCATCTGATGTGGTTTGCCAAAAAACATCATTAAGCTTTGTCGATTCAATATGGGAGTTGTTTGGTGGTTTACTACAAGGTATCCCAACGGTTATTTTGTCAGACGAGATTGTAAAAAACGCCCATCAGTTTGTTGATTCTCTTGAGCAATTTGGCGTTACTCGCGTGCTCTTATTGCCATCGTACTTATCTGTGCTCTTGGATAGTGTTGAGAGTATCGATACACGCTTAACAGCGATTAAATTGTGTGTTGTAAGTGGTGAGCCGCTAACGCGAAACATTGCTGAGCAGTTTCTTGGTGCTATGCCTGGCTGCACGTTGCTTAATCTTTATGGGTCTACTGAAGTCAGTGCTGACGTGACCGGCATTGAAGTTAACGCTGAAAATTTAGCAGCCAATATGCCGGTAGGGCGTCCCATAACGGGTTGCCAAGTTTACGTATTGAGTTCAAGCCAGCAACTGATGCCATCAGGTGCTATTGGTGAGTTAGGTGTAACAGGTAAGGGCTTGTCCTTGGGTTACTTCGGCGAGGAAGAGGGCCTAAATCAAGAAAAATTTATCGATAATCCATTTGGTGATGGCAAGCTTTATTTAACCGGTGACTTGGGGCGGTACTTGCCCAATGGGGTGATCGAACACCGCGGCCGAAAAGATGCGCAATTAAAGATACGTGGTTTTCGTATCGAGCCGGTTGAGATCGAACAAACCTTGGCACGCTTTGATGGCATAAGAGCTGTGTTGGTTAATGCGCCGGGTGATAACAAACTGCATGCTTATTATCGTGTTAAGCAGGGTCACACGGTTAATCATGTCGAGCTACTAGAGTACCTGAAAGAACGTATGCCAGACTACATGGTGCCTCAGGTGTTACAAGAGCTCGATGATTTCCCGCGTTTACCCAACGGAAAAATTAGCCGTAAAGATTTACCCGATCCAACCATATCAGTTGCAAGCGAACGAGTAGCACCGCGTACGCAAACTGAAAAAACAGTTGCCGCTGTATGGCAAAAAACGCTCGGCGGTAGTGACCCATCTATCCACGATAATTTTGTCTCCAGTGGCGGTAGTTCATTGTCTGGCATGCGTTTCAACGCCAGGCTGTTTCGTGAATTCGACAAGATGGTATTGCCGCGCATGTTGTTGTCAGCCAACTTGGCTCAAATAGCGGCTTACCTTAATCCTGCAGATGCTTTCGCCGATGACGCGGCTCAAATTGATGTTGATCTAATGGAGCCTTCGTTTTTTGGTGATGAGGATCAACGCCTGTTTGGCATGATGCATATCCCGGGTAGTGATATCAAACAACAAGCAATATTGCTGTGTCCGTCGATAGGGCATGAGTACATGCGACTGCATCGTGGTTTCCAGATGTTAGCAGTAGAGCTAGCCAGACTTGGGTATCATGTGTTGCGTTTTGATTGGACGGGGTTCGGCGATTCTGAAGGTACGCCTGCTGAGGTGTCGCTTGATATTTGGCGTAGTAACGTCAAAACGGCTGCACAATTTCTTAGAGCGCAAAGCGGATGTGACACGATCACACTAGTTGGTGCACGTTTGGGTGCGCCGCTGATGTTGGATGCTGGCCTAGAAAATATTGACAAGATCGTTATGCTTGACCCAGTCTGCTCAGGTGCTGATTACCTAAATTATCTTGATGAGCTTCATCAATACGCTATGCGTAACTTAGATCGTTACCGTTACGTTCAACGAAAATCCAATAAATGGGAGCGCTTTGGTTATACCTATTCAGAGCAACTTATTGATGGCCTTACAGCGGTTGATATCGTGCCGCTCGTCAGCATCTACAAAAAAAGCAACGCTGTGCAATTGCATTTAGTCACAAGCGGAGATGCAGCGACGTTGTCTGAAACGGATGTCGGTGTATTGATCAGTGAAGATGGTGTCGTGCATAGTCACATTGAAGATTTTGATCTATGGTCTGATTTTGATCAGGCAGGGTATCTGGCTTTTTTACAGCCGGCCATCAGCAAAATCATATCGTTAATCAAGGGATAGGTTGATGGAATCTGCACATAACATTGACCCAGCCACTAATCTTATCGGTTTGACCAATATCCCCGAAGGGTCTTTGATTTCGGGTAAGCCATGTGTAATTTTACTTAATGCCGGTTTTTTGCATAGAGTAGGGCCGAACCGTCTTAACACTGATCTTGCAAGGCGGCTTGCGAAGGTAAACTTTGCATCGCTTCGGATGGATTTGTCAGGCTTAGGTGACAGCATGACCGGTTCTGCCACACTAGATGATAGAGAAATTGTGTCGCAGGATCTCGACAAAGCGATGGAGTTCATGCAAAAAAATTATGGCCTTCAAACGTTTATCCTCGTTGGCTTGTGTTCTGGAGCTAACGATACCGCGATAAAAGCCCTTGCTGATGAACGCGTTGTTGGGCTGCTTAATATTGATGGCGTGGGTTATCGCACTAAACGCTTTTATATCAATTATGTTTTTCAACACTTGCTGCGCCGTTCCATACAGCCATCGCGTTGGAAGCGTTTGTTAAATCGATTCAAAGCTAAATCACAACCGCCTGAAGAAGGGCAGGCCGTACAAGGTTCGGTATTAGCTAACAACACGGCTTACACAGAATGGTCTCGCGAGCAATCCGGTGAGAACATACAAACACTTGCACAACGTGGCGTGTTGATGCACTTTATATATACCGGTGGTGTTACTGGCTATTACAATTATCGCCAACAGTTTTGGGACATTTTTAGTGATTTCGATTTTGAAGGAAAGGTTAGCACAAATTATTTTCCGGTAACTGATCACTTAAATATGTTGCAGCACCATCGCGATGAAATGCAGCAGGATATTGTAGATTGGGCTAAGCGGTCTTTTTAGCTAATTTCAGTAGTTTTTTTTTCGATTTTGCTACCAAGGTGTTCAGGGTCAGCATCACTATTTTCTGTATACGGTGCCCATACGGCGCTATCGTGTGTTTTTTGTAAAAATTCTTCTATCACCTTTACTAACTCATCTGGTAGCACCGGTTTGTGCAGCAATTTCATCCCACTGGCGGTTGCGTCGCGTACTCGCTCGGGTGATGTATCACCGGTAATTATCAGCGCTGGTATGTCATCGTTAAATTCATCTCTAATCATCTCCACGGCAGTATCGCCGGTTTCACCTTCACGCAAACGATAGTCGGCGATGATCACTGCTGGTTTTATATTTCGTTCCACGACGATGTTGTGCGCAGCCTTACCAGACTCTGCTGTTATCACCGAGCAATTCACGTTGCTCAACATACATTCCATGCCTTCTCGAACCGCCTTTTCATCATCGATGACCAGAAGCGTAGCGCCCTGAAAGTCTCTAACCGAAATATCGAAATCTTGATTTTTTAGTAATGCGACTTTCTCGGCGGAACCTGCTGGTACTTGTAATTCGATACGCGTTCCGGCGCCCACAGCAGAATCGATTGTCACCTTTATGCCTAACAAATCAGATAGCCGCCTTACGATCGACAGGCCCAAGCCAAGGCCTTTGGAACGGTCACGTTCCGGATTGCCGAGTTGGTAGTATTCTGAGAATATATCCTCGTGCTCATCAGATGGGATGCCAGGCCCCGTGTCAGAAACGGTTATATGAACTTTGTCGTTCTTTCGGTTGCAAGAAATTTCTACTTTTCCTTCTTTGGTATGCACTACCGCATTGTCAATCAAGTTTCGAAGTATTCGGCCTAGTAGTACGTTATCGGTATAGGCAACTTCTACAGAGCGTTCGATACTAAATTCAAGCTTTCGGTGCGCCGCAATTTCGCTAAATTCTTCTTCTAGGCTTTTAAAAAGCTCCGCACAACAAAAGTGTCGAGGCATAACTTCAACCACACCTGCATCAAGGCGTGAAATATCCAACAAACTGTTAAACAAACTACTTAAAGCATCAGTTGATTGCTTAATTTTATCTAATATAATCGGGCCTTCTGGTTTCTTTACATTTTTTTCCAAAGCGCTGACAAAAAGCCCCAGTGCGTGTAATGGTTGCCTTAAATCGTGGCTCGCTGCTGCAATAAAGCTGTCCTTCGCTTTCTGTTCGCGCTTACCGCTTCGTAGCTCTTCAATGACGTTCGATAATCGTGCCTTGGAGCGTTGGGCTTCATCAAAGAGCTGCATTGAATGATTTATCAGCCTGAACAGCTGGGCCACCAGTGCTATGCCAGTAGTCAATAATAAAAGCGCGGAGATCCAGAAGTATCGATATAGGTTCTCCATGCGGTCTGAAATGCTATCTCTAAAAACGTTAAATTGTGCGAACACTTCGTTGCCTACAGCGTGCAGCTCTGTAGAGAGTTGAGTCAGCGCTCCGGTAACAGTATGAAGTTGATGATCCTCAGGGATGGTGTTGCTGATGAATAGAGGATCGTTGCTCGTTAAAAATAATTTGGTTTTTTCTGTGAATTGATCGGCCGATGCAAGGCGCTGACTTTCAGGTAAATGTATATCGAAGACCTTAAATACGCTCCAGATAATATCGAATCGCAACTGCAGCTTAGGCCACAACAGTTGTTTTTGATCGGTTGAGTCCGTTTCGATATACTCATCAATTGCCAGATGCAATCGATCAAAAGATCGTTCGGCTTGAAGGACATAATTGAATGCGCCTTCCTTGGAGTTCTGAAGTTGAAGCCGGGCTTGATTGATGTTTGCCATAACCAGAAGCAAACTGATTGCGCACACTAATGCTGCAATCATCAGAAAGTAAACAGATTTGCGACTATTCACATCTTTGTACCGTCTATAGAACTGAGATTCTCGTCAATTGCCAAACGCAACGCGCTCTTGATTGTTCATTATTGAGTTCGGGAAAATCATCCAAAGGGTACATAACCCAAAGTGGGCCCAAATCCCTCACACTCATGTACTTTCCATTGAGCTTATAAGCTAAAACAATCGGGTACTTGTCGAACATTTCATCCACTACCTCGACTCTGTAGTCGTCTAGTGCCTCCAGAGACAGATGCCCGGATTTAGCACCAACAGACTTTAACAATACGTCCATGCGTACGCCTGTAAATTCTGAAACATTGTCCGTCCAGGGTGTATCGGTTTTGATGGTGACAGAGGGGAGCGATTCAAGTAGCTCAAGGTCGAAAGAGGCGACCAGTTCGGATTGGCCATCAATCACGGTTGTTGCGTTGTGATGGGTGATATTACCAACGATTTCCAGGAGAATTTGCCCAGTTGGTCTTGGAAGCTCATCAGCTTGAGCCGTCCCTACCAGAACACTTAATAGCACAATTGATAGCACGATTGTTTTGGCAAACACGTTGGCGAAGTTTATAAGTGCCCGACACCGGTGCAGCTGCATTGACATCCCAAATACCCTTGTTCAAATAACCCCAACGAAGCCTACACGAAATAGGAATCTCTAGGTTATTCTGGTTTGAAATCTAGGATCGACTTAGCAGTATTCACGCTAACTGCTGTTTTTCAGACATTTGGCGAGGATTCGACGTTTGCCTAATCCGATGGTTGCACTGCGCTGGCCCTACCAATTTGCCTACGGATTCAGTGTTCATTTCCAGTGGGCTTACTTAGGCCTAAGCATTTCAAATGTGATGGGATATTCGTTTATATCGTTTAAGCAATCCAGTGTGACACTGTTTCTATCCTTAGATTGGTTGCCTCTACAGGTACCCTTAACAGCTCGGTCAGCATCAATTTCGTACTGATAGCTTAGCTCGATTTTTTCTGAGACGATGTTACCACTACCCACCAATGTTATTGATTCACCACTAACCGGGTGAGGCATCGTGCGAATAAAACTGATCTGTTCAGCCAGCTGTTTAAACTGTGTTTTAATATTGGCGTCCTCTTTATCTACCCAGATACCATCTAGTTTTAACTGGGTATACGCTGGCAGCAGTACAACGTAGGTATCCACAGCGCCTGAATCGTACCAATCTGAACTGAATAGCATACGAGTGGCCATAGGGCTTAAGCTTAAGCTGGGTTTGCTAATTGATAAGTCGTAGCTGGCATTCTTTGCCTGCTGACCGTAGGTACGCATATGGGCAACCCGGCATGGTTCGGGTTCTGTTTTATCCGTATCCACCATGATGATCTCTGAAAACAACAGTGGTGCGCCACGCTTTTGGGTAAACCAATCTAGATCGTCATAGCCCACGTTCGCCATGCCAAGCCATCGAGGGTTTTGATAAGCGTTGGCTACTAGCTCTACACCGTCAGGTGTTGATGGCCAGCCTTTTGTTTGAGTGACAAGCGATGTGCAGCTGTTATTTTCGATATCGTGTTTAACGATTAAGCCTGCACCATTCCAGATGTCATTGTTACAACCGCGTGGTGATCTTTTCGTGGCAGATTGAAAAAATGTGTTTTTATTTTCATTTGTTGAACCATGAGCTGACGGCGCATTTTTATCGGCTATGTCTAGTCGTTTGCCACTAGGCTTTAGCTCGCTGTTGAGTATCATTTGATTCAGCATAATATTGCCATTGTTTGGCAGGGGGGTAGGCGTGCTGTCAGTTGGCCACTCTGTGTCGGTACCCGTACGAAGTGTGTGAACTTTATCGCTGCTGACTCGATATGATATTGCGAGTGATTTGCTGGCTTTTACGCCACAGCGAAAGCCAAATAGATCATCATCAATGGAGGGTGGTGGCAACAGGCCACCCCGCGCCGATAGCCCTCGTTTTTTGCAATAGGGTGCGAAGTCTTTTAGTGCCGTGCGTTTGCCTGTAGCGATGTTGATCTGGCTTAACATGCCAGCACCGTCTTCGGTATTGGGCATATAAAAAAGGATGTTCGGGTCCTGATGGCTCCAATGGATGTTTTCAGAGGCAAGTTCTGGGAGTGTCAGTGTGCCTATAACGTCATAACTATGGCCATCGAGAAGAGTAGCGCTGTGGTTACCGTTACTATCGTAGTTATGCAGCATCATTCGGCTCTCATCTGCATTCCAAGCGTTAGATGCGTTACTAGCGGGCTTGGTGACCACGCCTAAACCATTGTTGCTGATTCGCATCACGCGAGTGCCAAAACCAGGCTCCTTAAATAGACGTTTATAGGGAGGTTTTGCTACCGCTTTCACCATGATACGGCTAGTACGTTGATTAAGTTTGACGCACAAATCAGAATTGATAGTGCCGATATCAGCTATCACCGTTGCTGGTGAACCAAGTAATACGGCCCCCAGCATTGCAACCCTAAGTAACGCAACCGGCGATTGTGGAATGCCTTGCTTAGCGTTTCGTACAGCACGTCTAACCAAACGACTAGCCATGGCTTAGTCTTCTAGTTTTTTATGGGTTCCATCGCAATACGGCTTTTTTGCGCTGTGCTTGCACTGACAAAGATAGGCATCGCCACTCTTGTCAGCGGTAAAAGCCATTGGCGTAAACTCGCTGCCCTTATGAGAGCCATCACAAAAGGGTTGCTTGCTTGATTGCCCACAGGTGCAAAAGAAATATTTCTCACCTTCCGTAAGAGAAACAACGGCTGGCTTTTTTTCTGCAATAACTGGTTTCATAACATTCCTCGTCAAATTGAGTGGTAGCGTAAGGTTAAACCAAGCGTCCGTGTTTGAGTATCTGTATGTGCAACGTTTTACTAATCTATACTTGGGGTTGAATGGTGTAAGACACGTTAAGCCTTTAACAATTGATCAACCAACGTTAAAAGAGTGTCGGCATCGCTCAGCTGGTGGATCCATTGCTCTGGTATGCCATTCTCAGTGCCGACTCCAAAACAAGCACCCATCACTGCACCGATCAATATAGAACGGCCACAGGAATCACCACCGGCATAAATATTTTGCTGAATAGCTTGTGTAAATGAGTGGGACGTAGCAATGTTGTGTATCGCGCTTGGAAACCCGATCGACAACTGACAGGCCATACCCCATTCGGCAGTTACAGCGGGTGTACTCTTGTCGAGCGAAGAAAGCGCTTGTTCAACAAATGGTGCCGCTAGCCCAGTTTGTTCCTGCTTAGCAGCATCAACGGCCAGACTTAGTTCACCCGAAATGATGGCAGCTTCAATCATGTTGGCACTGGCTTGGCCATACGCGACTGCGTCGTCGTTGTTATTGGTAACACGAACGGCAGATTCAACGACCTCGTGTAAGCCCTCTTGTTGTGCATACAGTGCGACCAGCGCTGGCAACTTGGATAGGGCAGGCAATTGTGTATCGTCAGCACCGTGGTAGCCAGGCTCGCTTTCCCATTGTTCCAGCATTTTCATTGCGTGCTCGACGAGATGATCTTCATCGTCGGTTAGACGTATTGCTTTTTCAATTTCTTTTCTTAACGTTTGCCCGTTGAACTGTTTTGCATTGCCCAGTATTTTGGTCATAAGCTTACGTTTCAGCGTATCGGTTCCGTCAAACGGAATAGCAAGGGCGCGGGCGACTGCATTATTATCTTCAATAATGAAACTATTTAGCGTATCGCGAGTGGGGTGATCGATATAGCCGGAATAGCTGCCTCCATAACCAAAGCATTCGACAAAAGCGGTTTCATATATTGACTGATCGTAGCAGCCGTTATTTTGTGCAAGCGCTTTTAGCATGGTGGTGTGTTGTTCGCCATACTGAGATAAATCGCCTGCGTTTTTTTGAGCGTGCGCAAAGTAGCCAGCAGTACCGGCATAGTCAGCTTTGTTAGGTTGCCTAAATTCTGGGTTGCTGGGCGCAAGTGTGAGTATTCTTGACTGATCGTAAAGCCAATGGAAACCCATTGAGGCAGCATCTGCAACGGCAGCACCGATGATGGCGCCACGCTTTCGTTCAGTGGTGGTAAGAGCCGGCATTGTGTCTGTTGGGTTTTTAATAAGATCAGTTGATGACAGAGACTACCAGAATACTAGCCCGCGAACCCACGATAATGGCACTGTAAAATGTGAACCTGCTTATCAAAAATTGTGATTTACGCTTGGCTTGGGGAGAATTATCAAGACGATTAGCATCGTGGGGGATACAATAAGCAGCATAAATAGGGTCGCCTTGTAGCCAGCTCATTTCAACCTCATGATCATCCAGTCCGTCGAATTCATCCGCATGCAGCTGCCTCTTAACAATGCGTTTGAGCATGCCCGTGCGGCGCGTGAGGTTAGCGATACCATTTTGGTCAAACTCACTACTGAAGCGGGTGCGCAGGGTTGGGGAGAAATCCTTCCACGTCCCTATGTTACAGGCGAAACTATTGAAGCCATTTTGGATGAATCTTCAAGTGAACCCCAAGCGCTGATTCAATCTTTGGCGGGTGCACAAATTTTCAATCAAAATGAACTCGAACAATGGATTGATAAACAGCTTCCTTTATACCAACGACATACAGCACTGTTTGGTGGGGTCGAAATGGCGATGTGGGATGTACTCAACCAAACGCACGGTGTAGATTGGGATCGGGCTATGGGCCCGGTTAATGATCGTCCGCTTGGTCGTTGCGTGACGATTGGTTTTGATGCTACTACCGAAAAGCTTCGCCCAAGGGCCATTGATGCTAGGTTAAAAAAAGCCACGGTTGTGAAGCTTAAAATTGGCCTAGATGACGACATAGAGCGCATCCAACTGCTTGATTCGCATCTCAATGGCAAGGTCCCTATTCGTGTTGATGCCAATGGCTTGTTCGATGTTAGTCGCATGAGGCAGCTGCTACAAGCGTGTGCCGGCAGCACCGCCTTGCAATCAATAGAGCAACCGTTTAGTCACACAGAGAATAGCTACGCTGATATCCAGCAATCCTTATTCGATGAATTCAATATCCCATTTGCAGCAGACGAGAGTGTCTGCAGTATTGAGGATGCCCAGCGGTGGCAAAAAAGTGGTGGATTTCAGATCTATAACTTGCGGATCGGCAAACACGGCGGAATCCGCGCCACACGAATCATTCGGGATCTAGCCCTGGCCAACGGAATCGGGCTTGTCAGTGGCTCAATGGTAGGAGAAACTGGTATTCTGACTCAGGCATCCGAATTGCTATTATCAAGAAGCACAGGCTTTGATTATGTCGAGGGATTAGGCCAAAATCGATTTTTCTTGGGGATTGACCCAGTAGAGTTAGTGCAGGGTGACGGACCACTAAATACGTTCAAACTTAAACCGCAGGCCGTTGCTGAACTGGTTCAAGGCAGCCGTACTATTATGATTAGCTAACCATTGAATTGTTAAAGCTGGGCTACTAACAAACACCACTAACATGAAGCAAAAAGACATTTAAACTTATGAGCAAGCAAGCTGAAATTTACGAATTCATAAAAACACTCAAGCCTAATGTGCCTGATTTTGAAGCGGATCAGAATTTATTAGAAGACGAAATCCTAGATAGTGTTGCGATGATGGAACTCGTTTTGTGGAGCGAAGAGAAATACGGCTTCATAGTAGATACGGACGACTTAACGCCTGAAAATTTTGCCACGCTGACTGCCATCACCGAATACGTTGAAAAAATGGCATCGAGTGCTTAAGCACTGATGCTATATCAAGTACTCCAATCGGTTGCAACACAACACCCGGGTAATCTAGCGCTGGGCGACGATAAACGCTCCGCTGATTTTCAACATCTTTGGAATGCCAGCGTGCACATTGCGCAGCGGCTACATGACCAAGGCGTTCGCACAGGCGATCGCGTTTGTTTGTTGTCGGAAAACAGTATTGATGCGGTGGCTCTGTATTGGGCTATTTTGCAGTGCGAAGGTATTGCTGTTTATTTAAATGAGCAAACACCACCTGAAGGTATTGATCAGATTATTGATGATGCAAAACCATCATTGATCGTAGCAACTGAAAAGCTAACAAATTCAAAACTCAGCGACAACGTAAAGAGTCGTAGTGAAATCAAGATACTTGACCTGCTCACCTTGTGTTCATTAGAGCCAAACGAGCTCAGCGGTACGGCTACGGTTAGTCAAGCGTTATCGGATGCGCGCAAAGGCGATCCTGATGCTATTGCTACGATCGTTTATACGTCCGGTAGTACGGGTAAGCCTAAAGGTGTATGCCTTACGCATACCAATTTGATTTCAGTGGCGAAGATGGCTGGCGATGCCTATAACACGGTACCGACTGACAGCTACTTAATGGTTGTGCCGCTACACTACATACATGGCTTGATGATATTGGTCACCATGCACCTACGTGGTGCGGGTATTCATTTTATGAATAGCTTTATGTTTCCTAAATTGGTAACAAAAAAGTTAATCGATACTGGTGTTACTGGTTTTTCAGGTGTGCCGTTTCATATCACTGCACTCATTGAGCGTGGTGGTTTTTTAGAAGCCGATCTCCCGAACTTACGCTGGATAGGGGTCACGGGTGGCACCTGTGCAACTGAACGTCTTGCGCAAATTCGTGCTGGGCAACCTAATATCGAAGTGCACATCAGTTATGGGCAAACCGAAGCGTCACCTCGTATCACGGCGTTGCATCCAGACAAAATAGATACCAAAGCTGATTCTGTGGGTAACGTCGCTGAAGGTTTGCTTGTTGAGTTTCTGGATGATGCCGGTAATCCTGTGCCACAAGGTGAAGCAGGCGAGCTAGTGGTTGCAGGCCCAACGATCATGCACGGCTATTGGAACGATCCAGAGAACACGGCTCGTGCTGTCGATGAGCAAGGCCGCTTGCACACGGGTGATTTGGCCTATATCGATGAAGAAGGCGATGTGTTTATCAGAGGCCGTATACAGGCCATGATTAAATCAGCGGGTGAGCGAATTTTTCCTGAAGAACTAGAAGCCGTGCTTAACCTTAGCCCGAATGTTGTTGACGCTGCTGTTGTTGGCATACCTGATCCGCTCTACGGTCAACGCGTTGAAGCGCACCTTATCTTGTCAGATGAAAACCCTGAAACGCTTGAGAACGTGCGTAAGCATTGTTTAGATCATGTTGCGTTTGCCCGTGCGCCAAAGCAATATCATTGTTGGTCTGTGTTTCCATTAAAAGCCAATGGCAAAACTGACAAGCAGCAACTCATTAGTGCTGCAGACGATGCACCTGGTAGGGTGTCTTGAGTACAAGCAGTAGCTGCGATGACTTACGCAGCTTTATCGCGTATCTCCAAGAGCACTCCAAACGCGAATACTTACAAATCAATGATCCTCTTAAAGGGGATTGGCAGCTAGCCGCAATAAACCAAACCTTGGTTAGCAAGATGCGAATGCCCGTAATTGAGTTTACCGATGTTGAACATACCAACATGCCCGTGGTGCAAAACGTATGCGCATCCCTAAATCGTATCGCTAAATCAAAAGGTTGGACGGTACCAGAATTAGAAGAACGGCTTGCGCAAGCGTATGACAATCTCATTGCACCTGCCGTATTAAACGATGGCCCAGTGAGAGAAAATACCGTGCAGGGCGGCGACGTTGATTTAAGCCTGCTGCCTGCTATTCGTTATACAGAGTCAGAAACCCATCCCTACATTAGTGCAGCGCACGTTGTTGCAAGAGACCCCATTAGTGGCAGTTTAAATATCAGTTTTCATCGCTTAATGATATGCGGTAAAAATCAGCTGGCACTATATGCCACTCCTGCTGGGCATTTGGATCGCATTCATAAACACAATATTGCCAATGGCGAAGACACCCCCATAGCCGTGTTTATTGGCGCTAGTCCGTTGTGGTCCCTAGGTGCATTAGCTGCTGGTGGCTTAGCGCTAGATGAGATGGAAGTAATCGGAGGCTTATGCGGCAGCGCATTGCCCGTTGTTAAAGGTTTGCATGATGAGCAATTGCTGATACCGGCTAATGCCGAGTTGGTTCTTGAAGGTAGCTTATCTAAAAGTGATGCCACGCCAGAAGGGCCCTACGGTGAAGCGTTTGGTTATGTATCGGAGGTGGCGGATCGCCCGCTATTTATAGTGCAATCACTATCGCATCGTAATGACCCAATATTCCAAGATATTATTCCCGCTCAATTAGAACACCTAACCATGACGGGTGTTGCGGTGCAGGTTCACTTACAAAAATCGTTGTTAGAACAATTTAGCTGTGTAAACAGAGTGTTTTTGCCGACTGCCATGACGGCTTACATTGCGGTGAGTACTGATATCAAGGATGCATCAGCGCACGACATTATGACAACCATCCTAAAAGAACAACGTTTTGTAAAACACGTTGTGATGTTTGACGATAGCGTTGATATTAGTAATGCCAAGCAAACGCAAAATGCGATTTCCGTTCAAGTGCAAGCAGATAGGGACGTACTGACACTACCTGATCAATTAGGTAACGAACTTGATCCATCAGAGACAAAAGGCAGAACCACTAAGTGGGGCATTGATGCCAGTAGCTATGGTAAATACAGTGAAGCGCCTAAAAAAAATAAACTGCCAACGGGCTTGGAAGAGACGATGGATATAAAAGGGATAATTGATCGGGCGTTGGGTAAGTAGCGTTGCCCGCGCGCATCTGGTCATCCCCGCGTAGGCGGGGATCCATGCATGATTGAACATGGGTTCCCGCCTACGCGGGAATGACTAGCGCCTAAGAAACAACCCGCCCACCATCCACGGTTAACAAATGCCCGTTAACCGATATCGCATCATCACTGATTAAATAAGCCACTGCGCCTGCAATCTCTGACACTTCAACTAAGCGCCGGGTAGGAGTGGTTTCTGCCATGTGTTGTTTTTGTTCTTCTAGGCTGATGCCTTTTATTTTCGCGCGCGCGCCATGCGTTTGCTCAAATAATTCGGTATGCACTGTTCCGGGTTGTACCGCATTTACTGTTATACCGATTTGTGCAACTTCTAAAGCAAGAGACTTAACCAAGCCAGCTACGCCCGCTTTTGACGCAGCGTATATTGCGTTATAAGCCGAGCCGATCTCGCCGGAGATAGAGCCGATGTGTACGATGCGTCCGTATTTTTGTCTGATCATTATGCGCACGACAGCGCGCGACAAGATAAACGCGCCCATCAAATTGATCTGCAGTACCTCTTGACACTTTTGCAAGTTAGATAGGGCGACAGGAGCGACATAACTGGTACCGGCAGAATTAACCAACACATCTATACGGCCGTGCTCAGCCATGACTTGTTTGATGAGCTCGTCTACTGATTTAGCATCGCCAATGTCACACTCAAAACAAGAGATGGTGTGATTGTTTTTTTCGAGATCGTTTTTGAGTTTGTCGAGCTTATCAACTGTGCGGGCCGCCGCCACCACCCTATAGCCCTCTTTTGCCAGACGTTCGCAAATGGCGTATCCGATACCACTGCTGCCACCAGCGACCAATGCAACTCGTTGCTCTTCGCTCATGATTAGCCCCAAGGTGTTAGTCGAACATCGCCAGGTTGGTCAACCCAGCCGTGTTTTTCGGCTAACCATTCTTTACGCAACGTCAACTTATTGTTATCCATTGATGCCACGACATTGGTTAACCAGTTTTTGTCATCTCGTGTTGGAAAGTCATTACGGTAAAAGCTGCCACGGCTTTCCGTACGCATGCTCGATGCTTCCGTGATTAGCTCGCCCACACACAGCATATTGCGTAGCTCCGCCATGCCTGCGTGATCCATGGGATTGGTGATAGCGGTATCGTTTTCTAGTTGGTCGGTGATTCTGGCCAGATGTTGACGTGCCGCCTCTAGGGCTGTTTCGTCTTTATCAACAATGATCGCTTCCCACATGTGGGTTTGTAATTCTTTGTGTAGTTTTTCGACTGTATTTTCACCGGTGCGAGATGCCGCTTGCACTAGTGGCTCTAATACACGTTCGGTGGTGTCTGTTAAGTTGGCATCAGTGCCAGCTTGTAGAGCAATGACTGCGGCCTGCGCGCCGGCGCGCCAGCCAAATACTTGGGAACCACCTAACATTGTGCCACCTAGCCGATCTGCGCCTTGCCAAGCGGCAGCTTCACCGCAAGCGAGTAAACCGGTTACGCTGGATTCGCCATGGGTGTTGATGCAGATGCCGCCATTACTGGTGTGATGATGGTTTTGTACTTGCAGTAGGTCTTTTGTTATGTCGATGCCTTTTTCAAGCATAAAGGCAGGGAAGAGCTCGGGTAAGAAGCCACGCTCAGCACGAGACATATCTAAGTAGACTGGCGCATGTTTACCAAACGGTAGATCATCATTCTTCAAACCTTCTGCTTTAATCGCTCGATCAAGATGAATTGAATCATCACGGCAACTCACGGGCCAGTGTGAAGACTTCTGCTGACACACGGTGTCTACATCAATGCCTTCAGGAAGGTAGTTTTCTAAAAATGCCGTGCCATCTCGATTAAGTAGGCGATACGGCTCCTTCATTTCGTACAACATCACCATGCCTTGCTGTGGCCATGTTGTAGCAATACCTTGCTGCATAAATTCCATGTTGGTAAGGTCTGCACCTGCGCGTAGTGCCATCGCATAACCATCGCCGGTGTTGCCTGGCGGGTTAAAGCTATATTGATAAAGTTGGCCGCAACCACCGGTGGCGATAACCACTGCTCCGCAGCGTACGATAAACGGTTCGCCTTCGTCGTCAACACCCACAGCGCCATGACAAACACCATTCTCAACGATGAGATCAGTGAGGTTTGCACCCTCTATGACTTCGGTTTTCGTGCCTTCAATAATCGCTTTTTGAATGGCGACAATATTATTAGTTTTGTTGCTTTCGTGAGCGGGCATAGTGGCCAGCATGCGATTTTGAAACGCCATGCCCATTTCGCGTAACCGTGCAATAGCCATGGGCGCTTCTTCGACGAAGATTTCGCACATATCAGGGTCGGTCATGCCTAATCCGATTTGTATCATGTCAGCCAGCACGGCATCGGGTGGGTTAAAAAAACCGCCCTTAGGGCCAATGGTACGAATAGTCCAGTAGTCGCCAATCGGGTTAGAGGTTGCCCCGGCACCACGAACACCCGGTACACCGAACTTGCCTTTAACAGCTAGCATGGTTTTAGCACCCGCTTCGTGCGCGGCTATCGTTGCAGCTGTTGCAGCTCCACCACCGCCAACAATAAGCACATCGGTTGTATAGGTTTTGTATTGCTTCATTTCACTACTATCCCGTTTACTTATTCGTTAGCTTGGTTTGCGTCATCATTGTAAACCGTTTGAGGTGCTCAAACAGCGTCTGGTGGCTGATTGCGTGTGTGTACCCATTGAGTAATTGCACGTGCTGCATCATCCGGCATGTCAAATTGTATGCCATGGCAGGCATCCAGCATTAAGCATGATTTGTGGTCTACTTTTAGGCGGTCGAATACTTGCCGTGTTGCGACGTTATCGACGACAGCATCTTTCTCACCCAATATGAGTAGGCAAGGGTGCTTAAGCTTTAAAAACTTCATCCAAATGCCGCGCGCAAACGTTTGTATGCAACTGTTCATTCTCGTAGAGACTTTGCGTAAGCGATGCGGGTCTGGTTGGATAAACGATTCGAACATTGGGCCGTCGGTAAATTGTTCGATCGGCATAATTGGCTCTTCGGTGGCGTCGCCTGCATCACCTATTTCAATTGTTTTTTCAATGAGTGATGCGGCCGGGAATATTGATGGGGCGATAAAAATCATGCTGGCAATATTTGCTTGATACTTCGCCAAGTAATTTACGGCGTAGTTGCCACCCCAGCAAAAACCGCAGAGGTGAACAGGTAACTTAAATTGATTTGCCCAATCCATGCCTGCCTGCAAATCACTTAGTAGGGCATCGGTGGAAGGGGCGTCTCCACGGGCTTGCGTATTTAGGCCTGCACCGCGTCGGTCCAGCGCAAGGCAGCTAATGCCTTGTTGTGCAAGCGGGGCGGCAATTGCCTCCATCCACTCACTGTGGCTTACAACACCGTGTAGTAATACTATGACAGCCTGCGCATCTTCCGCCTGCCAATACCGGGCGCTTAATTCATAGCCACCGTCACCAGTAATGGTGACAAAGCTGTGCTTCAAATCAGTGATATCCTTGCTCTTCATTTGGCGGTATTGAGTACAGTACTGTCGGCCCTAATTATCGATAGTAAAGTATATCTGGCTTGGAGATTGTGATAGTTCTTTAACGGCGCTTTAATTGAGTCTGGTGTCTCAGTTTTAACTAGCCGCTTGGAGCGATATTTCCATCAAATCTTCGCCAAATCAATAACGTAGATAAGCCACGTGGCAGCACAAAAAATCAGTAATCAGCAGGCTCGATGGTTATGGCTGCACTCTCAAGGGTTGAGCGCCGCGCCAACAGGCCATTGTGATGCAGCAACTGCTGGGAGTATCATCAGTGAGCTGGGGCTTTTGCAGCAAGATCCAATACGCGTGGTAGCAAGGGCGCATGACCATATCGTGTGGAGCCGCCGCAATCAATACCGGCCAAGCCATCTTGAAACGCTCATGCATAAACATCGTGGCGTGTTTGAGCATTTCTCCCATGACGCCTGCTTATTGCCGATGCAGATTTTGCCGTATTGGCAGCGCCAGTTTGCGCGTAAAGCAAATCAGTACGAGCAGCCGGGTTGGCGTGAGGGGTTGCTGAATGCCAAAGATCAAAGCGAGTTAACCGAAACCATTGCTAGTAATGGGCCGCTTGCGTCAAAAGATTTCAAGAACCATGAGTTCGCAAAACCTGCATCAAGTAAAACATGGAGCAAGCCTGCGCATAAACGCACTTTGGATTATTTATGGCTTAAGGGTGTATTAGCGGTATCGCATCGAAGAAACTTTGTTAAGTACTACGATTTAGCAGATAGAGTCTACCCAGCTGAACTACTTTTAGGGGCGCTCACCGAAGCTGAGCAAATTGATTGGTTATGCAGTAATGCGCTATCGCGTTTAGGTATGGCAAGCCCTGGTGAGATCATGCGTTTTTGGGATGCATGCACGTTGGCTGAAACCAAACAATGGTGCGACGCAAACGCTGAGCAGCTTATTCCTCTTAGTGTGGAGTCGTACAACGGTGATTACACCGATGCACTCTGCCATGTGAAAGATAGGTCATTGCTCAAATCACCGCCTGAGCCCACACGTAGGCTGCGAATTCTCAATCCGTTTGACCCAGCGCTGCGTGATCGCAACCGCATGGAAAGGTTATTTGGTTTTGAGTACCGAATTGAGATGTATACGCCGCCGGATAAACGGCAATACGGCTATTACGTCTACCCGGTGCTTGAGTTTGATCAAATCATTGGTCGTATTGAAGTAAAGCATGATCGGCAGAGCAATGAACTATTAGTTGATCACTTATGGTTAGAGCCGGGTGTTAAGTTGGGCAAGGGGCGAAGGAGCGCACTGGATTCAGAGCTTGATCGTTTGCGCAAGTTTTGTGGCGCTGATTGCTGTGTCATTAATGGTTTGGTAGCTAGATAAGATCTTTTTCAACATGAGCAATAAACCCAGAACCTTAATGGTGCAAGGCACTACATCGGATGCCGGTAAAAGCACGTTGGTGGCTGGCCTCGGGCGCATATTGTTAAGGCGTGGCGTAAGGGTTGCCCCGTTTAAACCGCAAAATATGGCGCTTAATAGTGCGGTCACTGCTGACGGTGGTGAGATAGGTCGCGCACAAGCGGTGCAAGCCCAGGCCTGTGGTGTTGAAACCTCAGTACATATGAACCCAATTCTCATTAAGCCTAGTAGTGATACGGGTGCGCAGATCATTGTGCAAGGTAAGCCCGTTGGTAACTTCGAAGCAACTGGTTTTCATGAATACAAAAAAATAGCCATGGCAGCTGTACTTGACTCGTACGCCAAGTTACGACGGCAGTATTCGACGATACTCGTTGAGGGTGCGGGAAGCCCAGCTGAGATAAACCTACGTGAAGGTGATATTGCCAATATGGGTTTCGCTGAAGCAGTGGATTGCCCTGTGGTATTGGTAACTGATATTGATCGTGGTGGTTCGTTCGCGCATTTAGTCGGCACGCTAGAGCTACTCAGTGAAACTGAGAAGGCACGAGTAAAAGGTTTTTATATAAACCGCTTTCGCGGTGATATTAAATTGCTATTGCCCGGCGTTGAGTGGTTAGAAAAACGCACGGGTGTTCCAGTGTTGGGTATTGTGCCTTATATCAAGGCGTTTCATCTAGAGGCGGAAGATGCCATTAACACTGAGCAACACACCACTGATGCACAGATAACCGTGTGCGTCCCGGTGTTCCCAAGAATCAGTAACCATACTGATTTTGATCCACTGCGCTTACACCCTAACGTTAATCTACAATACGTTGCGCCAGAAGGGAATATACCGCCCTGCGATCTAATCATCCTGCCAGGTTCTAAATCGGTCAGGCAAGATCTTCAACATTTAAAAGAGCAAGGTTGGGATGTCGCGATTAAAAAACACCTTCGGTATGGCGGGAAGGTCCTAGGTATTTGCGGTGGTTATCAAATGTTAGGGCAGAGCATTGCTGATCCGCATGGAGTTGAAGGGAAAGCGGGTGAAAGTAGAGGCCTAGGTTTACTTAATTGCACTACCGTACTATCAGAGGCGAAGGCGTTGCGGCGCGTTAGCGGGAAGCTTAATAGTGGTGATACACCAGTACACGGTTATGAGATACATATGGGTGTCACTGAAAACCATTCGGGCCTGCGCGCATTTGCGCGAGTTGAAAATTCAGATGGTTTTACCGTTGATGATGGTGCGTGTTCAGCAGATGATCAAATACATGCAAGCTACATCCATGGCTTGTTTGATTCGCAAGAGAGCTTGGTCTCCATCCTAGAGTGGGCGGGCGCGAGCAACGTTGATGGTGAATTTGATTATGAAGCGCTAAGAGAGCAAGAATTGGATCGATTGGCAGACACCCTTGAATCCTGTACTAATCTGGTTGCGCTGGGGAGTATTGTTTGTATTGATCCTTGATGGGCTCTTTTTCATCTGAAAAATTCAGGCTAATAACATGGCAGTTGCATCGAATGAAAAGCAATATCTTAGGTAGCAGAATTATCGGATACGTCGCGAACAAATGCTGATTTACTTTGGGTATAGGCCTCACGATCAGTTGGGTACTGCAACAGTAAGCGTTTTTTGAGCTGAAGGTACTCTAAGGCGAGATTACCGTTGGATCGAAGTGCATCACGAAATGCCAGGCAATCAATCCAATCTTTGCTGTGTTGTTCTAACAAGTGCAAATGATGTGTTCGATGCCCATCTTTATGGCGCATCAACCAACGGCGATTACCAATAGTAGCATTGTATTCTGCCGATGTGTCATAACCGGCATCGCAAAGTATATTCAGTAGTGAATCCGCCACTGTCATCGAGTCAACACTTGCCATGATATCGATTATCGGCTTTGCACTCATACCTGGGATAGCGGTGCTGCCTATATGTTCTATTGCTATAAGATGAGCCCCACATAATGACTTAAGGCTACGTTGTTCTGCCTCAAATATTGCAGGCCAGGTGGGGTCGTAAGTAAGGAGTGAAACATCCTCATTGATAGCTAATGCTAGTGATTCTGAATCATTCATAAAGGCTAATCACCTAGCCGCTCTACAGCGCCATTCACTTGGGCTGCATCCTTTAATGCGCTTAAACTCTCGATTAAAATTGGATTTAGTCATAAAGCCTGCTTCAAACATGGCTTCGCTCACTGTGGTTTTTTCGTTGTTCAATAGTTTGCACGCAGCATCGATTCGAGCGCTATTTACCCATTGAGACATATTTTGCCCAGTGTGTGCGTTGATCGCGCGTGAGATTTTGCGAGCGGGTATGCCAGATTTGCGAGCCAGTTTTTGTAGATTAAGTTCCGCATCGGCGTACATGCCATCATCAATTAACAAGGTATTGAGTCGGTGTAATAGGGCGGCATCGTCAGTTTCAGTGCTGTTGCTGATTGTTGCTGCGCTTGCTTCTGTAACGGCAGTGGCCAAAACGTCGTTGTCATTATCGATAACACGCCCACGCCCGGCGGCTACTGCAATCCACCCCATCAATAGTAAAACCACCAAGTTAACACTGCCCACAAGTGACTCTGAGTAGTGGCCTTCAAAGTACGCAAAGTCGATAGCAATGCTGGCATCAACCAACGCACTCACCAGTAAAAATAAGACCGCTGCCCATAATGCGCGTTGTGTGTTCTTCAACCAACTGAACCGCACAAGCTGGAGTGAGTCAGGCGCATGTTGAGCCAAAACTGTCATCAAGCCGACGTACCGCAACTGCGCAATGATTTGAATAAGTTCGGCAAACATCGGTTGGAGCAAGGCTGTTGTCGCGACCAAAGCGATGGGTATTAGATGGGTGAGATCCCTCGGTATGGAAATAACAGGGCCTGGGCGTCCTAAGCTGCGAAACGCTAAATACAGTAGCGCCGAGCTCGTAATGAAAAGGGTTGCAGCGGCAGGCATCAGCACCACCCAATCTAATGACCAGCGAAAGCCCACCAATAGCATTGTTAGCGCATAGAGGTAGATCACGCCTAAAAAGGCGCGCCCGGTTGGCGTCTCTTTTAAGTGGTGATGATTAAACCCGGCCGTAAGAACCAGCAGAAAGGTAACAACAAATGGGATGGGCAAGCTGATCATCGCTAGAGCTTACCGGTGGCTGCGGCCCTTTATCAAGATATTGCACGTCCTCGATCGTGTTTTAGGTCTTGAAATCAACAGCTTGCGCCGATAATGATGCCACGCAAACAAGAGGGGTATGAACATGAACGTCACGTTAAATGGCATCTTCGCAGTTTCCCTAGCCTTAGCTTCACTGAGTATAGAGGCTGCCGGGTTTCAGGAAGTTAGGGTTAGCGATCCTGGACATCGCGACATGACGGTCGGCCTCTGGTACCCGACGGAGCAACGTATTCCTGCTCAGCCAAACACCCGCTTTCATCGCGCCTTAGCGATTGATGCGCCACTGGGTGAGGCCAATGGCGGGCTGATTGTTATTTCTCATGGGTTTAGTGGTTGGTATGCAGGCCATGCCGCCACTGCCGAAGCATTGGCAGATTCGGGCTACATTGTTGCAGCACCTTCGCACACTGGCAATACGGGTAGCGATATGAGCTCCACAATCGATCAGTGGATGATCGATCGTCCTCGGCATATTAGTCGAGTGATTGATCACATCTTAGAGCTTAATCAGTTTAAGAACGCTATCGATGTATCCAACATTGGTGTGTATGGATTTTCAGCCGGCGGATACACCGCGCTGAGCTTAATAGGTGGCACGCCAGATCTAGCGGAGGCGAAAGCGCATTGCGAGCGCGAACCCGCTGAGTACATTTGTTCTGAAGGAGGTATTAAAGGAATGCTTGCAGCTGGTATGGATAAGCTGCCAAAAAGCGCTTGGGGTGCTGACACTCGTATTGGTGCGGCAGTTATCGCAGCGCCGGGGTTTGGGTTTACGTATATGAAGGCAACACTTGCTAGTGTTACTGCCGACGTACAGTTATGGTCGGGCAGGCTTGACGACACTGTACCAACGGAAACTAACGCCGCACTATTGGCAAAGCGATTGCCCAAAGCGCCTGAGATGCAATTGGTCGAGAATGCCGGCCATTTTTCATTTTTAACCGTGCCGTGTACTGCTGGGTTTAAAAGTGAAGCGCCAGTGGAGTATGAAATGATCTGTAGTGATGTTGAAGGCTTTGATCGAAACGAATTTCATGATGTTTTGG
>CALJAA010000119.1 GCA_938028465.1 uncultured Granulosicoccaceae bacterium | reverse complement strand
ATTGTCTCCAGAAACTAAACTATGATCTATCCAGTTTTAATCCAGGAGTCTGCAGCGTATTTTTGATCACCCAAGCTGTCCATTACCGCTCAACTTCAATATGCCCTAAACGATCGCTTTCACGCTTTAATCGATTCAGTTTTTCGGCCACACGTTCGGCGTTGAACAGACCACCCATATGGAAATCGATGTACTCTGCTTTCACTGTTATCGACCCGTTCTGGGGCGACGGAATATTCTGCAGCTGCGTATTCTTCACCCTAAGATGCAAATGAACGGCTCCTTCAAATGCAAGCGCAGTTCTGACATCAACGCATTCAGCCCAAGGCACAAATACATAGCTGTCTTCGGGCTCGATCGATCGATAGAACCACCCTTCCTTATTTGCTGCCAGAAAAAACCAGCTTCCCTTAAAGAGGCTCATCATGAAAAAACCCATAAATCCAAGAAAGAAAACACTCAGGAGCAGTTTGATCACCAGTGACAACCACGAAAGGCTCATGCCGATGATAAACATCACACAACCTGCAACGATCCCCATAGCAATCACATAGGTCGTGACGACTGATTGGTTAATATATACGCTCGATTGCTGTTTAAGTTCCTCATCCGTCATATTCGGAAGTCTTTGCATCCAGCGGGCGCTCCTACGTGTCTTTTACTTATTTCTCAGATGGTTGAACTTGTCCAAATTGCCAGCTATCACCGAAGTGAAGTAGTCTCCGAGTAGACTATCGCGTGTAGACAATTAATTGCTACCTATGTCCGCAATGGGCCGATCATTCCGTGGCCGACGTTTTAAATTTGGTCTGCTTACTCGATAATCGTCGATTTCAGCATACACCATTACCGCTGATCGAAAGTTTCAGCTCTATGCGTACTTTGTCCCCATAACAGACATTGATTGTGTTGGAAAAAAATTGGAGAGTGGCTAGAGAAAGATCCAGTTCGATTCCCTTTGCTGGCAACTTTCGTCTGCCCCGCTTCACCCATAAACTGCCACGGGATCTCCAAGACTTTCGAAATCAGGCTCTACACCAAGTCCAGGAGTATCGTGGCAATACATCCGGCCATCTGATGTCGGCGGTGCAAGTGTACCAGTGGGTTTCGTATGATACGCGTGCAAGTCTGTCGTGTTGAACAACAGCTCCGCTGGGGTGGACGCTGCAAAATGCGACACTGCGGCAGATACAATCTCTCCACCCATCATGCACTCAGTGACGACTTTTATGCCGTGATCGACAAAGTAATCGCGTATTCTGCGTGCCTTTGTTAGCCCGCCGATGCGCGCCATCTTTACGCAGGCCACGTCAGCTATCAGGTCTTGTGTCATTCGCTCCGCCATGGATTGATCGGTCACGAGTTCGTCGAGTTTCATCGACAGATTCGTGCGTGCACGCACGTGCAGACACTCTTCATAAGTGAGACAGGGTTGTTCGATCATTACATCAAGATCTTCTACGGCCCTCACCACTTTCAATGCATCATGAAGAGTCCATCGGCAATTCGCATCGGCATAAACGATTTCCCCGGGTTTGGCGATCTCTGCCGCATAGCGAATAAGTTCTATATCGCTTTCAGGCTCAATTCCGACTCTTAGCTTAAAATACTTGTAGCCTGCGGCCCTGTATTGCTGCATCTCGGCCAGTATTTTGTCGTGCTCTTGTTCCATGACACAACGATAGAGCGGCGCACCGTCACACAATTTCCCACCCAACAATGTGTAAACCGGCATCCCAGCACATTTTCCAAGGATGTCCCAGCAGGCAATGTCGACCGCACTCTTGGCATACGAGTGGCCTTCAATTGCCGAATCCATAATTCGTTCAATATTGTGAAGTTCACGTGGGTCTTTACCCAACAAAGCGTCTGCAAGGCCGGGCATTGCAGGGAGAGCACCAAGGTTGCTGGTTCCCCAAGGGCATGACTCACCACATCCACTGATACCAGCGTCGGTGTCAACTACGACGACTGTGCTATTAAAAAGATCATTCGAGAGTTGCCCTCGATCAGCGGAGCGGTCTCCTACCTCAAGTTCTCCCGAAATATACGGCAGGGATTTCTTGAAAACACTAATTCTTGTGATCTTCACAGCCTTCACCATATTTGAAGCGAAACATGGATTCTATATGCTCAAGTTAACTTTAGGTCAAGGGTTGATTCGATACTTGCTCGAAAGTCCGGAAAGGGCCGTAAGCGGCAGCGATCAACTCGTTATTTTCGTCCGCTTTTCTTATGCTGGTTGAAATCATCACCTACAGCCGACCTGCCCAGTATCACTCATTTGTTGCGATTCTGATTTAGTCTCGATTAACTATTAAACTCATTCTCATCTATTTATTGAATTATCGGCTGATAGCCCACTAACCGCCAAATACTGTCTCATTAATTTTTTGAACCCGCAGCTTAGGCGCTTGTTTTGAGTTTGGCCGATTGGCCCAAAATGTAGGTATCGTAAACCGCGCGGTCATCACCGAGCATGAGTAAAGCAAATAGTTGGTCTTGCCAATCTTTACTGTTGCTGCTTCGCCGCTTTAGTAGAGGTGTGGCTTGTGGGTCTAACACAACAAAATCAGCTTCCTTGTTGGTTTCGAAATTGCCGATATAGTTATCTAAGTCTAGGGCGATGGCGCCGCCTAAGGTAGCCCGGTATAAGGCATCTAAGGGCGATAATTTTTGCCCTTGTAGTTGCTGAACTTTGTAAGCTTCGTTACTGACCCGCAGTAGCGAAAAACTATCGCCGCCGCCCACATCGCTACCCAGGCCCCAATTTACATTGTATTGGCGAGCTTTTTTTGCATTAAATAATCCGCTGCCAATAAATAAATTTGAACACGGGCAGTGAGACACAGCAGCGTCGGCTTTACTCAGTCGTTGCCATTCACTGTCTGATAGATGCAGCCCATGTGCAAACACCGAACGTTTTTTTACTAAGCCATGGGCTTCATAAACACCCAGATAGTCCTCACTTTGGGGGAACAACTTAGCCACCCATTCGCATTCATCGTGGTTTTCAGAAATATGAGTATGCAAATGAACAGTAGGGTATTCATCCAGTAACTTGCCAGCCATAGCGAGTTGTTCAGTACTGCTGGTGGGCGCGAAGCGTGGTGTTACTGCATAACCTAGGCGATCCCTACCATGCCATTTTTCTATTAACGCTTTACTGTCGTCATAGCTGGATTGCGCAGTGTCGCAAACGTTGTCCGGTGCGTTGCGATCCATCATCACCTTGCCACAAATCATTCTTAGTCTGCGTTTTAAGGCGGCGTTAAAAAATGCGTCTACCGACTCTTTATGTACCGTACCAAATACCAATGCAGTGGTTGTACCGTTAGACACTAACTCGTCAAGAAAAAACGTCGCGGCATCTTGGGCAACGGCTTCATCACTGAAGCTTGCTTCCTTGGGGAACGTGTATTTTTCGAGCCATTGTAATAGCTGTTCGCCGTAGGAGCCGATGATATCAACTTGTGGGTAGTGGATATGTGTATCAACAAAGCCCGGCACAATCAGCTTGCCGCGTAAATCAAGTTGTTGTTGGTTTTTATGAATGCTGGGATCAAACGCTGCTATGGATGTAACATGGCCGTTTGCAATGCTGAGCACGCCGTCAGCTAAGTATTCAACTGCTTTGTCACTTATTGATGGGTCTGCCAGACAATGAACAAAGCTTGAGCGGATTTGTAAAGACATATATTGCATAGGCTTAGTCTAATCATTGAAGGCCAGTTGTGTGGCGGGAATGCAGTTTTTTTTTGCCTGAGTTAAAATCGAACCGGATCTAGCCTACGTGTGCCAATTTTGATGTCAGTCTCCGCCCCACGCTCAGATACGCAGCTGGTATCGATGCAGGCTATTAGCAAACAATACCCCGGTTGCTTAGCCAATGATGCCGTCGATCTAAATTTAGGCGCTGGAGAGATCCATGCTTTGCTTGGTGAAAACGGTGCAGGCAAGAGCACGCTGGTTAAAATACTCTACGGCTTGTTACAGTGTGATTCCGGTCATATTGAATGGAATGGGGAGCGCGTTAATATCGCCAGCCCAGCGGTTGCTCGCGACTTGGGTATCGCGATGGTGTTTCAACATTTCTCATTGTTTGATTCCCTGACTGTGCTTGAAAACATCGCGCTTGGTATGGCGGTGGATGCCGATGCCACGTTGCATTTACGTATTCGTGAAGTATCTGAACGATACGGCTTACCTTTAGATCCTGATCGTTCGGTGTATACGTTGTCAGTAGGTGAGCGGCAACGTATAGAGATAGTACGCTGTTTACTACAAGATCCACGCTTACTGATAATGGACGAACCCACCTCTGTTTTAACACCGCAAGAAGTAAACGAGCTCTTTGTCACGCTTAAGCGATTAGCATCTGAAGGCGTCGCGATTTTATATATCAGCCACAAGCTCGATGAAATAAAGGCATTGTGTGATAAGGCCACGATACTGCGTGACGGTAAGCGGGTGGCCAGTGCTGACCCAGCTGTTGAATCTGCTCGCAGCCTTGCGGCTTTAATGATGGGTGATGAGCTGAGTGATGTTGAGCCACGTTCATCAAGTGCTATCGATACAGCGATAATGCAGTTGAGCAAACTAAATTATCCAGCTAGTGATAGCACCGGTATATCAATACAAGACGTCAATTTAGAGTTAAAGCAAGGTGAGTTGCTCGGTATTGCGGGTGTAGCTGGCAATGGGCAAGATGAGTTATTGCGATTAATTGCTGGCGAAGTAATGCCTTCTGGGGGCTCATCAATCGTTGTTAAAGGGCTTGATATTACTAATTCGGGCGCTGGCGTGCGCCGTACACAGGGTTTGTGTTGTGTGCCGGAAGAGCGTCTTGGCCACGCGGCGGTACCTAGCATGTCGTTAACAGAAAACGTCTTGCTTACAGCGCATCATCGTATGTCGATGACTTCCCTAGGCTTAGTAAGCAAAGCCGCGAGCAGACGATTTGCAAACGAAATAATCGAAAAATTTAATGTGCAATGTTCTGGCCCCGATGCCATGGCATCGAGTTTGTCAGGCGGTAACTTACAGAAATTTATTGTTGGGCGAGAGATTTTGCAAAACCCCGACGTACTGGTTGTGTCGCAACCTACTTGGGGCGTTGACGCAGGTGCAGCAGCTGCCATTCATAAAGCGTTACGAGCATTAGCCGCAAGTGGCTCAGCAGTGTTGGTGATATCGCAAGATTTAGATGAGCTAATGCAGCTGTGTGATCGAATCTCCGCTTTGTGTGCTGGGCGTTTATCGCAAACATACCCAACAAGTGAAGTTACCGTGCAACAGGTTGGTTTGCTCATGGGTGGCGCAGCTTTGGAGGCGTCAACATGATTAGGCTCCAACCTCGTGCAATGCCATCAAAACTGATGGGATACCTAGCCCCTGTTATTGCCCTGTGCTTAACCTTGTTATCAGGCTTAATATTATTTGCATTACTCGGCGTGCCTATTGGCGAAGCATTCCATGCGTTCTTTATTGAGCCCGTTAGCACCTTGTATGGGTTGTCTGAACTGGGTGTAAAGGCAGCACCATTAATCCTGATTGGAGTTGGATTGTCGATTGGCTTCCGAGCTCAAGTGTGGAATATCGGCGCTGAAGGGCAGTTAATTTTAGGTGGTATTTGTGGTGGCGCGGTCGCGTTGTACTTTTACGAGGTTGAAGCTTGGTACGTATTACCTTTGATGATGTTGGCAGGTGTTATTGGCGGTATGCTTTGGGCGGCTATACCTGCGCTACTCAAAACGAGGTTTAATGCTAATGAAATACTCACTAGCTTAATGCTGACATACGTAGCGGGTTTGTTATTGAGTTTTTTAGTGCACGGTGCGCTGCGCGATCCAGACGGTTACAACTTTCCTGAGTCTCGCTTGTTTCATGATGCTGCATTACTACCAGTGATTATGGAGGGTACGCGTTTGCACATCGGAGCCATCGTTGCTGTGTTTGTGGTGGTTGCAGGTTGGGTATTGCTATCGCGCACCATGTTAGGTTTTGCGTTAAAGGTAAATGGCGCCGCCCCTCGTGCAGGCGCTTATGCTGGGTTTGGGCAAAAACGCCTGATCTGGTTTTCCCTGCTGTTCACAGGTGGTTTAGCTGGGCTAGCTGGTTTGTTTGAAGTGGCCGGCCCAATAGGGCAATTGCTACCCACTATTTCGCCTGGTTATGGTTTCACAGCCATCATCGTTGCCTTCTTGGGTCGATTGCATCCGGTAGGTGTTTTGTTTGCGGGGCTGGTTATGGCCTTGTCGTATTTGGGTGGGGAGTCTGCGCAAATAACCTTGAATTTACCGGTCGCTGTTACCGGTGTATTTCAAGGCTTGTTGTTGTTTTTCTTATTAGCAACTGATGTGCTTATCAACTTTAAAATTGTTCGCAATGTAAGGCGCCAACTATGAACGAAACAATATTGTTGGCCATATTGACCATCATTACTGCTGCAACGCCTTTAGTGTTTGCTGCAATCGGTGAGCTGGTCGTTGAAAAATCGGGGGTGCTTAACTTAGGTGTTGAGGGCATGATGCTAGTCGGTGCAGTGAGTAGTTTTACTGCGGTGCATGTAACAGGTAGTGCATCATTGGGTGTGCTAGCAGGCATGTTCGCCGGGGTTATGTTGGCGCTGATCTTTGCGTTTCTTACGCTTAACTTACAATCGTCTCAAGTTGCCACCGGCTTAGCGTTGACTATTTTTGGAATCGGCGTTAGTGCCTTAATCGGTCAGCCGCTAATCGGCGTGGCGTACGAAGGTTTGCCTAAAGTACAAATTCCGGTGCTCTCCGACATCCCTGTCTTAGGCAGGCTGTTCTTTGGCCATGACATACTTGTTTACTGTTCTATCGCCTTGGTGATTGCCGTTTCTTGGTTTTTAAAGCGCACCAGAGCCGGCTTAATATTGCGAGCGGTGGGCGATTCGCACGATGCGGCCCACGCATTGGGCTACCCTGTTATCCGCGTAAGGTATTTGGCCACCCTATTTGGAGGCGGCTGTGCGGGTTTGGCGGGTGCTTATCTATCAATGGCTTACGCGCCAATGTGGGTGGAGAATATGAGTGCAGGCCGCGGCTGGATCGCCCTGGCATTGGTGGTTTTTGCGAGCTGGCAGCCTAGTAGGGTGTTATTTGGGGCGTATTTGTTTGGCGGTATTAGTATTTTGCAGCTACATGCGCAGGCATCTGGAACAATAAATATTCCATCCCAACTGATGTCAATGCTACCCTATTTGGCAACGATCATCGTGCTCGTACTTATATCGCGTGATCAGGGAAGAATACGGCGTAATGCGCCGGCCAGCATCGGAAAAGCGTTTCATCCAACAACATAAACAGGCGTGACGAGGTCTGTAAAACAATTCTTCGGAGAAAGAGATGTACCGTAAAACCGTTCTCGCTAAAAAACTATTGGCAGCTGCCACTGGTTTGTTACTTACAACCTTTAGCGGAATTCTTTCCGCCGACGATCCGTTCAAAATCGGCTTTGTCTATGTCGGCCCAGTCGGTGATCACGGTTGGACATACCGCCATGATATCGGTCGTCAAGCGATCGAAGCGGAATTTGGCGATAAGGTAGAGACTACATTTGTTGAAAGTGTGCCTGAAGGTGCTGATGCAGAGCGCGTTATACGAAAGCTTGCATCAAGTGGCCACGGCCTAATTTTCACTACCTCGTTTGGTTACATGAACCCAACGGTTAAAGTGGCCAAAGCGTTTCCTAAAGTTAAGTTTGAGCACGCTACAGGTTATAAGCGTGCCGACAATGTCTCTACTTACTCGGCGCGATTCTATGAAGGCCGCGCAGTGCTTGGTACCATTGCCGGCATGATGACTAAAACAAACACGGTTGGTTACATCGCTTCGTTTCCAATCCCAGAAGTCGTGAGAGGCATCAATGCATTTACTATCGCGATGCGTAAAGTAAACCCTGATGCAACAGTAAAAGTAGTCTGGGTGAACACCTGGTACGACCCAGGTAAAGAAGCAGACGCTGCTAAAGCACTTATCGATCAGGGTGTTGATATCGTCACTCAGCACACTGACTCACCTGCACCTTTACAGGTGGCACAAGAACGCGGCGTCATGGGTTTTGGTCAGGCGTCTGATATGTCGGCGTTTGCACCTGACGCGCAACTGACTTCTATCATCGATAACTGGGATAACTACTACGTAGAGCGTGCACGCGCTGCCATGGACGGAAGCTGGGCATCTGAAGATGTGTGGGCCGGTATTGATAGCGGTATGGTTGATTTTCCTGAGTATGGTGCGATGGTTCCTGATGATGTTAAGGCTGCGGCTGATGTCATCAAAGAAAGCATCGTAGATGGTTCGCTACACCCTTTCCAGGGGCCAATCAAGGATCAAAGCGGTAAGGTCATCGCAGAAGAAGGCGCGACTATCGATGACGGTACACTGCTCGGTATGGATTTTTATGTAGAAGGCGTGCAGGGCACCTTACCTAAATAGCTCGTTGTAGTTCGTCTTGCCGGCGCCATAGTGCCGGCAAGACGGCTGTCGTCATCGGCTCAGGAACACCATTATTAGAAACGTTTGTAAGTGATACCACAGTGACCTTTCTATGACCCGTTCTTTATTTCTTTTTATCTTCATCGCTCTTAGTTCTCAGTCGTGTACTTACGATGACGCGGCAAGCCCTGATGCCAGAAATAATACGCAAGAGCTGCGGTGGCTATATATTGCAAAACCGCAGGCCGACCTAAACAAAGCTATTCAAAGAAATGACTTTCGATTTCGTAGTATTAACGGAGTTGGGCTCATTGTGCCTGGTATTTTCATCACCTGCTTGGACAGAGCAACCCAAATTAACCCGATAAAAGGCACGTCTGATGTCAACGAAAGTCGTGAGCATGAAAAACTCAATAAGTTGGCGATCAAATACGCTAAGCAGTACAACACCAAATTACTTCAGCACATCATTGATACTCAAAATTTTGGTTGTGAAAACTAATGATTCGATCGGTATCATAAGCGGCTTAACTCATCCTGGTATCCTGATTGAAATCGAAGCCACTGCAGTGCTTTAATGAATATCATCCGACGAGTAGTTACTAATGACTGATGTCGCCATTTTTGTTGACGTACAGAACGTTTACTACACCTCCAAACAAATCTTTGGCAAAAATTTTGACTACAACAAGTTTTGGTCAAAAGTTACCGATGGTAGAAACGTGGTTAAAGCAGTTGCCTATGCCATCGATCGAGGTGATCCGAAACAGCGTGAATTTCAAAATATCTTAAGAGCGATCGGCTTTGACGTTAAACTCAAACCATTTATACAGCGCTCGGATGGTTCTGCAAAAGGTGATTGGGATGTTGGTATAACCATTGATATTATGGAATGTTCTGACAGTGCTGACGTGGTCGTATTAGTGTCTGGCGATGGAGACTTTGATCGCTTAGCGAGCAAGGTGAGAGATGTGAAAGGTAAGCGGGTTGAAGTGTATGGTGTTGCTGCCTTAACAGCGAAGTCCTTAATTGATGCTGCCAGCGAGTTTATCGCCATTGATGATTCGTTGTTATTGAAATAGATCGTATCCTGCTAGTTGTCTTACATGAGGCAGGGTTTGATAAAGTCGAAGAGAATGGAATGGGTTTAGGCGAATGTTCAAACGCTCTGTCGTTGATAGTAAAGACTAATATTTTATAATGACTACCTACCTAAAAAACACAGAAGAGAACTACCCATCGCCCTGTATTAAGGAATGCGGCTTAAACAATGATGATATCTGTTTAGGTTGTTTTAGGGCGATAGATGAGATTGTGGGCTGGGGTAATCGTAATGATGAAGAAAAGAAGGCAATACTCCAACGTTGTGAGATACGTAAAACAAACAGCAACACTTATCTCAAATATCAAAACTAGACCAAGCCGGGCAATGATCAGACGGTTTCTCCATTGCTCGTACGTCATAGTCGATACCAGAATCCACCAGTGTTTTAGTTAGGCTAGGTGTGGTGAGTAGGTGATCAATACGCAGCCCTCGTTTTGGATCTCTATCAAAGCCTTTGCTGCGATAATCAAACCAACTGAAGCGATCATTCACATCGGGGTACTTGAGGCGAAAGGTATCTGTTAGGCCCCACTTAATAAGCCGCTCAAACCACTCGCGCTCTTCTGGTAGAAAGCTAGTGTTGCCGCTGCGTAGCCAGCGCTTAACGTTGTCTGGGCCAATACCTAGGTCGTTGTCCACTGGTGCAATGTTGAAATCTCCAATAAGCGCCAAGTTTTGTTTCGCTGAGTAGTGGGCGTTTAGTTCGGTATCTAGATCTTGATAAAACTTTTCCTTGGCAGGAAACTTCACTTCGTGTTTTTTGTTTTCACCCTGCGGAAAGTAGCCATTGATTACGGTTACGTCGTTGCCTGTTTGACTAGTCACAGTAGCGGCGATGATTCTGCGTTGTGCATCTTCGGCATCAGTACTAAAACCCATCTTTACGTCGCGCATGGGAAGCTTTGACAGCATGGCCACACCGTAGTGGGTTTTCTGGCCACAAAATGCTGCTTCAAATCCCAGTGCCTTGATGTCATCAACTGGAAAGTCTTCATCAACGCATTTGGTTTCTTGCAGTCCGATAATGTCAGGGTCGTATTTATCTACTAATGCCTGTAGCTGATGGATTCTCAAACGAACGCTATTAACATTGAACGATACGATTTTCATGTTGATCTCCGAGCTAACAGGCTTTGACCGGTTGCTTTCATTTTTTTGTGCTGACTAGCTGTACTCACTGGCTGTACTAATTAGTTGTTGAACAAAACCCTAACACCCACAGGCCGAGCTTGAACGCCGTCTAAGGCTTTGATGAGTGCGGCATGTCGTGCATCCATGACATCGATCTCATCGCTGCGTACTGCGTTATTGATTTTTTGCAGTGCGAGCAGGCGTTCGCGTTCGCTGTGAAATTCACTATCGATAGCAAATCGAGCGTCATCGATAAACTGTGGTAATTCAAGTTGGGCTGCATCTGCGGTTTTATCAATGACCTTATCGATAAGCTCACGGTGTTTTTGCACTACGCCTTTAAGCTTGTTACGATCATAACGTTGGCGGGCTGTATCTAACACCACAGTTTCTAATTGTTCAGTGTAGTTTTTGCCGTCGATGCCAAAATAAAACGTGTGCAGGCCGCTAGGTAAATAGCGCTCGATATTTAGGCGAGCATCGGCAACGCATTGTAGTACGTATACGGCTTCGATAACAGCAAGGCCTTTTGGCACCGCGTCGGTTACGATAACTTGGCAATCTGCTTGGCCATAGCCTTCATCCAAAATCATATCCATGCTGGCGTACACCATGGGGTGATCCCAACTTAGAAATACGAAATCTTCACGCTGTAAAGCTGTTTGCCTATCAAAGGTGATTGTCATGCCTTGATCAGGTAAAAATGGGAAGCTATCAAGTTGCATGTGATCACCTGGATGAACAATCCAGCTGTCTTGTTGGTCTTCTACGTTGACACCAAAGCGATCAAATACGGCAGCCATAAAATCTTGCAAGCTGTAGTTGCGGCTAAATCGTGCAAGCGCATCTAGGTGCTCTTGAATATTTTCAGGGCGATTAGAATTTAGCTCTAATAAGCGATCACGGCCTGCCTCTAGTTGCGTATTGAGGGTGGTGTTCAGTTCCGCCGTTTGTTTTATTAACGCCTGTAGAGCCTTGGCATCGCCTTTGGCTTCAAGAATTGCTTGTAAGTCGCTACCAACGGTTTTGTAAATGTTATAACCCGTTTTGCAGATTTGCTCAAACGCGTTTAAGCCCTCGTGATACCACTGGCTTAAGAGGGCGTCTCTAGAGCCTGTAGCCGTTGGCACATGTATTTGTATCGTTTCGGTCTGGCCGATGCGATCTAGGCGGCCAATGCGTTGTTCAAGTAGGTCAGGGTTGGCTGGTAGTTCAGCCAACACTAAGTGATGTAAGAACTGAAAATTTCTACCCTCACTACCAATCTCTGAACACAGCATCACTTGGCAGCCTTCTTCTTCATCAGCAAACCAGGCGGCAGCGCGGTCACGTTCAACGATGCTCATGTCTTCATGAAACTGTGCAGAGGATACACCTGCGACCCGTAATATTTCTGCTAAGGCTTGAACCGATTCTCTCTGTGAGCAAATTAATAAAATTTTATGTGGATAGTGCTCGGCCGAAAATTCGATTAACCACATAGCGAGTGATTCTAATGAATCCTCATCTAATGTGTATGCCGTGTATTGACGTTCAGGAAACCCAGGCACTGCACTACGTGTGTTACGGAAAAGCAAGCGGCCAGTGCCGTGCCTGTCGATTAGCTTATTAAGCAGAGAGTTACCCAAGTCGCTGAGTGACATGGATGAAGAGGAGGATAGCGTTGCAGTTTCAGTTGCTTCAAACTGCGTATCAAGCCGGCTTTCAAGTTGCTTGATCTCATCGGCGTCGAGCGCTTCATCACTAGACAGCTTGCGAGCAACCCCAGCCACCCATTCAAATGCGCTTTCTTCAGCTAGGTACTTATCAAGATCTGAAAATCTAACCGAATCTAACAACCGCAGCCGTGCAAAGTGCCCCGCTTGGCCAAGCTGCTCTGGTGTGGCTGTTAGTAGCATTACTGACGGTGTGACTTCAGCAAGCGATTCAACTAGCTCGTACGCAGGAGACGGTGCATCGGGTTCCCATTGCAGATGATGTGCCTCATCAACAATGAGGGTGTCCCAGCCTGCATCAATGGCTGAATCAGAAATAATATCGTTTTCAAGCAGGGTGTCGCTACTGCACAGTACAAGTTGTTCAGCTAAAAAAGGATTGCCTTCAGGTGCGGTGTCTTGTAACTCTAGATACCGCTCTTCATCCATGATGCGAAAGGTTAAGTTAAATTTACGCAGCATCTCGACTAGCCATTGATGCAGTAACGCAGAAGGGACAACAATTAGCACACGAGAGACTTGTTGATTAACCAATTGGCTATGCAGTATTAGGCCTGCCTCGATGGTTTTACCTAGGCCCACTTCATCGGCTAATAGAATTCGGGGATGCAAACGCGAGGTTGCCTCCACTGCGATGTAAAGTTGATGAGGTAGTACCGATATGCGCGCACCCATTAAACCTTTAACAGGGGAGTGGGCAAGCAAATGTTGGTGTTCGAATACTTGTCGGCGCAGTACAAACCAGCGATGCCCATCGAGTAAGCCTGCAAACAGCCGATCACGAGGTGAGCGAAATTGCATAAAGTTATTCAGCTGAGCTTCGGGCAGGCTGACAGCTTCGCCGTTATCTTCGCGATGGCCGTGATAGATGAGCAAGCCTGCGTCATCTTCTACATTGTCTACCAGCATCTTCCAATCATCATGGCTGGTGATGGTATCGCCAACGGAAAAGAACACGCGAGTTAGCGGTGCCGATTCTTTAGAGTAGATTCGAGTTTCACCGGTGGCGTGAAATAACACAGTCATCTGGCGAAGTTCCTCGTCGATGATGGTGCCCAGCCCTAAGTCGGATTCAGAGTCGCTTATCCAGCGCTGGCCTTTAACAAATTGTTCGCTCATTATTCTGTCTTTTATAACGCTTTGATTTCTTCAGCGATCAGATTCATGCCTTGCTGTAATTCATCGCTGTTACCGGCGATGTTGATTCTGATACATTGATGCTTGTGTGGCCAATCATTATCGATGCCTGGAAAGAAATAATGCCCAGGTACCACAATAACGCCTTTTTTCTTAAGTCGATTGTATAGTTCCGCGCTACTAATAGGCAGTTCTGGAAACCAAACCCACAAAAATATTGACCCTTCGGGTACGTGAACGCGAGCGGGTAGATCGGCAAATTGCTCTTCAAACATTTTCAAGGCCCATTGGGCACGCTCAGCGTAAAACGGTTTAATCGAATCGCTTATCAATTGATCAATCTGACCGTTTTTAAACAGGCCGCTAAATAAGCTGCTAGCGGCACTTCCGGTGCTGAGATTGATCACGGCATTCATCTGAGTGATGGTATCGATAATCTCGGGCTGTGCGACCACTATCCCGGTACGAATGCCGGGTAGGCCGATCTTTGAAAAACTCATTGACAGTATGGTGTTGGTATTCCAATTTAACGTGGCGGGTACGTGGATGATATCTGGAAATGGTGCGCCATAAGCATTGTCAATGATCAAGGGTAGATCGTTGCTCCTTGCAAGCGAATCTAGCGCGGCCATTTCATTGTCTGTAAGTACATTGCCTGTCGGGTTAGTCGGGCGTGATACGCAGATAGCCGCGATGCTATCGTCAATGTTTAAGGCGTGGGTATCTAAGCGGTACTTAAATTGTTTATCGCCTACTAGTTCGATTACAGGTTTGTTAGCCGAAAACATCGGCGCGCCGATCGCGACATCTTCGTAGCCAATGTATTCAGGAGCCATGGGTAACAACACATTTCTTTGCACGCCATCGCGTAGGCCACCAAATAAATTGAATAACATGAAGAAGGCGTTTTGACTGCCATTGGTTAGCGCGATGTTGTGTGGTTCGAGTTGCCAGTTATAGAGCTGATTCAGGTAATTCACCAAGTATTGAATCAGCTGCTTGTCACCTTGAGCAGCCCCGTAACGAGTAAAAGCTCGCTCAAATTCAGCCGTATCGGCGATGGAATGTTGAGCTAATTGCTGGAATTTGGTGTTGACGGCGGCCAAATTGGCTGGATTACCACCTCCTAATCGATAAAAATTACCGGATTCAGGCAAGTCGGCTAAATCTCTCATTAGCTCGCCAATGCCCGTTCCATCGCGGAATTTACTGCCAAAATCGGAAAAAAGCATCAAAAATAGGGGAAAGTGAGTCGCTGTATGCAATTGTACCGTGAATAGAGGGTTGTATTCGGGCGCTAAAATACCTATATTGCTTATGTCCGAGGCAGAAATGCTGAGGACGTAAACCGATGGAGCACGTTGTAAGGCACTGTCATTATTATTAAGATCGGAAAGTTCTTGTCAATTTTCGAGTGGCACGCCCCTCGCACTACAGATCAACGCTTCCCATCTAGTTTATTTTTATAAGGGTATTATCTTGAGTACTGGTACAGTTAAGTGGTTCGATTCAGCCAAAGGTTTTGGTTTCATCGCTCCAGAAGACGGTGGCAAAGACGTATTTGTTCACCACACAGCAATCAATGGCGACGGCTACAAATCTCTCGACGAAGGGCAGAAAGTTAGCTTTGAAATTGAAGATGGCCAAAAAGGCCCAGCAGCCGTTAATGTTTCAGCTGTTTGATCTTTATCAAACACCGAAATAGCTAAACAGCTAATTGTGAAAACCCCGCCTTGGCGGGGTTTTTTGCGTTATGGCCCCGCTCCGGCGGGGTTTTTGCGTTGTGGGTATTCTGTCATCCCCGCGAAGGCGGGGATCCAAGTACGCATACTTAGTGGATCCCCGCCTGCGCGGGGATGACAAGTAACGCTAACTATTCCCGCACCGCATTCGGCACATCAC
This sequence comes from uncultured Granulosicoccaceae bacterium, assembly GCA_938028465.1. GTDB lineage: Bacteria > Pseudomonadota > Gammaproteobacteria > Granulosicoccales > Granulosicoccaceae > Granulosicoccus. The sequence continues at coordinate 16,367 of CALJAA010000119.1, read as the reverse complement.
CATAGCCCGTTGTTTGGGCAGGTGACTTTAGAATTTTTTGCCGCAACCACGCAACCATGGGTTCCACCACTTCAAGCTGTGCAAATACCAGAGCAGGGTCATCAGTAAATACTTCTGTTCTATCTAAATGTTTAGCAAAAGAGTGTCGGTTGTTATTGCCTACCGTCATTACTGCTTGATAGTTTTTAGCGCTGAGCTGATCAATGGCATTTTGATTGTAGTAACCAAACGGATAAGCGAATGTATTGTTGCTCAATAACGCTGATACTTCGGAAGCATCCAACTGAGTCGCAAGCTCATCTTTGTTACATTTGCTAAGATTGAAATGATCGGCGGTATGAAAACCGAATTCAATTCCCATGGTGCGCATCTCATTAATCTCGTCAGCTGATGCATACAGGCGCGAGCCATCTACTTCTGGAAATTCGTTTATTAGTGCTGAATAGACGCTAGTTATTTGCTCGGGCGATGATGAGTTTTGCAGTTGCGCAATCACTTCGCCAGTGTTCGTATCTTTAAATTCTGGAATTGCCTTTAATACGTTAGCAGTGCGCTCAGGGTACTGTTGTAATACATGATTCACCAAGTTAACCCACACTAACTCGCCACGTACCGCACGGCTAATGAGGTATATGCATGCCGACATCTGGCGTTCTTGTAAGGCAGGTGCAGCGTTTTCATAAACGCTGCGATAACCGTCATCAAACGTAATGATTAATGGCCGAGGTGGTAGTTCGTGATTATCTAACTGACTAACCGGGATAACGTTGTAGTATTTATTATAGTAATCGAGATTAGCGTTAAATGCAGCCTGTGATACACCTACGTTAAGCCCTTTGGTAAACGGATTGTTGTCATCTTCAACGGCGTGATAAAGCAGGGCGCGTACACGCTTCTTAGATAGATTGATTACGAACTTGGCTAGGCCTGCACGGTAAAGCAATACCCCAACAATGCCAAGTGTTGTACGCAACAGGTTTTTAGGCTTACCGGCGCTCATTTAGTTTTGTTTGCCCAGGCAGCCAAGTTAGCGAGTACTTTGCGCTCTGCAGCGACAGTGCGATGAATCCAACGAAACTCACGTCCAATAGATAAATCTTGCGGGTGATACTCGATGCGATCCGCTAGAGCATCTTCAACTGCTTTTATGTAGAGCTCTGTGCCCACTTTTACACCTTTTGCAAAAAGATCAGCTTCTGTATCGCCATGGGTATATTCCACCTTGCCGGTATAGACGATGTCGCCACCATCAACGTTGGCAGCAAGCTTGTGAACGGTCACGCCTAAATGATCAGGGTCGTTATAGTAAACTGGCCAAAACAGCGTGCTGTCACCCCTATAGTGCGGAGATAAGCCAGTGTGCATATTCAAAGTGCCTTTTCTTGCGCGGCTAAAAATATTCTCGCGAATAATACGGGTGCCATACACCACGATAATATCCGGCTGATCGGCATCTAATAACTCTTCACATTCCGTGCCGTTGTGCGATGGCACGATAGCGCGTTTGTCGCCACCAGCCAGTGTAGACGGGGGTGTGCCATCAAAAAGAGCTGCTGCTAAATCATCAGCGTCTGGGCCGAATGATCCTGGATAACGCGATCGACGTAGCCGTTCCAAGTAGTTACCGCGCTTAAGCGCGCGCTTTAACCTAACGGGCAATGGGTCGCGTTGGGGTTCTGCGCTTATCACGCGGGTAACATCGTCACCAAAATGATCAATGAAGGCTTGTACTAGATATCGATGTTCGGGGTTGGCATCACTGCTCTGGCCTCCTACCAAAATGACAATACTCATGCGTGACTCATGCGTTAACAGGTTTACTGGTGAAGGTCTTGGCTTGACCGAAATGCTCGATGACCAACTTAACGACCCAGGCCACAACGAATAGTTCAGCCATTAGGATGCCAGCCAACGACCAGTGGACTGGTGCCAAATTCAACATTATAGCAACTGCTACTAGGCTTACGCTTGAGCCAAATACCGTGGCCATGGCCAGTTGCTTAAATGCCTTGAGTGATTGTAGTACGGCAAATGGACCATTCTGCAAGGCTGACACCAACGTTAACGCAGCCCACATAAATACGATGGTTTTCATAGGCGCATCGCTATAGCGCTCGCTGTATAGGTACTGATCAATCCATGGCCATCCGATATAACAACACACGATAAGCACTAAAACGGCTGCCGCGGATATCGCGCTGGATAAGATCATCTGGCGGCGTGCATCTGCAACCCGATGTTCGGCTATCGCTAGCGCCATTTCTGGTTTGATCACATTTTGAATAGTGTTAAAGATGACTCGAACTGGCCCGAAGATCACAAAGCCTGCGGCCAGTGGTGCATAAGCTGCCGGGCTCTTGAGCGCTGATACGACAAGGCTGTGAGCTTGAGAGACAATAACGGTCGTAATGGCACCAATCAATGCCCATCTAGCCTGTTGCCAAATCGGTAAGTACTCAGTAGCTGCGGCCTTCAGTTTCATCAAGCTAATAGGATGAGGGAGGCGGCCCACTTCAACCAAGACGGCGATTCCGTTAGCAATGGTTAAGACAGTGAGGACATCTACGGAGCGAATGTCGGCGGCATATACGTTATGTGCAAGTAACAAAATCGCACCGATGCAGACATAAGCCATGTCACCCCATAACACCGACATGACATCAAACCTAGAGTATCCAAAACTTCGGCTGTACTGCCTCGCCAAGTAACTAACGATAAATGTGGAGGCGGCAATCATGATATGAAAATCATCACCCGTATTGCTCAAGCTCAGGCTGACCAACACGCCTGTCACCATGGCGGCGCCGAGAAGTAGCGTCATTAAGGTGGTGAGCATAGATTCAATACGAGCACGCTCGGCATCGTTAGTGCCAGGGGCATAAACGCATAGCGGCGTTGATATAAGAGCATTGCCTACGGAGGAAGACAAAATCGCTAGTACAAACGTGAGTGCATATAGACCGAAATCAGCCACCGGCAACAGTTTGACCAACAATAAGTTGAGAATAAAATGAAATCCGCTGATGAGCCCTTGGCTAAAAATAGCGGACCCGTAGCGTAGTAATGATGCCAGGCGCAGATTTTTTGTTGAGCTTGCTGATGAATTATTCATATTATTCGCGCTGGGCGTGTTTAGCAGCGGCTACCTCCCTACAGGGGGTATCGGACACAGCCCTTAAAGCTTGCCCAAATAGCGGTAGCTATCGTAGTTGATGCGAGTCTGATCACATCCGGCCCCTAATATCAGGGGGTCACGACATGTTAATGGCTCTTTCTAGGCTAGGAATGGGCGGATTACCGGTTGGGGTGACGATTTAGCCCGTGCTTTGGGCTTGTGTGTTGGGGGTGAAGATGGATTTTAGGAACGCCGGGTCGCCGTTTGCGAGGGGATGACGGTCTGCGCGCTGTTTAACATGGATCCCCGCCTGCGCGGGGATGACGGGTGGTGTGGGGATGACTTACTTTGAGTTCACCTAGACTTGTGAACTGTGTCCATCTAGGATCAACCATAGTCACCGCCAACTTCTCTTAGCCCCAACAACAGGATTTCGCCTTGAACGTATTAGTTATCAATTGTGGATCGTCCAGCGTTAAATACGCTCTGTTTGATCAAAACGAGACGATCATCGTTAAGGGTAAGCGAGAACGACTGGGTCAACGGGATGATGACCGCCGAGGCACTCATGCCGAGGCGATTGCAAACATTTTTGCAGAGCTTTCTGGGCACACCATCGATGCTGTGGGTCACCGCGTTGTTCATGGCGGTGAATCGTGTCAGCAATCGCGTGCGATAAACGATGATGTGCGTGCCGCTATCGTTAAGCACATACCTGATGCGCCTATGCATAACCCCTATAGCTTGGCTGCGATAGATGCTGCGGTGGAAGCTTTGGCGGATGTTCCTCACGTGGCTGTTTTTGATACGGCCTTTCATGCTCGCATGCCCAAGCGTGCGATTACTTACGCCATCGATCAAGATATCGCTACCGCCCATGGAATACGTCGTTACGGTTTTCACGGCATCTCACATGAATATGCTGCCAATATCGCTGCGGAATTTTTGGAACGCCCACTGCAAGATTTACGCTTAATTACCTTGCACTTGGGCAATGGTGCCAGTGCTTGTGCTGTTGAGTTTGGCCGGTCCGCTGAAACCAGCATGGGCAATACACCGTTAGAAGGGTTAGTGATGGGCACTCGATCCGGAGATGTTGATGCGGGTGTGTTGTTGTCACTACTGCGTAGTGGGGACTTTGATGTGGCGGAGTTGGATGAGTTGCTTAATCATCGAAGTGGCTTGGCTGGATTGTCGGGGCTGGGTAATGATTTACGAGAAATTGAACAAGCTGCATCTGAGGGTAATGAGCGTGCACGTTTGGCGATTAATGTGTTTGCTCATCGCGCGCGTAAATACATCGGGGCCTATGCGGCCATTATGGGCGGTGTTGATGCAATCGCTTTTACAGGCGGTATTGGTGAAAACAGTGCCAGCATGCGTGCTCGTATATTGCAACGCTTGGAGTTTTTAGGCGTGGTAATGGATGAAGATAAAAATAACGATGCAAGCGTTATTGATGATAAAGATTATGCGCGGATAACTACCGAACGTTCGCGTGTTGAAGCTATCGTGGTTAAAACTAACGAAGAGCTTATGATTGCGCGGCAAACTCGTAAAGTGATCGAAGCTAATCGGCCTAAAGAAGTGCTGGAGATACCGATAGCGATTAGCGCTCGTCACTGTCACCTCACTGAGGCAACGTTTAAACGCTTGTTTGGTGAAAACGCGACACCAACACCTTACAAGGATCTTGTACAGCCCGGGCAATTTGCCTGTGAAGAGCGTGTCAATCTTATTGGGCCGCGCAATCGTATCGATGGCGTAAGGTTGCTTGGCCCGTTGCGTAGTGTTGATCAAATAGAGATTTCACGCACCGATGAATTTAAGCTTGGTATAGATGCACCGGTGCGTGATTCAGGTCAAGTGGTCGGCTCCGCGCCTATTACAATAGAAGGCCCAGCGGGCACCGTGCAATTAAGTGAAGGGTTGATTTGCGCTAGGCGGCATATTCATATGCATTCTGATGATGCAAAACGCTTTGACGTGAAGGATCGTGACGAAGTATCTGTAGCGGTAGTGGGTGGTGATCGAGATCTAATTTTTGGCGATGTGCTGATCAGAGTGAAGGACAGCTACGCGTTAGAAATGCACATCGATACAGACGAGGCCAATGCGGCAGAATTAGGCCGAGCATCCGTGGGATCGCTGTCGCAGGATGACGTGGATGACCCCGCTTATACGGTTGTGAATCAGGTGCATGCTGCGATAACTGAGTAGTCGCACCGCCATTGGGAACTTATCCCAGTTTCAGCTAACAAAATAGAACTTATCAAGTTGCTGGGATAGATCAATATGGTTCGCACTAACAGCGCACAATCGGTGCTAAAACGACTTTCTTTCGGTATGATTTGCGCCTGTATTAGTGTGATGTCGCTCGGTATCGCATCGGCTGCGGATACCGCATCAAAACCAGTCGGTGTTGTTGAGCTCTTTACATCTCAAGGCTGTTATTCCTGCCCGCCAGCGGATAAAAATCTTGCAGAATTGATAGCTGCTGAGCCCGATATGTTAGCCCTGGAATTCCATGTTGATTATTGGAATGATTTAGTTTGGGGTAGCGATGGGACCTGGCAAGATCCGTTCTCCAAAGCTGAGTATACGCAGCGACAACGCCTATACGATTTAGTGGCGTTGCAAGGGCGAAGAGGTGTTTACACTCCACAGGCGATCATCAATGGACAATACGCGCTTGTTGGAATTAACAAACAACAAACCAGAAAGGTACTGGATGCAACAGTGCCTACCGATGTGGCGGTTAGTGTTAATGCAGTTGATGGGAAATTAGTCGTTAATGTTGATAACCCAGATAATTTGCAGGGAGCCAGTATTTTTCTTGCGCGCTTCCTTAAAAAAACAAGCACTGATGTTACTGGTGGTGAGAACAATCGCAAGCAGCTCCACAACGTTAATGTAGTTACTGATTACCAATCACTAGGTAGGCTCGCAGGTGAAAGCCAGCATAGTTTTGTGGTGGCAGCCAACGCTGACAGCAATACGGGCTGTGCCGTTGTTGTGCAGTCCGAAATACTCGGGCCAATCCTAGGTGCCGCTGTTTGCCCCTAGTTTTTCGACTTTTGAGCGTCCGTAAACACGAAGTGTTAATCAAATCGTGACGTGCTTCACAAGTTAAAGTACATGTCCGTTAGATGATGCCGATGGCTGAAATTATAAGATCAACTTTATAGTGTATCGGTTTCTAATGGACTTGAACTGGCTTCGTAAACCACAGTTTCCCGCAATGCGATTTTTCGGTAAGTCGGATAAAATTGCGCTGACTGGATTGACTCTTCTGCTACTGCTACTATCGGTGGCATCAGTCATTCCACGGTTCGGGTCAGGTAGCTTACCTGGTGGCGATGTTGGCGAAGCGCCGATCCTAGTTGTCATTGTGGCGCTACTTATTATTGCCGCACTTGGCTTGGCTGTCATCTTTTTACGCTTGCAATGCCGTGCTTTAGAAATTGCGCGTAGCGTTGACAATCATGCAGCCTTGCATGATCCAATGACCGGCTCTGCCAACCGTAGGCATTTCGAACAACGCCTAGAGCAACTTGCCGGCGACAACACGCCTAGTCATTCATTGATGATGATCGATCTTGATCGATTTAAACCGGTGAATGACTTATACGGGCACGCTGCGGGTGACGCACTACTTAAAGATATCGCTACAGGCTTTGGTCGCGTTGTTGGTACCAACGATCTAGTCGCACGCTTGGGCGGTGATGAATTTGCTCTGCTCCTAAAAGACACCTCCGTATTAAACGCTGAGCGTACTGCATTATCAGTGCTGGAGTTTGTTAAAAAATACCGTCTGAACTGGCAAGGGCAGCGAGTAAGTGTTGGTACCAGTATTGGTGTTATCCATATCGATCAAGCTGGGTTGACGCCAACGACACTCATGGCTGCAGCCGATGAAGCTTTGTACGCTGCAAAAGAGGCAGGTAGGGGAGCGGTATTCTCGGCACACTTTGCCTCGTCTGAGTCTGACGAACTGACGTTCCAAAGAATTGATGCGGGGACACCTGAGCCCGAATCCAGTACGAAAAGCCACCTGCCAGAAGATGGGCGCAAGCAAGAGCTCTATGGTGTTGCCATGGCGTCGTTGCAGCCAAAAATACCGAATTATCAAACGAGTCGAATGGGTTCACGACGTCGTCATATTGTGTCGCAATGGGTGATGGTCGAGCCGTTAACGATCGGTGATGAACTTCAGCCCGGTGTGAAAATGCATGAGCTGCTTGAAGATGCTGCTGCTCATGGTGATGGTGGTGCTGATCTTGCCAGATGGATTTTACTCATGGCATTGGAATCTGCGTCGCGCTTGAGTCCAACGGCCTTAGGGCGAATCGGCTTTGTAATACCTGTCCCTGCAAGAGCTGTTGCAACGGTTCCTGATTTGGCTGATGACCTCATGCGCATTAACGCGCTCGCGCACAACCCGATCCGTCACCTAACGTTTGTGTTGCATAATTTAGCATCGATGTACGATTCTCCAGCAATTGATAAATTTCACTACGGCCTGCACTCCAGGGGCGCGCGCTTAGGCTTTGAAATACGAGCAAGTACCTTGGATGTATTGGCGCCACTCAAACATGCACCGTACGATGAGCTGCATTTGGGGCGTGAGCTGAGTAAGAATTTTAAAGCCGGTACCAGTGCTTATGCTGCGGTTGAAGCCTTGGTCACGTTTGCCGAACAGAACAACACGACTGTGGTTGCGTCTCACGTTGATAACGAAGAAGAGCTACGCCACCTAGCGATGCTCGGTGTGAGTCGCTTTTCTGGCCCGGTTGTCAATGAGCCAAAACCGCTGCATGACGTCTTGCAAAGTCTGGCAAAAACCGTCTGATCTGTCTGCATGTACATGCCTGTGTTCAGGCATTCACGTCAACATAATGCTATCTTAATGATTCGATCCGTTTCTTAAGGTGAGTCATGCGCTGGCTGCTGGCTTTGGTACTAACATTCTCGTCGTTCTCGGCTGTTGCCGAGAGTCAGTTTTATGGCGAGTTGCAGTTAGGCGTTCACGGTGTTCAACATTCCGATCTGGATTTCTATCCTGGGTTTGCTAGTGGTTCAGTGGGCGTCTATGTCAGGCCTAACATTGGTGTTGAGCTGTTTTATGACCGCGCTACCTCTAAAGCTCGAGAAGAAGATTTCGAGATCGAAGTGAATGAGGCTAGCGGTATTGCCGCTAGGTTTGAGTCCCCAAGCCAACGAGGGCTGCAAGCTTACGTCCTGTTGGGTTATGTTACCTATTCAATTAATCAATACAGCACCTTGACGAGCCCCCGGCAGTTAGCTAAAGAAAACTTCACCGGTGCGCGGATCAGCCTTGGCTTGGCAAAAACGTTTGATCGTTACCGCAATATGCAGTTAGTGTTTGAGTACCGCAACTACGATGTCGACGCACCGTTACGCGTTGATGGTTTTGGAATAGGGCTACGGGTGAAGTTACTATGAAACTAGCTTCTCTGTTAAATGTATCGTTGCTTGCGCTGAGTGCATTGGCACTTAGTGCTTGCGAAGGCGACGCGCGCGACCTAACCGAGCCTGTCGAGGCTAGCCGATTAAATTTAGCTTCGTTACGCATCGTGCCTCCCGCGGGTTCCAACTCTCCGTTAACGGTTAACCCAGACGAGCTCATTTCGTTTTCACTTGAGGCTCGAAACACTGCAAATCAAGTTATCGACATCGCCTCCACTAATCGGCGGTGGTCGGTCTCTGATGCCAGCATTGCCACAATCAATCAAGACGGCTTCTTTACTGGGTTGCTAGAAGATGAGGTTGATATTTACGTGTCGATTGGTGATGTACTCGCGCCACCACTGACTGTCGAAGTCTCGTTTGGGGTTCTGAGCGAGATTGGCGAAATCGAGGGCGCTCCACAATTACAACAATGCATAGCGCAAACGTATTCTGCTGATGGAATCTTCACAGATAATTCAAGCCGAAATCTCGACACTGTGAGTTGGTCATTGGAGCCAACTGAAAGTGGGTCCATCTCGGTTGATGAAGAGAGTGGCGCCGTTACGCTAACAGGCACAACACCTGGGGCTATTACGCTTACCGCTACATCTGATGGTATTAGTGGTAGCCGAGTACTTAACATTGATAGCTCGCTCGAATCAATTGCACTAACAGATGGTCTCAGCTTGGCTGCCAACGGTGCATTGCAGTTGGTTGCGCAAGGTAGCTATATGGGTCAAGTCGAGGCAGTTGATATTTCAAGTGCGGTTGCTTGGTCAATCACACAGGGTACTGATCAGGCCGATGTAAGCAACACGGGTTTATTGTCCGGAAAGGCTGAAGGCTCAGTGGTAGTGCAAGCCGCATGTGGTGCTGATACCAGCGCATCAGCGACGCTCACCATTACACCTGAAATAACTCAACTCGTTGCCGAAGATGGTACTGATGTTGATTTGAACGTAGGTGAAATAGTGCAACTACAAATTGCGACTGGCGCCATTTACGATGAAGATAACGACGTGACGAGATTCGCTACCTGGGATATTGTGGGTCTAGATGAAAGCGTCGCGTCCGTTAGCAATGCCTCGGGTTCAAAGGGCCGAATTACAGGGCTAACTCGTGGTGAGGTTACCGTTCGCGCAATCTATCAAAATGAATCCATAGACTTTATTATCGACGTCAACTAACCGAACAAGCTTTATACAGATCCATGAGTGTTATCAATTTAGTAAATTCGCTACGCCAGCAGCTTGAAGCCTCAGTTGTTGGGCAACAACATCTCGTCAATCGCATGCTCATTGCCTTGCTTGTGGATGGCCACATTTTAGTAGAAGGTGCACCAGGGCTTGCCAAAACGCGTGCAGTTAAAACACTGGCCAATAGCTTAGAGGGCACCTTTCAACGAGTGCAATTTACCCCTGATTTGCTCCCGGCAGATCTAACCGGTACCGAAGTGTATCGCCCTGCTGATGGCACCTTCGTTTTTCAAAAAGGTCCTCTATTTAATAACCTGGTATTGGCTGATGAAATCAATCGTGCGCCTGCGAAGGTTCAGTCAGCTTTGCTCGAAGCAATGGGGGAACATCAAATTTCAGTTGGCCATGAGAGCTATGCGTTGCCACGATTGTTTATGGTGATGGCCACGCAAAACCCCATAGAGCAAGAGGGTACTTATCCGTTGCCAGAAGCGCAGCTTGATCGTTTTGTTATGCAAGTGCTGGTAGGCTACCCGGATGCAAGCCATGAGGCGGCAATATTGCGTCTAGTGCGAAATGAAGCTATGCAAGATGCAAAGATCGTTACCGCTGCAGCAGATGCACAGTCGCTATCAAGAGATTCATTGTTTGAAGCGCGTGCGGAAGTGATGCAAATACACGTAGCGAATAACATAGAAGATTATATTATTCGTTTAATAACTGAAACGCGTAAACCTGCAGATACAGACTTGGCACGTTGGATAGAGTACGGCGCAAGCCCTCGCGGAACCATTGCACTCGATAGTTGTGCTCGTGCGCATGCTTGGCTTGCCGGTAGAGATTACGTTTCGCCCGAAGATATTCAATTAGTTATCGCTGATGTATTGCGGCACCGAGTGCTGTTGTCTTATGAGGCAGAAGCTGATGGTGTGTCGGCGGATGATGTTATCGCCAAATTGGTCCAACTGGTGGCAGTGCCATAACTCGTGAGCCAAAGAGTTGCTCAAAAATCGATAGCCTTATCGCCGGCCAGCACGTCGTTGGATGAGTTGGTAGGGCTTAGGTCCTTATCTCAAGCGCTAAATAAAAAATTACTCAAGCGCAGTAGCGCGCCCATGTCTGGCCCCTCAATTTCCCGCAATCTCGGTAGGGGGCTGGATTTTGCTGAAGCGCGACAGTATCAGCCAGGCGATGATGTGCGCATGATCGATTGGAAGGTCACTGCACGTTCGGGGCATACGCATACCAAGTTATTTGTAGAAGAACGCGAGCAACCCGTGCTGTTGCTAATCGATATGCGATCCAATATGCGATTTGCTACACGAGGCATGTTTAAGTCAGTCATGGCTGCGCGTTTGGCAGCCTTAGTCGGATGGTGTGCTGTATCTAATCGTGATCGAGTGGGCGGCTACGTAATAGCTGATGACTGGCATGGAGAGGTGCGCCCGCAAGCAGGGCGACGCGGCTTGATGGGCTTGTTTAGAGATATTGCTCATGCTCAACAAACCGTAGCAGCCCAAAAAACCGGCGCATTGGCATCCAGCCTCAAACGTTTAAATCACGGCGTAGCTGCGGGCACTACCGTTATCATATTTAGCGACTTTGCAGAATTTGACGAAGAGGCGCAGCGCGCAATTGGTGGCTTGCTGCAAAAGCTCAGCTTTGTTGCCGTACAAATTGCTGATCCGCTAGAGATGAGCTTACCGGCAAAAGGCCAGTTCAGTTTTGCAAACCGGAGTGCTAAGGGTGAGAGGCTTAATAACATCAGCATGGATTCGCGCAAGCAAAAACAACACAAACAACGCTTTGAGGCTCATACCGAAAAGCTGAGTGTATTTTTCGCCAACGGCCGTAACCGCCACCTACTCCTTACCTGCGATCAGGCTTTGGATGCTGCCAGCATGCAACTCTTGCAATCTATCGGTGGGCGCAGTTAGTCATTTCCATAGCTGGTGCAGCTAAGCTGTTAGTGGTTCATCCTCGCGGTGAAGGGCTTGGCACAAGCAATGTACACCGCCGCCGCCCAAGGTAAACATAGACATATCGGGGTCGTATACTTCAAACCCTAGGGCTCGCATCTTTGCATTTAGTTCAACCGCCCCCGCCATGGACAACACCTTATCGTTGCCAAGCGCTACTAAGTTAACACCTAAGTTTTTAGCCTCTCGATAATCAACATCAACTATCTCAATACCCCACGCTTTTATGGTGTCAACCAGCCAAGGCTCCATCGCATCGATACAAGCGACAGCCAAATTTTTAGCTAGAGGCACAATCAATCCATCCATGTGCACAAACTCACGGCTTATTGGTGCTACCACTGCCTCCCAACCTTCAGCGCGAACAAATTCTGCTACTTGCTCTGAGCCTGCTTTTTCGGATCGTTCGCCGCAATAGCCAATCAATACTTTGCCTGGCGCAATGATATTAAAATCACCGCCTTCAAAATGCCCTGCGGAGGCGTACTGCCAAATCGGAATATTGTTGTCTTGGTAGAACTTGATCGCAGTGACGTAATCGGCGCGACGCACCTTAAGTTGCATATGGCAAATTAAAGCGCCCCAAGGGCTCATGGCGGAGCTATCGCGAGCGAAGAAGTTACGGTGCAAGATTTCGTCAGAATCGAGGTAGTGGCAATTAACACCGATACTTTCGTAAATCGATACCATCTCCGCATGCTGCGCCATCGCAAGTTGCAAATCAAACTTTGCGCCCGTTTTATGAGCGTTTGCTAGCGTACGGCCGATTAGCGGGCCAGCCTCCACCCATTGAAAATACTCGGGCTTACCGAGTAACACGTCGGTAAGCGTGCCGTAGTCGTTATTGATGCCCCATTTGGTAGCTGGCTTGCTTTGAGTTGTCATTGGCGGTGCTCCGGCTGGTTTTGTGTTCACAATCGCATACAAACGCTACAGATTAAATAGAAATTTCGATTTTTACGGCCGATTGTCGGTCGTGGGTAAGTCAACCGAAAAATGTGAATTTGGAAGGATTTATCCCCTTGAAGCCAGAAGCAGAGAACACAATATATAATTAGCTAAAGGCGTCTAAACTCATGCCTGATCATTCGTTTAATAGTTAGCTGTTTGAGCATGTCAAAGTTTCACGGTTGTCACTGTCAGTTTTGCACAATGTTGGCCTGGGCCTTGTCATCGCTGCCGCCATGCTTGTGGCAAAGGATTGGCCGCGGTGGATAAGAAGCAGGCACTATTAGATCAGCTGCATGGCTTGCAAACACCCGCAGTCAGTAGCTTACCGGCAATCGGTTGGTGGCTAGTAGCGGCCTTGCTTTGTGCCGCAGTGTATGCCGGCTGGCGTTACCAAAAAAATCATCGCCAGCGTTATTGGTTTCGTCAAGCAATGGATGAAATCAACACGATACGAAACAACGCTGAGCAACAAAGCGAGCATGTGCTCTTAGCTAGGTGTTCCGTATTGGCACGCAAGCTTGCACTAGTGGGTGTACCGCGTACAACATCAGCAAGCCTTGTTGGTGAACGTTGGCTGCAACAGTTAGATTCGATTTGCGGCGAGCCAGTGTTTAGTGATGGAGCGGGGCAACTGCTTGTGCAAGCGCCCTATCAATTAAACCCAGCGATAGAGCCCAAGCAAATTGACGAGATCAGTAATGCCCTTGAGCAGCTGGCAAAACAAATGCTGATCAAGCACAAATGGCAGCGCAATCAACGATGAATGATATTAGTTGGTTATGGCCGTTGGCTTGGCTTTTGTTGCCATTGCCCTTAGTGATTTATTTCTTGCACCCAAATCGATTTGAAAAAAAATCGGATGCGCTATTGGTGCCCGATCTTGGCCCATTTGTAAAACTCTCTGGTAGTGGAAGTCGTGTATCAGTCGGCTCTGCTTCCCTCATTTTGTTATCGCTGTGTTGGTTTGGATTAACAGCGGCATTGGCGCGACCACAATCTATTGGTGAGCCATTATCGGTGCCGCTGAGTGGCCGTGATCTTATGTTGTGTATTGATATCTCTGGCAGCATGGGCGAACAAGATCTCTACCAAGGAAACTCGCGTGTCACGCGAATGGCTGTTGTCAAAACGGTGGCTAGCGATTTTATCGAGCGCAGAAGCGCGGACAGAGTGGGCTTAATATTGTTTGGTTCGCAGGCCTATGTGCAAACACCGTTAACCACTGATCACAAAACGGTTCAGGAGTTTCTTGAAGAAGCCACGATTGGTTTGGCCGGTAGAAAAACAGCAATCGGAGATGCGCTGGGTTTGGGTGTCAAACGCTTACGTGCACGAGAAGAAGAATCAAAAGTATTGATACTGCTAACTGATGGTGCTAATTCTGCAGGCGTTGTAACCCCTACCAGCGCTGCTCGGCTTGCCGCTGAAGAAGGCATACGCGTGTATTCAATCGGCATTGGGTCGGAGCAACAGAGCACGAGTATTTTTGGTATGCCGATTGGTGGACGGCGCAATGAATTGGATGAAGCTAGCCTCCAAGCAATCGCGGATATTTCTGGCGGTAAATATTTTAGGGCGCGTAATAAGCGAGAGTTACAAAAAATCTATGAAGAAATAGATCGCCTTGAGCCTAATGAAATCCAAACGGATGATTTTCGTCGTGTAACGGAGCTCTTTGTATGGCCCTTGGCTTTTGCATTGCTCTCATTTTTATTGTACCTATTATCTGGTATTGCCAAACCTGTGGTAGGTGTTAACCGTGCCTGATATTACTTGGTTACGAGCGGAGTGGTTGTGGGGTTTATTGCCTTTTGCTGTGCTGTGCGCTTTCGTCTGGCGTCGCACTACTCAATCAGGTGATTGGGAATCGCTAGTTGATCCTGCGTTGCAACCCTACGTGTTGGAGTCTGCTGGTCAGCGTTCTAGATGGTTGCCTATCTTGAGTTTATTGTTTTGTTTGGTAGCCTTGTTAATGTTGGCAGGCCCGGTATGGGATAAAAAAGAAGCACCTGCATTCAAGCAACAGCAAGCTCAGGTTGTCGTGTTTGATCTATCTGCTTCGATGCTAACGGATGATTTAAAGCCGTCTCGATTAGTGAGGGCGCGGTATAAATTACGAGATTTATTGGAGCGCTCAAAAGGGGTGCAGATGGGTTTAATAGCGTTTAGCGAACGGCCTTATGTGATCAGCCCACTTTCCGATGACGCCGCTACACTCGGTGCCTTTGTTGAATCTCTCTCCCCAGATATCATGCCCGTCGGTGGTAGCCGTGCCGATCTAGCCGTGGACAACGCCATTGCGTTGCTACAACAAGCGGGCGCTAACGATGGTCAAATTATTATGATCAGCGATACCAGCGTTAATGAAAGTTTACGCAAGGCTGCAACTCGTGCGCGTGATGCCGGTTTCAAGTTATCTGTGTTGGGTGCTGGTACTGCCGGTGGTGCACCATTGCGTGATGCCAATGGGCAATTTGTAAAAGATAGAACGGGCGCGGTTGTTGTGCCGCGTGTTGAAATCGCTGACTACCGACGTTTGGTGGACATAGCTGGCGGTTCCGCAGTGTTGTTATCTGATGGTGATAGCGATATTGATGCTTTGCTGAGCGTTCAAAAGAAACTAACTGTACAGGCTGCGACCAATACAGATGACACCAACACCGATGTTGTTAATTGGATCGAATACAGTCCGTACCTAATACCGGTGTTGATGCTTCTGCTACTACCTTTGTTTAGAAGAGGGGCTTCATTGTGAGTTGGTCTACGATCACACGTATAGCGGCATTGGTGATTCTATGGGTTTGCTCAGCACAAGCCGTGGCGTTTGAATGGCGTGACCTATGGCAAACACCTGAGCAACGAGCCGCGGCGCAGTATGAAAAAGGTGATTTTGACGCATTGGCAGTCGATGCTCCAAACGATGCCTGGAAAGCGCTAGCTGCTGATGCGAAAGGTGAGCATCAGCAAGCAGTTGATGCATTAGCTGGATTAAAAGCCGAATCGGATAGCTCAGAGCTACTTTATAATTTTGCTACCTCGGCGATAAAGGCAGGGGACTACGAGCAAGCGATATCAACTTTTGATGAGCTATTATCTCGCGATGCTGATCATGAATCGGCTTTGCACAACAAGGCGATCGCTGAACAACTGCTTGAGCTCCAACAAAGCGAACAACAAGAAGGTGAGCAGGGAGAAGAAGGCGAGCAGGGCGAAGAAGGTGAGCAGGGCGAAGAAGGTGAGCAGGGCGAAGAAGGCGAGCAGGGAGAAGAAGGCGAGCAGGGCGAAGAAGGCGAGCAGGGCGAAGAAGGCGAGCAGGGCGAAGAAGGTGAGCAGGGCGAAGAAGGTGAGCAGGGCGAAGAAGGTGAGCAGCAACAATTAAGCGAGTCGGAAGCTGCTGAAGAACGTCGTAAGGCTGAAGAATTATTTCAACAACAAAGTGACGAGGAAGGCGAAGAAAATGCAGCAGAAACACAGGCTTCAGCACTGACTCCTGAGCCTTTAACCGAACAACAACAAAGTGCGGAGCAATTATTGCGACGTATACCCGATGATCCGGCCGGTTTACTCAGAAGTAAGCTGCTTCAAAATCATAACTCTCTTTATCCAGAGGTTCGTAATAGTGAAACACCTTGGTAATACGCCTAGGATAGTTCG